>NZ_JBVVPZ010000032.1:0-78032 GCF_055811415.1 Mesorhizobium sp. WSM4846
GCCGCGGTCACGCCCGCAGCCAAGCGCCATATGCCGGCGCTGCGCACCATCGCGGCGCAGCGGGCGGCTTAAAACCCCCGGCGTAAAAAAATCGCGGCGGCGCCTGGTACCTGGCGCCGCCTTTTTTGTGGTCCACTGACTGCCGGGAACTGTCCCTTGGTGTCATATTCCAGCTGGGGTTGCCGGTTCCGCCGCGCCTTCGCGAACGCCCGATCCGTCGCCATAAACCGCTCAATCATCGATGTGATCAGCCTGGCCGGCTCATAGCGGCATTATAGCAATTTTCCCCAAGCCCTGGAAACCGCAACGCTGCAAGTTGTGGCGGCAATGTTCCGGCGCCGACACGGGCTTCCGTCGCGAAAATTTCACGAGGCGGCGCTTGCGGCAAGCGGGCGCGACAACGGGCCGTCGGGGCTGCGCTGGGCAGTTGAGCTCGCCTACTTGGAAACCAAAGGCAGTATGACGATGACGATTTCTCCGTTTCTCACCGCTCTCGGATCCGACGGTCCCTCAGCCGACCGAGCGAAAGACATGAACCTGTATGGATGGTTAATTGGAAGCTGGGAAATGGACACGGTCCACTACCGCGATGACCGCACAATCCAGAAATGGGATGGAGAATGCCATTTTGGCTGGGTGCTCGAAGGCCGCGCGATTCAGGACGTCTGGATCAGGCCCAAGCGCCCTGCGCCGTCCACGATGTATGGCACGACTTTGCGCATCTTCGATCCTGGGATCGATGGCTGGCACATCATATGGAATGACCCGCTCAATCGAGATCACTCGCGCCAGATCGGGCGGGCCGAGGGTAAGGACATTGTCCAACTCGGCACTGATTCGCGCGGTCTGAAAACTCGATGGCGTTTCACCGAGATCACTGCCAACAGCTTCCATTGGATCGGCGAGGAAAGATCTTCCGAGAGCGACCGTTGGCAAATCACGTATGAACATTTAGTCCGCCGAACAAAACCCTGAAGCTAGACTGGCTGGCCTCTGCACTGCCCCTCGTCCGGCTGCCGCCACCTTGTCCCCGTATAGTGTAGTGAGAAGAGGCAATGAGGGGCGGCGCTGGCTTCCGGAATGCGAAGTTCAGTCTGCCAACGACCCCTCAAAGGCAATCGAGCGGAAATTTCAAATAGCGGCGGCCGTTGGATTCCGGTTCCGGCAAGCGCCCGCCATTCATGTTGACCTGCAGCGCGTGCAGGATCAGCCTCGGCATCGGCAGCGTCCTGTCGCGCGCCTCGCGCAACGCTACGAAATCGGCCTCCGTCCTGCAGGCGGCAACATGGGTGTTCTTGGATTTTTGTTCCGCGACCGTGCTCTCCCACAAGGGCTCGCGCCCCTCCACCTGGTAGTCATGACCGACGAACAGACGTGTCTCGTCCGGCAGCGCGAGGATATTTTGGATCGAGCGCCAGAGTTGCGCGGCACTGCCGCCGGGAAAGTCCGCTCTCGCCGTGCCGCTGTCCGGCATGAACAGCGTATCATGGATGAAAGCGGCGTCGCCGATCACATAGGTGATCGAGGCCAGCGTGTGGCCCGGCGAAAAAAGCACCTTTGCCGGAACGCCGCCGACCGAAAAGGTCTCGCCGTCGGCAAACAGCCTGTTCCACTGGGATCCGTCGGCAGGAAACCCCGGCCAGTTGTAGATTGCCTTCCACAGTTTCTGGACGTCGACGACCTTCTCGCCGATCGCCGTCGGCGCTCCTGTCTTCGTGCTGAGATAGTGTGCCGCCGAGAAATGGTCGGCATGCGGGTGGGTGTCGAGGATCCATTCGACAACCAGCCGTTGATCTCTAATGAAGTCGAGCAGGGCGTCGGCATTTTTCGTGGCAGTGCTGCCGGACTTCTCGTCGAAATCCAGGACCGGATCGATGATTGCGCATCGTCGCGTCTGCGGGTCGGCAACGACATACTGGATGGACCCGCTCGGCTTGTCGTAAAAGCCTGCCACCTGCAGCTTGGCCGATGATGCGTCCAATCCCGGCTCCCTCAACTCCCACCCGGCAGGAATGGTTTTCCCTGCCGGGGTAAAAGAAGAGCATGGTCATTCGCCAGCGCCGCGCCGTCAAGCACCGCATGCTTCGCCGAGGCAAAAAAGCCGAAAATCCTTCCGTGCCGCCTTCTCAGGCGGAGGGCTGCTTGGTCTTGCGGAGATACGGCAGGATCGTCTCGAAGGCGCCGAAACGCTTGACCGCATCCTCGTTGGAAACGGCGGCGGTGATGATGACGTCCTCGCCCTGCTTCCAGTTCGCCGGCGTCGCCACCTGGTGCTTGGCGGTCAACTGTATGGAATCGATCGTACGCAGGATCTCATCGAAGTTACGGCCGGTCGTCATCGGATAGGTGAGAACCAGCTTGATCTTCTTGTCTGGGCCGATGACATAAACTGAACGCACCGTAGCGTTGTCGGCGGGCGTGCGGCCTTCCGAGGTTTCGCCGGCGCCCGCCGGCAGCATCTCGTAGAGCTTGGCGACCTTGAGGTCCTTGTCGCCGATCAACGGGTAGTTCACCGATTGGCCGGTCGCCTTCTTGATATCTTCCTGCCATTTGCCATGGCTCTCGACCGGATCGACGGAAATGCCGATGATCTTGACGTTGCGCTTCTTGAACTCGCCTTCCAGCCCGGCCATCGTGCCGAGCTCGGTCGTGCAGACCGGCGTGAAATTCTTCGGATGGCTGAAAAGCACCGCCCAGCCGTCACCGATCCATTCGTGGAAGTTGATCGTCCCTTGCGTGGTTTCGGCCGTGAAATCCGGCGCGGTGTCGTTGATACGAAGGCTCATGATGCGTCCCTACCCTGTGATTGCAGCCGGCATGGACCACCCACCGGCCCTGCTTCCGCCTTTTTACCACTGCGGCGTCATCCTTCATACGCCTGTTGCACCGGTACCGGGGCCGGCGACGAAAACTTTTTCGCCTTTTGTCGCAAACAGCAGCATTTCCCGCCCATTGATGCCGGCGCAATAGGGCGTTGGGCGCGACAGTAGTGGAAATCTAGGCCTTGTTCACCGCCAGCGTCGTGGCCAGATCTTCCATGCGTTGGGCGAGCGCGCCAAGCGCCTGGGTCAGTACGGAATCGTTCTTGTCGGCCTTGGTCAGCGCCTCGTCACGCGTCTTGCGCAGCGTCAGCACTTCGCTTTCCATGCCCTTGACGCGTTTTTGCAGTTCCGAAAGCTCGTCCATGACCATGATGCCGGCCATCACCGTCAGCCGCTGGTCGCCGATTTCGCCGAATGAGTCTTTCAGATGCGAGACATAGCGGTCGAAGCGCTCGGCAAGGTCGATCAGATGCTCTTCCTGGCCCTCGTCGCAAGCCATGCGATACTGCTTGCCATCGATGGAAACCGTGACTTGTGCCATTGGGCCAGCCCCTATCTATCCAACACGGCGCGGATGGTTTCCATGGCGGTCACCAGCCGACGCGACACTTCCTTGTTGGCGTCTTCCAGCCGTTCGGCGCGCGCTTCGGAATTGTCGAGTTCCTGCGCCAGCCGCGAGCGGTCGGCGTTCATGCGCTGCACCTCCGCCTCGGCTTCCGTATAGTCGCGCTCGTGCTCGAGCTTGGCCGCGACGGCGTTTTCCAGCCCCTCGATGGCCTTACCCAGCCTGGCGATGACTTCCTTGAGTGTCGTTTCCCCGGTCATGGCTTTCGTCCTGCGCCCTGCCCATCACCGAATCATCCACGTTCAGAACGCGTTATGTCTGAAACATTACGCGCCGTGTGAAGCCAACGTCAATAAAGCTCTCGCGACTGTCCCCTGCTAACGCTAATTTAGGCCACCAAAGCCCTCCTGGCGCCATCGCAAGACCGGCAAAAGCGCCGGTTTACTGATCAACAAGATTGGCAAATACGCGCCGGTTTGTTGACTAAAAAGCCGCGCCTGCTATGTGTCGCGCACCCCTTTCCAGGGCTCTCCCAAGGCCCCGAACCCCGACACTGGAGGAAGCATGACCTCGCGTGAACAACATGACCGGATGGCCAATGCGATCCGTTTTCTTTCCATGGACGCCGTCGAGAAGGCCCAGTCCGGCCACCCCGGCCTGCCCATGGGCTGCGCCGACATTGCCACGGTGCTGTTCACGCGTTTCCTGAAATACGATGCGAAGAACCCGCATTGGCCCGATCGCGACCGTTTCATCCTGTCGGCCGGCCACGGTTCGATGCTGCTTTATTCGCTGCTTTATCTGACCGGCTACGAGGACATCACCCTCGACCAGATCAAGCATTTTCGGCAAGTGGGGTCGAGGACGGCAGGCCATCCCGAATATGGCCATGCCGCCGGCATCGAGACGACGACCGGCCCGCTCGGCCAGGGACTTGCCAATTCGGTCGGTTTCGCGCTCGGCGAGCGCATCATGAATGCCGCCTTCGGCAACGACCTCGTCGACCACTACACCTATGTGCTCGCCGGTGACGGCTGCCTGATGGAGGGCGTTTCCCAGGAAGCCATCGCGCTTGCCGGACATCTCAAGCTGAACAAGCTGATCGTCTTCTGGGACAACAACAACATCTCGATCGACGGCCCGGTTTCGCTGGCCGACAACACCGATCAGGTCGCCCGCTTCCAGGCGTCCGGCTGGAACGCCAGCCACATCGACGGCCAGGATCCGGAAGCGATCGCCTATGCCATCGAGGCGGCGCGGCATTCCGACAAACCGACGATGATCGCCTGCAAGACGACGATCGGCTTCGGCGCGCCGACCAAGGCCGGCACCAACAAGGCGCACGGCTCGCCGCTCGGCGCCGAGGAAATCGCCGGCGCGAGAAAATTCTTCGGCTGGGATTATCCGCCCTTCGAAGTTCCTGCCGATATCCTCGATGCCTGGCGCGACGCCGGCAAGACCGGCGTCCAGGCACGCGCCGACTGGGAAGGCCGCCTTGCCAGGGCCGACGCCCAGTTGCGCAGCGAATTCGAGCGCCGCATCAGTGGCACGCTGCCGGCGAATTTCGACGCCGTCATCACCGACTACAAGAAGAAGCTCGCCGCGGACAAACCGAAAGTCGCCACCCGAAAATCGTCGGAAATGGCGCTCGAAATCATCAATGGCGCCGTGCCGGAAACCATCGGCGGCTCGGCCGACCTGACCGGCTCCAACAACACCAAGACCAGCCAGACCAAGAACATCACGGCAGACGATTACGGCCAGCGCTACGTTCACTACGGCATCCGCGAGCACGGCATGGCCGCCGCGCTCAACGGACTGACGCTGCATGGCGGCCTCATCGCCTATGGCGGCACCTTCATGTGCTTTTCCGACTATGCCCGTCCGTCGATGCGGCTCGCCTCGCTGATGGGCATCCGCTCGATCTTCGTCATGACCCACGATTCCATCGGTCTCGGCGAAGACGGCCCCACCCATCAGCCGGTCGAGCATCTGGCCGCACTGCGCGCCATTCCGAACCATAGTGTCTTCCGCCCGGCCGACGCGGTCGAGACCGCCGAATGCTGGCAGTTGGCCCTCGAGCAGGAAAAGACGCCTTCGACGCTGGCGCTGACCCGGCAGAACCTGGCGGCGGTGCGCAACGACTTCGTTGCGGAAAACCTTTGTCGCCAGGGCGCCTATGAGCTGGCCGCTGCCAGTGGCGATGCGGCGGTGACGATCTTCGCTTCGGGTTCCGAGGTCGAGATTGCGCTGGCGGCGCGCGAGGCATTGGAGAAGCACGGCCATCCGACCCGCGTCGTCTCTGTGCCCTGCTTCGAATTGTTCGACAAGCAAAGTGCTGATTACCGCAAGAAGACGATCGGCAACGCGCCGGTCAAGATCGCCATCGAAGCCGGCATCCGCCAGGGCTGGGATCATTTCATCGGCACCGACGGCATCTTCATCGGCATGACCGGCTTCGGCGCCTCTGGCACGATTGAACAGCTCTATCCGCATTTCGGCATCACCGCCGAAGCGACGGTGAAGGCGGCGGAAGCCCGCCTGCACGGCGAGTAAATGTACTGGTGCCCGGCGAAGCCGCACATGGCGGTTTCGCCGGCAGCCGCGACCTAATGGACTTAAATCCAACCCATCGACGGCTGGATTCTTTGCCAGCCCGCCGTTATGAAGCTGCGGACTTGATCTTCGGCCTCCAACTCCCAGGGAGAGAAAAATGACCGTCAGAGTTGCCATCAACGGATTCGGCCGCATCGGCCGCAACATCCTGCGCGCCATCCACGAATCCGGCCGCAGGGACATCGATGTCGTCGCCGTCAACGACCTCGGCCCGGTCGAGACCAATGCGCATCTGCTGCGCTACGACAGCGTGCATGGCCGCTTCCCGCATGAAGTGACGGTCGACGGTGACCAGATCACCGTCGGCAGCGAAAGATTCAAGGTCACCGCGATCAAGGACCCGACGCAGCTGCCGTGGAAGGAACTCGGCATCGATATTGCGCTCGAATGCACCGGCATCTTCACCGCACGCGACAAGGCCGCCGCGCACCTCGCCGCCGGCGCCAAGCGCGTCCTCGTCTCGGCGCCGGCCGAGGGCGCCGACCTCACCGTCGTCTATGGCATCAACCATGACAAGCTGACCAAGGACCACATTGTCATCTCGAATGCCTCCTGCACCACCAACTGCCTGGCACCGCTGGCAGCCGTGCTGCATGAGGCCGTCGGCATCGAGAAGGGCATGATGACGACGATCCACTCCTACACCGGCGACCAGCCGACATTGGACACCATGCACAAGGATCTCTACCGCGCCCGCGCCGCGGCGCTGTCGCAGATCCCGACCTCGACCGGCGCGGCCAAGGCGATCGGCCTGGTGCTGCCCGATCTCAAGGGCAAGCTCGATGGGATCTCCATTCGCGTGCCGACCCCGAACGTCTCGGTTGTCGACTTCAAGTTCATCGCCAAGCGTTCGACCACGGTGCAGGAAATCAACGAGGCGGTGATCGCCGCCTCCAACGGCAAGTTGAAGGGCGTTCTCGCCGTCACCAGTCACCCGAACGTGTCGATCGACTTCAACCACGATCCGCATTCCTCGATCATGGCGCTCGACCAGACCAAGGTCATGGACGGCAACTTCGTTTCGGTGCTGTCCTGGTACGACAATGAATGGGGTTTTTCCAACCGCATGGCCGACACCGCCGTCGCCTTCGGCAAGACCATCGCCTGATCGCGGAACCATCCTCTCGCGACATGAAAACGCCCGGCCTGTCCGGGCGTTTTTATGAGAGCGCCCAGCGCCCTTTTGAATGCGCAACGACGCTCTAAGGGTTTGTCTGGCAAGACCCGCGCCTTGAGCGCCAAAACACTCGAAAATCAGCGGCATAGGGCAAAAAACCACCCTCACGCCTTGCACCGGTCATGTCTTCGCCTCACTCTCCCGTAAAGCGAGAGGGACACGAATTCGAGGGGCAATTGGCGGATGGAGCATGCGATCTATCTCATGACGCTGGTCGGCGCCGCGCTCGTCGTCGCCGCCGCGTTTTCGAGCCTGATCGCCTTCCGCTTCGGCGCCCCTCTCTTGCTGCTGTTTCTCTGCATTGGCCTGGCCACGGGAACCGACGGCCTCGGCATCCAGTTCGACAATGCGCGGCTGGCTTATTTTGCCGGCTCACTGGCGCTGGCGGTCATCCTGTTCGATTCCGGTTTCGGCACACCGCTCAACGCCCTGCGGCAGGCGGCCGGACCGGCGCTGTCGCTGGCGACCGTCGGCGTCCTTCTGACCACCGGCCTGTTCGGCGCCGTCGCCCACTATCTGCTCGATCTCAGCTGGCTGGAATCCTTCTTGCTCGGCGCCGCTGTCGCCTCGACCGACGCCGCAGCGGTGTTCTTCCTGCTGCGCGCCGGCGAGATCAATTTGCGCGAACGCGTGCGTTCCACGCTCGAGGTGGAATCCGGCACCAACGACCCGATCGCCATCTTCCTGACCATAAGCCTGGTCGAGATCATCGCCGCCAACGCCAGCCCCGAGGCCAGGGTGCTGGTTACCGACCTCGTCCTCGGCTTCCTTATCAACATGGGGCTTGGCGCCATCGTCGGCATTTTCGGCGGCCTCGCCATCGTTCGCCTCGTCGACCGGCTCAATCTCGACCACGGGCTGCTGCCGATCTTCGTGCTGACGCTGTCGCTGATGGTGTTCGCCGCCGCCGGCGCCATTGGCGGGTCCGGCTTTCTGGCGGTCTATCTCGCCGGCCTCATTGCCGGCAATTCCTACATCCGCGCCGTCACCATCCTCAAGCGCTTCCAGGACGGCATGTCGTGGCTGGCGCAGATCATCATGTTCCTGATCCTCGGCCTGTTCGCGACGCCCTCGCAATTTCCGGCGATCCTGCTGCCGGCCGTGCTGCTGGGCCTGTTCCTGATATTCGTGGCGCGGCCGATCGCCGTCTGGCTTTGCCTGATGCCGTTTCGTCTGCCGCGCCCGGAAGTCGCCTTCGTCTCATGGGTGGGTCTGCGTGGCGCCGTGTCGATCCTGCTCGCCATCACGCCGCTGCTTGGCGGTCTTGAGAATGGCCGCCTCATCTTCAACACCGCCTTCATCGTGGTGCTGGTATCGCTGGTCATCCAGGGATGGACCGTCGGACCGCTGGCGCGCCGCCTCGGCCTGATCGTGCCCGCCCGCCTGGGTCCGTTGGACAAGGTCGAGCTCGAACTGCCTGGCTCCGCCCATCACGAGCTGCTCGCCTACCGCGTGGCACCAGGCAGCCCGGTGGCGCGCGGCGAGCGCATTCCGCGCTGGGCGCGGCCGTCGCTGGTGCTGCGCGACGGCCGCTCGATGCGCTTCCAGGACATGGGCAGGCTCGCCGCCGGCGACCATGTCTACATCTTCGTGCCGGATCGCTATCCGGCCCTGCTCGACAAGCTGTTCGCCAGCCGCGCCGTGGTCGATCCCGAGGATGCCGACTTCTTCGGCGCCTTCGCCGTCGATCCGGCGCGCTCCGCCGCGGAACTGGAAGCCGCTTACGCGCCAGGCCTGACCGAGGAGGAACGCAAGCTGACCGTCGGCGACCTGGTGACGGCGCGGCTCGGCGGCCATGCCGAATATGCCGACCGCGTGCTGATTGGTCCGATCGAGCTGATCGTCCGCGACGTCGACGACAAGGGCAGGATCACCGGTCTCGGTCTTTCCCTGGAGCCGACCGCGCCGGTGGCGCGGGTGCCAGTGTTCCTGAGTGCCGGCGAGATCGCCGACCGCATCGTTGGCTTTGTTCACAATTGGCGCAAGCGGACCAAAAAGCAGGATGCCGAGGCGCCGGACGACGCGGAACCGGCTCCACAGCCAGTGATGGAAAAAACAACCGGCGAGGGCTGACTGCTTGCGACCCGAGGCGCGGATCATATTTTCCGTGAACTCCCACGCAGGTCTTGCATCGTCGTTGATGCGGGGTAAGGTCCCCGCGATTTTTCGCGAAAGGGAACAGCATGGCCGGCTTTAAGACACTGGACGACATCGGCAATATCGACGGCAAGCGTGTGCTGGTGCGCGTCGACCTCAACGTTCCCGTCGCCGACGGCAAGGTCACCGACGCCACCCGCATCGAGCGCATCGCGCCGACCATCGCCGAGCTTTCCGGCAAGGGCGCCAAGGTCATCCTGCTTGCCCATTTCGGCCGGCCCAAGGATGGACCTTCGCCCGAATTCTCGCTTGAGCCGATCGCCAGGGCGGCCGCGGAGGTGCTTGGCCGCCCTGTCGGCTTCGCGGCCGATTGCATCGGCGACAAGGCCGCGAGCGCCGTCGCCGCCATGAACAACGGCGACGTGCTGCTGCTCGAAAACACCCGCTTCTACAAGGCCGAGGAGAAGAACGACCCGGCCTTCACCGAAAAGCTCGCCGCCAATGGCGACATCTTCGTCAACGACGCCTTTTCCGCCGCCCACCGCGCCCATTCGTCGACGGAAGGGCTTGCGCACCTGCTGCCGGCCTTCGCCGGCCGTACCATGCAAGCCGAACTCGACGCGCTGGAAAAGGGCCTCGGCAATCCCGTCCGCCCTGTCGTAGCCATCGTCGGCGGCGCCAAGGTCTCGAGCAAGATCGACCTCCTGATGAACCTGGTGAAGAAGGTCGACGCGCTGGTGATCGGCGGCGGCATGGCCAACACCTTCCTCGCCGCGCGCGGCACCGCCGTCGGAAAATCGCTGTGCGAGCATGATCTCGCCAGCACCGCCAAGCAGATCATGATCGAGGCGGCCGAAGCCGGCTGCGCCGTCATCCTGCCGGTCGACGGTGTCGTCGCCAGGGAATTCAAGGCGGGCGCCGCCAGCGAAACCGTCGCCATAGCAGAGGTACCGGCCGACGCCATGATCCTCGATGTCGGCGAAAACACCGTGAAGACCGTTGCCGACTGGATCGACCGCGCCGCGACGCTGGTCTGGAACGGCCCGCTCGGCGCGTTCGAGATCGAGCCGTTCGACCGGGCGACGGTGGCGGCGGCCAGGCACGCCGCGGCCCGCACCAAGGCCGGCAAATTGATCTCGGTGGCAGGTGGCGGCGACACGGTGGCCGCCCTCAACCATGCCGGCGTCGCCGAGGACTTCACTTATGTCTCGACTGCCGGCGGCGCCTTCCTGGAATGGATGGAGGGCAAGCCGCTTCCCGGTGTCGATGTCCTGAAGCGATAGAATGCCCTGGGCAACAGGCGGACGACGGCGTTTGCGCGTTTCAATCGATTCGAGTTTTCCACTCGGAATGGTTCGACTTGAACCTGCCTTGCTCTGGTGGTCTGCTAGCCCGGATATTTCACTGTTGGAACAACCGGTTCAGGAGGATGCACAATGAGCGAACGTCTCGAGGACATTGCCGCTGCGATGGTGGCCGACGGCAAGGGTCTATTGGCCGCCGACGAGAGTTCCGGCACCATCAAGAAGCGCTTCGACGTCATCGGCGTCGAATCGACCGCCGACAGCCGCCGCGACTATCGCGAGATGATGTTCCGCGCCAAGGAGGCGATGACCCGATACATCTCCGGCGTCATCCTTTTTGACGAAACCATTCGTCAGAAAGCCGCGGACGGCACGCCGCTGGTCGACATCATCAAGGCGACCGGCGCGATTCCGGGCATCAAGGTCGATGCAGGCGCCAAGCCTCTGGCCGGGTATCCCGGCGACACCATCACCGAAGGCCTCGACGGCCTGCGCGAGCGGCTCGCCGACTACTATAAGCTCGGCGCCCGTTTCGCCAAATGGCGCGCGGTGATCGACATCGACGTCGCCAAAGGCGTGCCTTCCGCCACGTCGATCGGCTCGAACGCTCATGCGCTCGCCCGCTATGCGGCGCTCTGCCAGGAGGCCGGCATCGTGCCGATCGTCGAGCCGGAGGTGCTGATGGACGGCGCCCACGACATCGGCACCTGCTACGAGATCAGCAAGGCAACGCTGACGAAACTCTACACCGAGCTCTACGCCGCCCGCGTCGTCCTCGAAGGCACCATTCTGAAGCCGAACATGGTTCTCGCCGGCAAGAAGTCTGGCAACACCAGCAACCCCGAAGAGGTCGCAGAAAAGACCATAAAACTGTTCCGCGAGACGGTGCCGGCAGCGATTGGCGGCATCGCCTTTCTCTCCGGCGGACAATCGGACGAGGAGGCGACCGCCAACCTCAACGCCATCAACGCCATCGGCCCGCATCCATGGAAGCTGACCTTCTCCTATGGCCGCGCCTTGCAGGCGGCGCCACAGAAGGCCTGGGCCGGCAAGGCGGCCAACGTCGCCGCGGCCCAGGCCGCTTTCGCCCACCGCGCCCACATGAACCACCTGGCAGCGCTTGGCAAATGGCAGCCGGAACTGGAACAGGCCGCCTGACCGGTTTTTTTATCCTCGTCCGAACCCGGGCCATGGCCCGGGTTCCATCCGCTCCAAAATGCTCCAAAAAAATGCGGCGCGCTGTCGGCTTGCGTTGAGCCCGAAAGTCGTTTGCCCCATTAAACGGTTTGCGATGCAGCGCTTTCTTGCCCTCCTCACCTGGCTCGCCTTTCCGGTCTATGTCTGGCAGGGGCTTGGCGTGCGCCGCCGCACCAGCCGCATGCTGCCGGCGCAAGGTCCGGTCATGCACGAGATTTCGGGCCAGGCGCCGGCGATCTCGCTGCTGATGCTTGGCGATTCTTCCGCCGCCTCGGTCGGCATCGGCAATTCCGAGTATGGGCTGGCCGCGCAACTGGCTGAGCTGATCTCGAAACGCACCGGCCGCGCGGTGCGCTGGCGGGCAGCCGGCTTCAACTCGGCGACCTCAGGCCAGATCCGCGATCATGTGCTGCCCAACCTGTCGGCCGACCCCTGGACGCATATCGTGCTCGCCATCGGCACCAACGACACCAAGAACTTTCACTCGGTGCCACGCTTCAAAAGCGATTTTGGCGGCCTGCTCTACGCGCTGCGCGCCAAATGGCCGGAGGCGCGCGTGGTGTGGTCGCCGGTGCTGGAATTCACCCGCGCACCGGCAATGCCGCCGCTGCTCGGAAAGATCCTTGAAATCCGCGCCGCCGAGATGAACCGGATGGGCGAGCGCCTTTGCCTCGAACGCGGCGCTGTGCCGGCGCCGCGCCTGCCGATCACCGATGCCGAAGCCGGTTTTGCCTCCGACGGATTTCATGCCTCGGAAGCCGGCTACCGGGCCTGGGCGGAACATCTGGTCGATTTGGTGCTGGCCAACGAACCACGCCTCGCATAGCGGTCCGTCAGCGCTACGTCCCCAGCCCTTCGTCCCGGCCCTACGTCCCCGGCCCTACGTCCAATGACCCAGCGCCGCTGTTATCGAAATCGCCGCCATCGCCAATACCGCCAGCTTCCAAAAATCGCTGCGCCGCTTCAGCCCCGGCCAGCCGAGCGGCTTGATCAGCTGAATGATCATCATGGCGACGATAACGAGCGCAAGAAGTTTCGACATGCCGCTTTTGATCAGCGTTGCGGTCGTCTGTCAAAGCGCTCCGCTCGCACCAGAACGCCATAAGGCTGAGAGGTTCTATGCCAGCGGCTTGAGGCCGGCCTCGATCGCGGCCCGTTTCGGTTCGAGGAACGGTGGCAAGGCCAGGCTTTCGCCCAGCGTTTCTAGCGGCTCGTCGGCCGTGAACCCTGGGCCGTCGGTCGCGATCTCGAATAATATGCCGTTCGGCTCCCGGAAATAGAGCGAGCGGAAGTAGTATCGCTCGACCTCACCGCTTGACGGCAGGCGGAACTCGGCCAACCGCGCCGTCCATTGATGCAAGATCTCCTGGTCCGGCGCCCTGAATGCGACGTGGTGGACCGCACCGGCGCCCTGGCGTGCCGGCGCAAGGCCCGGCTGCACGGCGACATGAAGCTCCGCCGCCGGGCCGCCTTCTCCCATCTCGAAGACGTGAACCTGGCCCTGACCATCCGGCGAGGCATAGTCCCGCGCCTTGCGCATGTTCATCACCCTGGTCAGCACCGCTTCAGTGTTGGTGATGTCGGGAACGCTGATGGCGATAGGCCCGAGCCCGCGTATCTGGTGCTCGATGGGGACCGGGCTTTGAGCCCAGGGATGACTGTCGCCCTTGCCGCCATCGCTGACGAGACGCAGGCGCTGGCCTTCCGGGTCTTCGAAGTCCAGCGACGGGTAGCCGCCGATATCGCCGATCTCTCCCGTCGCGCCGATCTCTTCCGTCGCGCCGATCTCTTCTGTCGCGAAGGCCTCGCCGGACAGGTGCTGCTTCCACCAGGCAAGGCTATCAGGGCTGGCGACCCTCAGGCTGGTCCGCACGATGCTGTTGGTGCCGCGCCGCTCGCGTCCGACCGGCCAATCGAAGAAGGTAAGATCGGTGCCAGGCGTCGCCACGGCGTCCGCATAGAAAAGGTGATAGGCTGACGTGTCGTCCTGATTGACCGTCTTCTTGACCAGTCGCAGGCCCAGGGTCCTGGTGTAGAAACGAAGGTTTCCGGGTGCATTGGCCGTGATTGCGGTCAGATGGTGAATTCCTGTCAGTTGCAGGCTCATTGTCATCTCCCTGATCTCTGAAAATTTTCTCCCTAGATAGATATCAGAACCCCGGCCCTGTCGCCGCTGCGGATTCCGACGGTCCGTCGTTGGCAGATGAAAGACTTGGATCCCGGCGACGAGAAAGCCTGTTTCTCTCAGGCAGACGGATCGGAACCGGCAAAACCTGGCACGCTCACCAAAGACCGCTCAGCCTCCTGACAGACTGCTGTCAGGAGGGGTGTGCGATAGTGTCTCCATCGAAAGAGAGGAGACCAGCCATGAACGGTTTTACCATTCTGCGTAGCGTGCAGCACTATGTCGGCAAGATCCGGACGATGCGCAACGAGATCCGCACACGGCGTTTCATGAACGAGTTGCCGCAGAGCATCCGCAAGGACATCGGTTGGCCGGATAATTATGAAGGCCGCCACGGCCGCGGCCATTGAAGCGATTTTTTCGCAGCACGGCTGGATGCGGACGCCACGGCGCCCAGATAAACAGGTCCGGCAAACCGAAAGACGGAGCAGCAAATGTCCGAACAGAAGGCTATCGGCGTTCTTTTCATCGATCGCTTCGCCGACTGGGAATACGGGCTGCTGGCGGCTTCGGCGGTCGAATGGTTCGGCGCACGCGCGGTTTCGCTGGCGCCGAACGGCAAGCCGGTGACTTCGGCCAGCGGATTTATGCTGACACCCGACCGCTCCACCGCGGTTGATGAAAACACCGATCTTGACGCCGTCGCGGTCATCGGCTCCGACCAGTGGGTCGATGCTCCGCCTGACGTCTCCGCACTGCTGACAGCGATAGCGGCGCGCGGCGGTGTGGTCGGCGGCATCTGTGCGGGCACGCTGGCACTGGCGCGTGCCGGCCTGTTCGGCAACGCCAAACACACCAGCAATGGTCGTGACTGGATCAACGAAAAGGAACCGGGCTATCCGGGCGCCCAGAACTATCAGGACGTGCCCTATGCCGTCGCCGACGGTCGCATCGTGTCCGCGCCGGGTTCGGCTCCCGGCACCTTCGCTCTTGCCTTTTTGAAGACGCTCTATCCCCAGAGAAGCAGCGATCTCGCTGAGATGCGCACGCTGTTTGCCAAGGAGTATGCAGAAGGGGAATATGCTGAAGCCTCCTGACAGTATGGTGTCAGGAGCGGCGTGCAATAATTCGAAAGTACCAGGAGACAGACATGGCCTTCATCCCTGCAAAAGCTTCGGCATGGTTCGAGATTCCCGTCACCGACATGGATCGAGCGCGCGCCTTTTACGGGTCGGTGCTTCAGAACGATCTCATTCTGGAGGAGAGCGGCCCGAACCCGATGGCCATGTTCGCCGCGCGGGACCGAACGGCCTCCGGGCACGTCTACCCCGGGAAACCCGCGGCACCCGGAACCGGCCCGACCATCCATCTGTCGGTTGCCGCACCGATCGAGGACGCGATGGAACGGGTGAGGCAGAACGGCGGTCAGGTCGTCTCGCCGGCAATCTCCATCCCGGCCGGCACATTCGCCTATTGCCTTGACCCCGACGGCAACAGCTTCGGGCTCTTCGTCTAGGTGACGCATGGTAAAGAGCTGGAACGACAGGCTGAACACGCCGGGCATCAACGGCATCAAGCCGACGCCGCGGACAGTTGGCGACGTCGTCGAGGGCCAGCCGATGCTGGTGCCGACGGCACGGCAGGTCGATGATTTCATCCGCTCCATTCCAGAGGGCGTGGCCATGGATGTCCGCGCGTTGCGCACCGCGCTCGCCATTGAGCACGGCGCCGAAGTGACATGTCCGGTCACCATCGGCTATCATCTGCGCACTGTCGCCGAGGCCGCCAACGAGGGTCTGGAACGCGGCATGACGCTGAGCGACATCGCGCCGTTCTGGCGGGTGCTGGATGCAAAGACGCCGACAACAGGGAAGTTGTCCTTCGGCGCGGCATTCGTCGCCGCGCAGCGCAAGCGCGAAGGGCTTGAGCCATAATGCATCGCCCGAAAGTTGGAACCGGTTTGGGGATAACGACAGGCTAAAAACAACATCGAGGGACCGTACGATGCGCCGCGCCGACAGGCTCTTCCAGATCGTGCAGCATCTGCGCGGTGGCCGTCTGGTCACCGCCCAGAAGCTGGGCACGTGGCTCGAGGTTTCCGAGCGAACCATCTACCGCGACATCGCCGACCTGCAGTCGACGGGTGTGCCGATCGACGGCGAGGCCGGCGTCGGCTACATGATGAGGGAGGGTTTCGACCTTCCGCCGCTGATGTTCACGCGTGACGAGATCGTCGCGCTGGTCGCCGGCGCCCGCATGGTGCGCGCATTTGGCGGCGCTGCCATGGCGCGGGCCGCCGACGAGGCGCTGGTCAAGATCGGCGCCGTGCTGCCCGATGCCGAAAAGGACCGCATCGCCCGCACCGAGATCCACACGCCGATGTGGGTGGTGAGCGACGCCGCCCGCGAAGCAATCGATCTGATCGAGCGCGCGGTGGAAAAACGCCAGGTGCTGACCATCGACTACTCCGACGAAGCAGGCCGCAGCACCGTGCGCGACATCAGGCCATTGGGCCTGTGGTTCTGGGGCAAGGTGTGGACGCTGGTCGCCTGGTGCGAGATGCGCGACGACTTTCGCGCTTTCCGCATCGACCGCATTGCTTCAGTGGTCATAGCCGGCCGTGTCTTCAAGCCGGAGCGCGGCAAGCAGCTCGCCGATTTTTACCGTGCGGTGGAGCGCAGCGAGGACTACGGCATGGCGCCGGACCGGGCCGCGCGAACCTAGGCGCGGCGCTTCTTGCCTTCTCCCCTTGTGGGAGAAGGTGGCCGCGAAGCGGCCGGATGAGAGGTGTTCCAGGGAACGCCGACGCCTCATTTCTTCCAACACCCCTCTTCCGTCTCGGCGCTGCGCGCCGATCCACCTTCTCCCACAAGGGGAGAAGGAAGAGGCGCCTCACTCCTCGTCGTCCTTGTCCTCGTCCTTCGACTTCAGCGCCGAGAGCTTGGCGAAGACGGCGTTGGCGTCGAGTTCCGCATCCTCGTCCCTTGGCTTCTCCGGCGCCGGCACGAGGCGCTCGGTCAATGCCGCCGGCAGCAGCGTGTCGCCGGCCGGCTGTGCCTGTTCGCGGCCACGCGAGGCGCGGTTGACTTCCATGTCGAGGTCGATCTGCGAGGCGAGCCCCAGCGTCACCGGATCCATCGGCTGCAGGTTGGCTGAGTTCCAGTGCTTTCTGTCGCGGATCTGGTCGATCGTCGACTTGGTGGTGCCGACGAGGCGCGCGATCTGCGCGTCCTTCAACTCGGGATGGTTGCGCACCAGCCAGAGGATGGCATTGGGCCGGTCCTGGCGCTTCGACAGCGGCGTGTAGCGCGGACCCTTGCGCTTGGATTCCGGCACCCGCACCTTGGGGTCTGACAGCTTCAGCCGATGGTTCGGATCCTTCTCGGCGCGTGCGATCTCGTCGCGGCTCAACTGGCCGGTCATGATCGGGTCCATGCCCTTGATGCCTTGCGCCGATTCGCCGTCGGCGATCGCCTTGACCTCGAGCGGATGCAGCCCGCAGAACTGCGCGATCTGCTCGAAGGACAGCGCGGTGTTGTCGACCAGCCAGACGGCGGTCGCCTTGGGCATCAGCAGCGTATTGGCCATTGCAAATATCCTTCTCGTTCGCCCGCGTTCCCGCGCGGACGGTGGTTTTAGAGCCACCAAAATGGGAAAATCGCGGTTTATATAGCCGCTCCGTTGCCGTTCCGCAACGTTTTTGGAAAGTAGTCGCGAGATGGGGGGAGATATCGAACCTGTCAAGGCAGCCTTGTCGGCTTCAGCATCGCGCCTTCGGTGAGCCGCTCAGCGGCCGCGGCCGCTAGCCCGGCAACAAAACGTCCTTCTGTCGGCATTTGCCGACTGTTAGTGGGAACATGTTTCATCCACATTTCGCTTCGGTAGCGGCTGCTTTGGGAGAGCAAGCCGCCGCCGATGTGGGCTGGATCGATGTTGGAAACCGGGCACGCTGTCGCGGCGGGGTTGTTTCCGTTCGCCATTTCCTATGCGCTTCTGGCAATGCTGCCGGGCGCCAATTTTGCTGTCGTCGCGCAGGCCGGGCTAACCGCTTCGCGTGCCACAGCACTTTCGGCCGCCGCCGGCATTGCCTTGGGCGCGAGTTCGCTGGCGATGGGAGGCGCCTTGATAGCGATTGGTTTTGCCGCGCTTAGCCATTGAAGCAACAAATAGGCGGTCTTCCACCGATTTGGCCGATCGTCATCTGCGATTGAGCGGTTCTGTGCTCTTGAGCAAGGCGACGAGTTGGCTTTGCTGGCTTGTCCCGGTCTTGGCGAAAATCCGTTCGAGATAGGTCCGGCCGGTCTTCACGGTGATCTTCAAGTCGGATGCGGCATCTTTCAAGGGTGGTCCCTGCGAAAGCACGGCGGCCAGACGTGCCTCGGAGGGCGTCAGGTCGAACAGGCCCGCGAGGAGGGTTGGTGAAGGCACGACGGCACTGGCCCTTACTTCCGTTGCAGCAACCAGGATGTCCGCGCCGGTGAAAATGTCATGTGCGGCGCGGCGCAGCGGCAAAAGATGGATGACCAGAGCCGGCCGGCTTTCGTTCGCGGCAACAGGAATGGATCGGACCGCGAAATCGTTGCGGTTCTCAAGGATGGCCTGCTGGAAAAGCGCATTGGCCGAGGCATTGGCGATCGCCATGCCGCCATAGGCGGTTGGCAGAAACATCTCGGTCATTTCTTCCAGCAGGCCGTTGGCCGTCAGCACGCGTCCCGATGCAGTCATGACCGCGGCCGGCAGCCCGATGGTCTCGAGTGCCGAGACGGTCGCCCTGGCTCGTTCCAACCCCAATCGCGCCGAGACCATGCCGGCACGCGCGAAATGCGGGCGAAGCTGGTCCAGCCGATCGACCGACGCCCGATCGTAGGTGCCATCCTTCATCCACCGTTGAAAGACGAAAGTGACGAGTTCGCCGCTCGGCATGGCGACTGCCGAACAAGCGTGTGCGCCGATACCGGCCGCTCTCAGCTGTATCCGCACCGGATCACGTTCGACCTCTTCAGCTGTCAAGAAATCTTCGACCTGAACGAAGCTCGCTGGCTGCATGCTGCACATACGCTGTACGGCGTCAGAGAATTTCCAGGTGTCGCTGGCGACAAATTCGTCAAACACGGATCGCAGCGAGTTGCCGTGAACCGGAGAAACGTCACTCAATCTGCCGCGGACCGGAGAATCGCCACTGAACAGGAAGATGGCGCCGGTGGCCGAACCAGAAAGACTGCCGGCAGCTTCGAGCGCATCGCCCCAAAGTTCCGGCACGAAAGCCGCCTCGTAGATCTTGTCCGTCAGATCGTCGAACATGGGCGCAAGCCTGTTTCAGAGTCAGCACGCTACTGGCCCGGATCGGCGCCCGCAGCCGCTGACCTAGTCCCGCGCGATCAAAATGCCCACGCTGAAACCGGAGTCAACCGCAGATTGCGGTCGAGTTGTATTCGGTTCTGGATAGTGACCATCATAGCAGCCGCCGCTGTAGCCTCGGACTTCAAAACGACAAAACCCGCCGGACAGGGTCCAGCGGGCTCGGAACCGGCGACGGGAAAACCGCCTGCCTCGGCTCTTGCTTGGCGGATCAAAGCGTCTTGCGGGCGATCCTCTCGATGTCAGCACGGTTGATGCCGAGGTCGTTGAGCTCACGGGCGTTCAGGCGGTTCAGTTCGCGCACGGTTTCATTGTACATGCGCCAGTTAAGGAAAGCACGGATCGGGTTCATGGTAGTCCTCCATCGTTTCGATGCCGCTCAAATAGGCACCGTTGATGAAAAGTTGAACAGACGCTTTTGCATGGCGGCAATGCGTTTGTTGCATTGCACAATTAAGGTTTTGTTCAGCTTGCTTGCCGACCGTCAGCCGACATCGAGCACGATCTTGCCGATGTGGTCGCCGTCCTCCATCCGCTCATGCGCCCGCCACGCTTCCTTGAGCGGAAAGATCATGTCCATGACCGGTGCTACCTTGCGGGTGCCGAGCAGCGGCCACACCTGCGCCTCCAGCGCTGCGGCGATCGCCGCCTTGAATTCGACGGTGCGCGGCCGCAGCATCGAGCCGGTGTGGGTGAGCCGCTTAGCCATCATCTTCGAGAAGTCGGTGCTTGCCACCGCCCCGCTCTGCGTGGCGATCTGGACGATGCGGCCTTCCACCGCCGCGGCCTCGTAGTTTCGCGCCACATAGTCGCCGCCGACCATGTCGAGGATGACGTTGGCGCCCTTGCCGCCGGTCGCGTCCTTGACCGCCGCGACGAAGTCCTCCTCGCGGTAGTTGATCGCCCGGTCGGCGCCGAGCTTCAGACAGGCGTCACACTTCTCCTGGCTGCCGGCAGTGGTAATGACATGGGCGCCGAAGGCCGAGGCGAGCTGGATCGCCGTGGTGCCGATCCCGGACGAGCCGCCATGCACGAGCAGCGTCTCGCCGCTCTTTAGGGCGCCGCGTTCGAAGACATTATGCCAGACGGTGAAGTAGTTTTCCGGTACCGCCGCCGCTTCGGTGTGGGTAAAGCCGGCGGGCAGCGGCAGCACGCTGCCGGCATGGACCTTGACGTATTCGGCATAGCCGCCGCCGGGCGTCAGCGCGCAGACCCGGTCGCCGACGCGCCAGCGCGATATCTCGTCGCCAAGAGCGGCAACTTCGCCTGACGCTTCGAGGCCCGGCAGGTCCGACGCACCAGGCGGCGGCGGGTAGACGCCCTTGCGTTGCTGCACATCCGGCCGGTTGATACCGGCGGCGCGCACCCGGATCAGGATTTCGCCGGGACCGGGCACCGGCACGTCACGCGTTTCCGGTTTTAGCACCCGCGGTCCGCCGGGTTCCGAGATCGCGATGGCCGTCATCTTCGCCGGAATTCTGTCCTGTCCGCTCGCCATGAATTTTTCCCGTCTCGCTACGCCAGTTTCTTGCCAGCTCTCGGTTTTCTTGCCGACTGTTTGCATCCATGCCCTTGCCCTATGTATGCTGATTGCCAAATCAGGCAAATGGCCACTGCAGCGCCGGGCGTGCGATTGGACGCGCCAAGGACGCTGTAGCCGTTTAATTTTGACGCATGAGCGAGGAGCGACGATGGCGATCTTCGACGACGAACCCAAAAAGAAAGCGCGCCCGCATGAGATCGGGCAGGATCTGTCGCTTCTTTCCGTCGATGAACTGTCCGAGCGGATCGGCATCTTGCGCGACGAGATCGCCCGGCTCGAAGCCGAACTCAAGACTAAGAGCACCACCAAATCAGCGGCCGAGGCGCTGTTTCGCCGCGGATAGTTTCCAGAGCCGAAGCGCCCGCCGCCGAAATGCTCGAATGCGACTGTCTTCAGACCCTCCCCAAATTACAGCCGGATCAGCTAAATGTTTGCAAGCTACCGACCGATCCTTTCGCTGCTTCGCGGCACCGCTTTCCTGCTTGCGGCAACCGGACTGCACGGGCTGTTGTTGCCGCTGCGCGGCCAGTTGGAGGGTTTCTCGACCGCATCGCTCGGCCTGATGGGCACGGCCTGGGCCGGCGGCTTCGTCACCGGCTGCTTCTTTGCGCCGCGCCTGGTGCGCCGCGCCGGTCACGTACGCGCTTTTGGCGCCTTTGCGGCATCGGGAGCCATCGTCGCACTGCTCACCGGCCTGATCATCGACGAATATATCTGGATCCTGCTGCGCGCCTTCACCGGCTTCACCATGGCCGGCGCCTTCATGATCATCGAAAGCTGGCTCAACGAGAAGTCCACCAACGAGAACCGCGGCGCCGTCTTCGGGCTTTACATGATGGTCACCTATGCCTCGATCATGGGCGGCCAGATGATCGTTGCCGGCGGTGATGTGAAGTCGGCCTCGCTGTTCATGATCACCGGTATCCTGTTCTGCCTGTCGCTCATTCCGACCGCAGTGTCGACGGCTTCGCATCCCAAACCGCTGCAGGACGTCTCGCTCGACGTCAAGGGGCTCTATATAAATTCGCCGGTGTCGGCGATCGCCTGCGTTTTGATCGGCGTCGCCAACGGCGCCTGGGGCACGCTTGGCGCCGTCTATGGCGCCCGCATCGGCATTTCCACGGCCGAGATCGCGCTGATGATGAGCCTGGTGGTCGTCGCCGGCGCCGCCATGCAACTTCCGGCCGGGCGTCTCTCCGACAAGACCGACCGCCGCTTCGTGCTGGCGGGCCTGGCCTTCGGCGCGGCGCTGTTCGCCATCACGCTGTTCCTGTTCGAGCCGCGCTCCGGCGTCTTCGTCATCGTCTGCACCGCTGCCTACGGGGCCTTTGCCTATACACTTTATTCGATCGCCGTGGCCCATGCCAACGACCACGCCCGGGCGGAGGATTTTGTCAAAGTGTCCGGCGGCCTGCTGCTGCTCTATGGTTTCGGCACGATGATCGGGCCGCTGCTGGCCGCCGGCCTGATGGGCTGGATGCGGCCGGAAAGCCTGTTCCTTGCAACGGCCCTCGCGCATCTCTGCCTGGCAGGCTATACGCTGCTGCGCATCAGCCGGCGCGCGCCGGTGCCAATCGAAGACCGCGACGCCTTCAAGACGCAACCGGCCGAGCGCTCGATCACGCCGGAAGCCTTGCGGCTCGATCCGCGTAGAAAGCCTGAAACCAACGGTTGAGATTTGGAAAACTTTGCCTCACAAATAAGGCATGATGTTTTCCGACGCCTTCATGGCGATTGCCGACCCCAACCGGCGCTATCTCTTGGAAGAGCTTCGGCGCGGCCCGAAGACTGTCAACGAACTGGCCGCCGGGTTGCCGGTCTCGCGCCCGGCGGTTTCGCAGCATCTGAAAGTGCTGCTCGACGCCGGGCTGGTCAACGCCAAGCCGGAAGGGACAAGGCGCGTCTATACGGTCAGCAGTGCCGGCTTCCTGAAGCTCAACATCTGGCTCGACCAGTTCTGGGAGGCCGAGCAGCTTGGTTCCCCCGGAAGCTGAGGTGCGCCGTCCCGGCCAGCGACGCACCAGGCGCGACCCGCAGCTTACCTGGCTTGGCTATGGGCGACGATGGCATCAACGATCGTGGCCCAATCGTCGGGATGGAGTTCGTGGCCGCCGCCTTCAATGCGGACAAGCCTCGCGCCGGCAACTGCTTCGGCCAGAGCGGCGCCATGCTCGACCGGAAAGATCGGATCCGCGGTGCCGTGGATGACGAGGAGCGGAACCTTCAAATCGTGCAGTCGACCCTTCCGATCCTCGCTGCCCCGATCCTCGCCGCCCCGATCTTCACCGGTCTTGAGCATGAAATGATTGGTCGCGCTTAGAAAACCGCCGGACCGGTCGTAGTCCTGTTCGACGAAGGCCCTCGTCCGCTTCCCGTCGAAGGGATGCGCGGTGCCGGCGATCGCGTGCGCGTCCTTGACGATGTAGTCGACCACCTGGGCTCGGTCCGACCAGTCGACCTTGGCGCCTTCGGCCGAATGCTCCATATAGGCTTCTATCGTCCCTGGCAGATGCGAGGTGTCGATCCCGACTGGTGAAGTGCTGATCGCCGTTAGCGAGATGATCCGCGATGGATATTTCAACGCCACGAGCTGTGCGATCATGCCGCCCATCGACATGCCGACGAGATGCGCTTTCGCGATGCCATGATTGTCGAGGACGCGAATGGCGTCGTCCACCATGTCGTCGAAAGTGTAAGGCGGTTCGCCCGGCGCATATTTGGTCGAACGGCCGGTATCGCGATTGTCATAGCGGATCACGAACAGGCCGTTGCCGGCCAGTTTCCGGCAGAACGCCTCAGGCCACCAGAGCATCGAAGCCATCGCGCCCATGATCAGCAGCATCGGCGGATGCGCGGGATCGCCAAACGTCTGCGACACGATTTCCGGTTCCGCTGCCTTGGTCATGGTCGCCGTCTCCTCTCTGCAAAACCGATTGCATTTCGCAATCAGTTGCACGATAATAAAACTGATATGGTAATGCAACCGGTTTCTATCGGAGAATCGCATGAGCATCGATCATCGGTCTGGGTGCCCGATCAACCTGTCGCTTGAAGTGTTCGGCGACCGGTGGAGCCTGATCATCCTCCGCGACATGATTTTCGGCGGCAAACGCCACTTTCGCGACCTGCTCAACGGGTCATTGGAACGCATCGCTTCCAACATCCTCGCCGATCGGCTGAAGCGGCTGATGGAACTCGGCATGCTGACCAGGGCCGACGATCCCACCCACAAGCAGAAGGCGATCTACAGCCTGACCGAAATGGCGATAACGCTGGTGCCGATCCTGGCGCATCTCGGCGCCTGGGGTCGCGTCTGGCTGCCGGCCAGCAAGGAGCTCTCGATCCGCGCCGAGCTTCTGGAAAAGGGCGGCCCGCCGATGTGGGAAAAGTTCATGGACGAACTGCGCCACGAACATCTGGGCACGCCTTCCGACACGCCGCCGGATGCCACCGTGCGTGCGACGTTGCAGGCCGGATACGAGGCGGTTGTCGCCCGAAAGGCGCCGGGCGCCGGGTGCGATGCCGGCGCCTGACCAACTTATTTCCCCCATCGCAGGGCGGCTCTGCTATTAAAGCCATTGAAAACTATAATTTACGGGATTGGAAAAGCCCTTGGTTGAGAACTCTAAGGATACTGCCCGCGCGCGGGCCGATTTGCGTTTCAAGAAGCAGGAAGAGGCAGCCACGGTTCGTCAGAAGGCGATGGCGGAATATGTCGCCGAGAGCGATGCCCGCCAGATAAAGACCAACAAGCTGAGGGCGCTCCGCCTTGCCAAGGAAGCGGAAGACCTCGCCAATGCGCCGGCTGCTCCGGTGAAGAAGCCGACACGCGCCAAGAAAAAATAGCGGTCCGGCGTGTCGGGCGGGCCTGTCCTGCCGTCGGCAGGTGCTGACAACGAGGCGGCTGCTTCACCGCCTTTTATGCATGTCGTTACAGCAAAACCGCTGCGCACCCTCGTTCAAGCCCGAGGCATGCTTTGCGCGACATGCATTAGCTCATGGTTATGTCGCGGCTGGCTGCTCGCATCGATACTGAGAAGCCGGCCAGGACGTCGACCAGTGCGATGACCATCAAAATGAAGAAAACCGAGTGCGCCGCGCCCTTCACCAGCAGGAACTCGACCAGGAACGCCACGAAGACGAAGGTCGACAACAGGTGGTCCATGATCGAGGCGCTCGTCGTGCGCGTCGATTTCAAGATCTCGACGAAGAAGAGAAGCAGCCCGATCAGCACGATCAGATCGCCGAGCGTCATCGAGAACACTCCGCCCGACATCATGCGGATCGAGAACATTTGGATTGCCCAAGGATCGTCGCCGCCGCCGAATATTCCCAGAAGCCCAAGATTATAGAGGACGAAGGGTACGATCAGCAGCGGGATGGCACCGAACATCAGAAGGCTCCGGTTGGACAGCCTTCTCTAGTATGCGCTCGGCGTTCGCCGTCAAGAATTTTCGCATGCGACCGCGAACACGGACAAAGACCGTGCGAAATAACAGTACCAGCCGGTACGGCTGCCATAGGCATGGCTGCTGGCGTATTTGACAACAATTCGAGGGGCGATCATCTGCGCAAAACGCAGAAAGACCGGCGCGATGGCCGGTCCTTCGATAGTCCCAAACCGTCGAAAGCGTTCTCAGCTTTCCTTCGGCTCCAGAACCTGGCGACCGCGATACATGCCGGTCTTCAGGTCGATATGGTGCGGGCGGCGCATCTCGCCGGAATTCTTGTCCTCGACATAGGTCGGGGCCTTCAGCGCATCGGCCGAGCGGCGCATGCCGCGCTTCGACGGGGAGGTTTTTCGTTTCGGTACGGCCATGGATATGCTCCACTACATGGTCAAAATGCCCCGGCTGCCCTCGTGAAAGGGCCGCGTCAGGGCCGGAATCTGAGAAAGTCGGGTGCCTATACACGCCCTGCGCCGTTTTGGCCAGCGCCGCCGCGAATTTTTTTAAGCTATCGCAGACAGCCGACATAGGCGCCGGACCGGCCGGCGCGCCGCTCGATCAGCGAGGCCAGCCGTCTCAGCCCCGGCCCGGGCTTCGCCGGGTTGCGGGCGATCGGGTTCGGCAGGGTGACGGCAAGCAGCGCCGCCTGGCGACGCGACAATCGTTTTGCCGAAACCCCGAAATGGTGCTGGGCGGCGGCCTCGATGCCATAGATGCCCGGCCCCCATTCGGCGATATTGAGATAGATTTCCATGATGCGCCGTTTCGACATCACCATGTCGACATAGACAGCCAGCGGCAGCTCGACGACTTTCCGGACCGAGCCCAGCGGCCGCGACCACAGATAGAGGTTCTTGACGCTCTGCATGGTGATGGTCGAGGCGCCGCGCGTCATCTCGCCGGCCAGCGCGTCGTCGACGACGCCCCTCAACTCGCCAAGGTCGATGCCGCGATGGAAACAGAACTGCCCGTCCTCCGACATGATGACCGAATGCGCCAGCGCCGGCGCCACATCGTCGATCGAGACCCAGCGCCGGTCATAGCCGGAAAACGTCGCCAGATCCTTCAGCATCAGTGTCGATACCGGATGCACGAACGGCGGCAGGTACAGAAAGGTCAACACCAGCGGCATCAGCGCCAGCACCACGGCGACGGCGATACCGCGCCGGACCCAGTGCCGGGGCCAGCGTTTGAGACCGATGCGGTTGCCGCGTTTCGGCCTCACCATGTCCAGCCCTTCGGTTTCGTGATCGACGATCGGTTCCGCCAAGCCGCTCAATCCATGCTGCTCCCTGCCCCCGGCATAATGGCGCTTGGCTTCTTGCGCAATGTCTGAGTGTCGGCTACCCGTCCCCGGCATGGCGAAAGACGATCAAATACCGTTCGAGGCAGCGCTTCTCGCACGCACAGGGCCGATCGAGGCGCTGCTCAGGCGGCTGCTCGACGACCGCCCGCTTTCAGGCGAGATCGCGCGGCCGCAGCGTTTGATGGAGGCGATGCGCCACGGCGTGCTGAATGGCGGCAAGCGCCTGCGCCCTTTCCTGGTCATGGAAAGCGCTGCGCTGTTTTCCGCCGACGGCGAGGCGGCGCTGCGCGTGGCGGCGGCGCTCGAATGCGTGCATTGCTATTCGCTGATCCATGACGATCTGCCGGCCATGGACGACGACGATCTGCGGCGAGGCCAGCCGACCGTTCACAAGGCCTTCGACGAGGCGACCGCCATCCTCGCCGGCGACGCCTTGCTGGCGCTCGCCTTCGACATCATTGCCGACGAAGCGACGATGCTGCCGGCCGAACGGCGGGCGGCGCTGGTGCTGGCGCTGGCCCGCGCCGCCGGAGCCGGCGGCATGGTCGGCGGCCAGATGCTCGATCTCGAAGCCGAGCGTAACGGGCCGGAGGAAGCCGGCATCATCCGGCTTCAGGCGATGAAGACCGGCGCGTTGATCCGCTTCGCCTGCGAAGCGGGCGCAATTGTTGCCGGCGCGCCGGCGGCCGACCGTGAAAGACTGGCGGAATTCGGCTCGGCGATCGGGCTTGCCTTTCAACTTGCCGACGACCTGCTCGATCTGACGGCGGATGCGCGCCAGATGGGCAAGGCGACCGGCAAGGACGCAGCCGCCGGCAAGGCGACGCTGGTGGCGCTGCACGGCGCCAACTGGGCGCGGGACCAGCTTCAAGGCCTCGTCGACCAGGCCCACGGCTTGCTTTGTCCCTATGGCGAAGACGCCGTGCTTCTGAAGCAAGCAGCGGAATTCGTGGCGGCCCGCAACAGCTGACGCTGTTCCAAGCTGTACTCCCGTCCTATGGCGCGCCGTGTAGCCAAGGAGGGTTGGCGAACTGTTCGGCCAGGAAATCCACGAACACGCGCACGCGCGGCGACAGAATTCGGCCAGGCGGATAGACAGCGCAGATTGGCGCTCCGTCAGGATGATTGTATCCGGTGAGCAGCGCGGTCAGTCTGCCTGCCTTGATATCTGGCCCGACCAATATCTCCGACATGCGGATGATGCCTATACCGGCGAGCGCAAGCCGGCGTAGCGCTTCGGTGCTGTTGGCCTCTATCGGGCTGCGGATACGCATGCTTTGCAGACCGTCCGGGCCATCGAACTCCCAGATATTGAGACCGCTGCGTGCTGTGACGCCAAGACAGACATGACCTTGAAGGTCGTCTGGCGTTGTCGGCATGCCATGTCTTTCGAGATATCGAGGTGATGCGCAAATGACACGGCGATTGGGCGCCAGCCGCCGCACCACCAGCCTCGAATCGCTGTGTGCGGCAACGCGCACGGCGACGTCGGTTTCCTCAGCCAACAGGTCGACAATGGCATCTGTGAACATCAGCTCGAGCTCGACGGCCGGGTAGCGATCGATGAAGGCCGGCAACATCGGCACGATCAAGCGATGGCCGAAGGCGCTCGGAAGACTGACGCGCAGCCGGCCGCGCGGTTCTGCTCCGGGTTGAACCGCGATTTCAGCCTCTTTGATGTCGTTCAGGATGCGGCGAGCGCTTTCGGCATAGGTGCTGCCTTCCGCCGTCAAGCTGATGCGCCGCGTCGAGCGCTGCAGCAAGCGCACGCCAAGGCGGGACTCAAGCCGACCGATGATTTTGCTGACGGCCGAAGGTGTCATCCGCAGCCGGCGTGCCGCTGCCGAGAAGTCGCCTTCCTCGACAACTGCCAGGTACACACCCATCGTCTCTTGCCGGTCGATGATATCTATTCCAATTCGTCACAGATGAACGGAAACTATCACCGATTATCAGCAGATGCGAACCATAATATGTTTTCCTCTTCAGCACTGGCGAGGAGGTGCCATGGGTTCAGAACACGTAAACCTGCGAGATGCTCACGAACTGCATCGGTGGGCACGTCGTCAGCGCAGCGCCGCAATTGGGCGGTGGTGTCTTTGGCTTATCCGTACGCTCAATCGGTCACGTCAAGGAATGGGAAAACGCTCAAGGCGAAGCAATGTCCGGGCTAGCGCAGCCGGCCGATCGGAATGATTTCTGGCGATGTTGGAGCGTATGGCTCGCCACGCCAGTTGCCGAGCCATTCTTCGACGACCAGCCCGGTCTGGTCCAGCATCGGCGCAAGGCTTTCCTTTGTCGGAAAGGCGATTTTCGATTCGGCGCTGAGCACGCGTCCGCTGCCCGGCATTTCGTAATGGGTCGAGTAAGTGACGACACCGGTAGCGGGATTGTGGCGGAAATCGTTCGAAGTCCACGCCGCCCTCGTTCTCCCATATCATAGAACTGGACGAGGCCGGGATCGTTGTAGAGACGGTCGGTCATGGTAAGCCTATAGCTGAAGCCGCGGACCAGCAGAATTCGTGGAATAAAAGCGCAGCTTCGATGGTTTGTCGGGAAAATCAGTCGGCAGCCATCACCGATTCCGCACCACAATGCATGCACCGCCGACGCTTTGCAGTTTCCGGCAGATGTTGTCGGCCTTGGCTTTGGAGTCGGCGCCGATGCGGACAGCATAGATCCCGCGCCTGCCGATCGGCGAGCGCACCCGGCTGACCACCGGATCATGGCCCTTAAGCAAGGCCGGAAACCGGCGCTTCACGCCAGTCCATCGATTGAGCGCCGCGGCGCGGCGGAAATTGCCGGCCACCTGCACGCCCCATGGCTTGACGTTGATCGACGCCATGGCCACGGTTTGGGACTTGATGACCGGCAGCCTGCGGCAGGCGACCGCGAAGCTCGCTTTCTTGTCGAGCGGCTGGATGCTGCCGGCATAGGCGGTGTCGGTGAACCTGTCGGCCGGCTCGCCCATGATGTCCAGGACGTAGTTTTCGGTCTCCATCGGCAGGAAGCCGCCGGAACTCACCCATCGCGACACCCGGCTTTCGCCGGCATTGTAGGCGGCGGCGGCCAGGCCCAGATTGCCAAAGCCGGTTTTCATCTCGGCGAGATATTTTGCCGAGGCCGGAATGGCCTGCTCGATATCGAAGGAATTGGCGAGGCCGCGTATCTTGGCGGTGCCCGGCATGAACTGGGCAATGCCTTCGGCGCCGACCGGACTGACCGCATTGGGATCGAAGCGGCTTTCCTTCCAGATCAGCCGGGCAAAGAAATCCTTGGGCAGGCCGTTTCGATCGGCATGCGCCTCGATCAGATTGCAAACACGGTCGAGCAGCCGCTGCTTGGCAGGGCGCGGCGGATCGGCGTGGACGGCTGTCGCCCAGCCCAGCCCACCAAGTAAAACACCAAGCAAAATCGGCGTCGCCCAAGGGAAGCGCCGCATCGACCTACTCCGCCGCAGCCTTGCCAGGCTGCCCAAACCGCTGCTCGATATAGTCGGCGACCATTTTCTCGAAGTCGGCGGCGATCGAAGGGCCGCGCAGCGTCGCCGCCTTCCTGCCGTCGACGAATACCGGCGCCGTCGGCGTCTCGCCGGTGCCGGGCAGCGAAATGCCGATATCGGCATGCTTGGATTCACCCGGACCGTTGACGATGCAGCCCATCACCGCGACTTTGAGGTTTTCGACGCCGGGGTATTTTTCACGCCACACCGGCATGTTCTTGCGCAGATCCGCCTGGATATCCTGCGCGAGTTCCTGGAACACGGTAGAGGTGGTGCGGCCGCAGCCGGGGCAGGCGGCGACGATCGGTACGAACTGCCGAAACCCCATGGTCTGCAGGAGTTCCTGCGACACTTGCACCTCGCGGGTGCGGTCGCCGTTCGGCTCCGGCGTCAGCGAGATGCGGATCGTGTCGCCGATGCCTTGCTGGAGAAGAATGCCCATCGCCGCGGACGAGGCAACGATGCCTTTCGAACCCATGCCGGCCTCTGTGAGGCCGAGATGCAGCGCGTGGTTGGAGCGGGTGGCAAGCTCGGTGTAGACCGCGATCAGATCCTGCACGCCGCTGACCTTGGCCGACAGGATGATCTTCTCGCGGCCAAGGCCGATCTCCTCGGCCATGTCGGCCGAAAGGATCGCCGACTGCACGATCGCCTCGCGCGTTACCTCCTGCGCGGTCAGCGGAAAGCCCTGGCGCTGGTTGTCGTCCATCAGCCTGGTCAAAAGCTCCTGGTCGAGCGACCCCCAATTGACGCCGATGCGCACCGGCTTGTCGTGCCGGATCGCCATCTCGACGATAGCTGCGAACTGCCGGTCCTTCTTGTCCTTGAATCCGACATTGCCGGGATTGATGCGGTATTTGGCCAGCGCCTCGGCGCAAGCCGGGTGGTCGGCGAGCAGCTTGTGGCCGATATAGTGGAAATCGCCGACCAGCGGCACATTGATGCCGAGCCGTTCGAGCCGCTCGCGGATGGCGGGCACGGCGGCGGCACTCTCGTCGCGGTCGACGGTGATGCGCACGATCTCGGAGCCGGCGCGATGCAGCGCGGCAACTTGAGCGACTGTCTGGTCGACATCGGCGGTGTCGGTGTTGGTCATCGACTGAACGACGACAGGGGCGCCCCCGCCGACCATCACGCCGCCGACGTCGACACCGACAGACGTGCGGCGCGAGAAGGGTGAAGAAAAATATCCGGTCATGGCCGGCTGCCCTTTGTTAGCGCCGAATTCCGGAATCGGTTTCCGGAAACAATCTGCGCAAAAATCAAAATACAGCGTCCATTGCGCGTCCGAAAGGAGGCGCGGCGCTATAGAAGGTCCCGGCATGAGGTGGAGGAGCAAAGGTGGCTTGTCAATGGCGACAGGCAGGCAAACCTGTCAAATCGAACCGCCGGACAAACAGGGGAACGCTCCGGCGGAATTGGTTGCCACCGGAGAAGATGGTCGGGCAAAGCGCGCACTGTTCCCTGCATGACCCCGAACCCGAAAGGATTTTCGGAAAGGACCATGCGCCGAAATCAGAAGCACGACGCGCCCTTTGCGCGTCCAAAGGACGCGCAGCGCCGTAGATGAGCGTCAGTGCGTGGTGGGTTTCGGTTTCGCCTTCAATTTCTCAATCTCGTCCTTGAGCGCCAGCTTGCGCCGCTTGAGATTCACGATTTCGAGGTCGTCGACCGATGGATGGTTCATCGCATCATCGATTTCGCGTTCGATGTCGCCGTGTTTCCGCTGCAGCTCATCAAGATGGGATGCAAGAGACATGATTGGTTCTCCCTTTCATGGTTTCCTCGATTGCAGCCGTCAAGGCGCGTCCCACCGCAATTTCGCTTCTGTGACGGCATAATGACAGTGTGCCACTATCGGGCACCGATGTCGAATGCTGCGTGGTAGCATTCCACGACAATACGAAATGTGGTATTGGCTGCGCGCCGGTGCAAGATACCTCCGGCCTCGCCCAATCAGGCCCATTTTTGGGCGCCGCAGACGTGCAGACGGTAAATAATGTCCGAACAGGAACAGGCCGATATCCGCCTCGAATATTCTCGGCTAAAGCAAGAACACGCCGATTTCGACGCGGCGATCAACGCGATGATCGCCATGGGCTGCGACCCTCTGCAGATCCAGCGCATGAAGAAGAAAAAGCTCTTCCTGAAAGACCGGCTGATGGCGCTGGAAGACCGGATCATCCCCGACATCATCGCGTGAGCGAATCCCACTTACGGTCGCGACAAATCCTGCTCATCCCGTGATCGAAAGCCTCGCGGCGCGTTCGCGCAGCAGGGCGATGAGATCGCCGGTCTTTTCCTCGGAAGTGTCGATGGGAACCACCAGGCATATCGTCGCCTCGACCTTGCCGGCAGCTGAAAAGACCGGCGCGGCAAGGCATTTTGTATAGGCGTCGACAAGACCGGAAGTCACACAGTAGCCGGCAGCCCCGGCCGTAGCGATATCTTCTATGAAGTCGTACAGCAGCAATCTGCGGCCATCCGGCAGGACGAGATCGTCTTCGGACACCATGTCTTCGATCACCGCCCGTTCGAAACCGGCGAGAAGCAACCGCCCGGAAGCGGTCCAGGGAAGCGGTATCTGCAGACCCGTGGCCGAACTGATCCGGAAAGGCCTGGTGCCCGGGCTTGAATGGACAATCGTGTAGCGGCCGCTTTGCAGCATGCACAATTCGGAGGTCTCGCCTGTCTCGCGCGAAAGATCGTCGACTTCCTGACGCCCTCTCCTGAGCAGGTCGTTGCCGCGCACATAGTCCATTCCGTAGAGATAAAGCTTCTTCCCGAAATAGACGCGATTGCCGTCGCCGGCCATTTCCAGCAGGCCCGCATCCACGAGCGAGCGCACAAGCGTGTAGATCGTCGAGCGCGGCGCATTCACTCCCTTGGCGAGATCGCCAATCCCGATCGCTCGCTGGTTCGCATGAAGAAACTCCAGGATATGGAGCACGCGGTTGAGACCTTTCTCGCGGGAGCCCGCAATCCTGTCTTCGTCCGGACCAGCGTCCGGTCGAACTGCCAAGCCATTGCCATCTTGCATTGCTGATTCCTGGTGTTAGTATCTGTCTCGTACAGGATACATGCGTCTTTTGTAAGAGACAATCCAGCAGATTACCGATGCATGTATCGGCAAAGGGGAACACAACACGAAAAGGAGGTTGCCGTGAACGACACATCCAAAAGACGTGATTTTCTGAAACTGGCCGGGCTTGCAACGGCCGGAGTGGTGGGCGCAGCGACAACAGTCGATGTTCAGAAGGCGGCGGCGCAGGCGGCACCGGACAGCCTGCTGCGCACCGTTCTCGATCGCGGCAAGGTGATCGTCGGCACCGGCAGCACCAACGCGCCCTGGCACTTTGAAAACGATGCCGGCGAACTGGTCGGCATGGACATCACCATGGGGCGCATTCTTGCCAAGGGACTTTTCGACGATACGACCAAGGTCGAGTTCGTCATGCAGGATCCGGCCCAGCGCATTCCGAACGTGACCACCAACAAGGTCGACATTTCGATCCAGTTCATGACCATGACCGCCCAGCGCTCGCAGCTGATCCACTTCTCCCGGCCCTATTACGTCGAAGGCATCGCCTTGCTGACCCTCCCGAACGCCGAAAACAAGACCTTCGACAAGCTGCTTGCCGGCGGTTCGGCGACGCGGGTTTCCATCCTGCAGAATGTCGATGCCGAGGCAAATGTGCACATCGTCCTGCCGGAGTCGCAGGTGATGCAGATAGACACGCAGGCCAACGTGCTGCAGGCACTGGAATCGAAACGCGTCGACGCCGCCGCCGTCGATCTGTCGACGGTTCGCTGGCTCGCCTCGCGTAATCCGGACAAATACTTCGATGCCGGCAAGAGCTGGTTCTCGATGCTTTACGGCGCCGCACTTCGGCAAGGCGACCTCGACTGGCTGACCTTCGTCAACACGACCTTCACCACCGCCATGTTCGGCCATGAGACGGCGCTCTACGACGCTGCATTCAAGGACTATTTTGGACAGGAGCCGCCGGCGCGCCATCCCGGCTTCCCGGTCATCTGATGCAAGCAGGCGGAAGGGTCGCGCCCTTCCGCCTGCTTATCGTCGACAGCCTCGATAATGACAGGGACACATGGGCTATACCCTGAACTTCAACCTGATCTGGCGGCATTTCGACAAGCTTTGGGGCGGGCTGCTGCTCAGCCTCGAGCTGGCCGTGATCTCCATCGCGATCGGCATCCTCATCGGGCTGCTTCTGGCGGTCTGGTACGTGTCGGCCGGGCGTGCGGTGCGGGCCGTCATCGCCGCCTATGTCGAGTTCATCCGCAACGTGCCGCTGATCCTGCTCGTCTATCTCGTCTTCTACGGCCTGCCGACGGTGGTCGACATCGCCTACAGCGCGCAGACCTCGTTCATCGCCACGCTGTCGCTCTATAGCGGCGCTTATCTGGTCGAGGTGTTCCGCTCGGGGCTCGAAGCGGTTCCGCGCGGACAGCTCGACGCCGGCAAGGCGATCGGCCTGACGCCATGGCAAAGGCTGGTCCATGTGCGCCTGCCGACGATGCTGCGCATAACGCTGCCCGCGCTTTCCAACACGTTCCTGTCGCTGTTCAAGGACACGTCCGTTGCGTCGGTCATTTCGGTGCCCGAACTCACCTACGGCGCCCAGTGGATCAACTTCAACACCTTCCGCATCGTCGAGGTCTACCTTGTGGTGACGGCGATGTATCTCTTGACCGGCTACGCGCTTCTTTTTGCACTTCGGCTTGTCGAGCGCCGGTTCAGGGCGGCGCACTAGGATGCTTGGCCAGATCGCCTATGCCTTGCCCTTCCTGGCCCAGGGTTTTGCCGTGACGCTATGGGTGTCGCTGCTGGTCGTGGTGTTGTCGCTCGTCGCCGGCGTGATGATGGGCGTCGGCCTTGTCTATGGCCCGGCTCCGCTGCGCTGGGCGGTGCGCATTTTCAGCGATACCATACGCGGCATTCCGATCCTGGTGCTCATCTTCTTCGTCTATTACGGCCTGCCTGCCGTCGGCCTCCATCTGGAATCCTTCTGGGCAGCCGTGCTGGCGCTCACCCTCTTCAAGACGGCGCAGGTCATCGAGTATCTGCGCGGTGCGGTCGGTTCCATACCGAAAGGGCAGTCCGAAGCGGCGATGGCGATCGGGCTGACCTTTCGCCAGCGACTGGCCTACGTCATCTTCCCGCAAGCGTTCAGGCGTTTCCTGCCGCCATGGATCAATGGCGTCACCGACGCGGTGAAGGGTAGCGCGCTGGTCTCGCTGCTCGGCATCACCGACCTGATGCACGCCATCAACCAGGTCATCGGCCGCACCTACGAAGCGATGCCGCTCTACATCCTCGGTGCAGTCATCTACTTCGCCGTCAATTACGCGCTCTCCCTGGCCAGCCGACGGTTGGAGCGGCGTTTCTCCTTCATCCGGGAATAGCAAGATGCCCATCGCCACGCCCGCCAATCCGGCGCTTCTCGATGTCTCCGAGGTTTCCAAGTCCTTTGGATCCGTCGCGGTCCTGCGCTCCGTCAGCCTGCAGGTGACGCGCGGGGAGGTGGTGACTGTCATCGGGCCTTCCGGCAGCGGCAAGACCACGCTGCTGCGCTGCGTCAACTTCCTGGAGAGCTACGACAGCGGCTCCATCCGCATCGACGGCAAGGAGGTCGGCTTCCGCGACACGGGAACACGCCAGCGCCGCAGCGAGCGCGACCTGGCGAAGATGCGGGCCGAAACCGGGATGGTGTTCCAGAGTTTCAATCTGTTTCCGCATCTGACGGCGGCCGGCAACATCATGCTTGGCCTGCGCAAGGTGCGCGGCAAGAGCAGTACCGAGGCCCGCGCCATTGCCGAGCACTGGCTCGGCCGGGTCGGCCTTGCCCACAAGGCCGACAGCCTGCCGGCCGAGCTTTCCGGCGGCCAGCAGCAGCGTGTCGGCATCGCCCGCGCGGTGGCGATGGAGCCAAAAATCCTGCTTCTCGACGAGATAACCTCCGCGCTCGACCCGGAACTCGTCGGCGAGGTGCTCGAGGTCGTGCGCAGCCTGGCCGAGGACGGCATGACGATGGTGATGGTCACGCACGAGATGGCCTTTGCCCGCGATGCCTCGAGCCGAATCATCTTCATGGCAGATGGCGGCGTCAGCGCCGCAGGCCCGCCCGCCGAGATTCTGGGCGCGGAGATCGACAATGAGCGTCTCCGCAGTTTCCTGGCGCGGTTTCGTGCCTCGCATTTCTGAAGGACGGCGAAAGCTGTCGCAAGGAGCCTTTTCATGACGCCTTACATCCGACTCGCCGAATTGGGCCTGACGCTGCCCGAGCCGCCGACGCCGATCGCCAACTTCGTCACCCATGCCGAAAGCGGACGGCTGATCTTCCTCTCCGGCCAAGGGCCATTGCGCGCCGACGGCACGCTTTGCACCGGCAAGGTCGGCGAGGATGTCACGGTTGAAGAGGCCTATAAGCATGCCCGTCTCACCGGCCTGAACCTGCTCGCCGTCATGCACGCTGCGGCAGGCGACCTCGGCCGTATCGTGCGCGTCGTCAAGCTGCTTGGCTTCGTCAACGCGATCCCGACTTTCAGCGACCATCCGAAGGTGGTGAATGGCTGTTCCGATCTTTTCGCCGCTGTCTTTGATAGTATCGGCGGGCACGCCCGTTCGGCGATCGGAGTCGGCTCCCTGCCGGGCAACATCACCGTGGAAATCGAGGCGGTCGTCGAGATCGCCGCCTGAAGTCTACCAATGGGACAGAGATGAAAACCTATTCCGCAATCGGCTCCAACAGGACAATCCGCGAACGGCTCGGCCTTCGCCCGATCATCAATGTCTCCGGCACGATGACGGCGCTCGGCGCCTCGATCATCGTCCCGGAAGCGATCGCCGCCATGTCGGAGATCGCCTCGCAGTGGGTGGAGATGGACGATCTGCAGCGCGCTGCAAGCACGGTCGTCGCGCGCCTCACCGGCGGCGAGGCCGGCTTCATCACCGCGTGCTGCGCCAGCGGCATCACCATGGCCATTGCCGGCACGATGACCGGCACCAACCTTCTGGCGATCGAGCGGCTGCCGGACGACACCGAGGGCCTCAAGTCGGAGGTCATCGTCCAACTCGGCCACATCGTCAATTACGGCGCGCCGATCGACCAGTCGATCCGGCTCGCCGGGGCAAGCACCGTACCGGCCGGTACGGTCAGCGTGACGCAGGACTACCATGTGCGCGAGGCGATCCGCGATCGCACCGCGGCAGGTCTCTATGTCGTTGCCCATCACACGGTGCAATACGGCATGCTCTCGCTCGAGGAGTTCTGCGAGATCTGCCACGCCAAGGGCGTCCCGGTGATCGTTGACGCCGCCTCCGAATACGATTTGCGCGGCTTTCTCGCGCGCGGCGCCGACATCGTCGTCTATAGCGGGCACAAATTCCTCTCGGGACCGACAAGCGGCATCGTCACCGGGCGCAAGGATCTGGTGCGCGCCGCCTATCTGCAGAGCCGTGGCGTTGCGCGGGCGATGAAGGTCGGCAAGGAAAGCATCGCCGGCACAATGGCCGCACTGGAGGCCTGGGAGCGGCGCGATCATGCCGGCATCCGCAAGCGGGAAGAAGCGGCGCTCGATCTGTGGAAGGACGCATTGCAGGGCCTGACCGGCATCGCCGCGCATGTCATTCCCGATCCGACCGGCAATCCGCTCGACCGCCTGCAGGTGTTTGTTGCGCCCGAAAGCAGATTCACCGCCGCCGGCCTTGCGTCGGCGCTGGCGGCCGGTTCGCCTCCCATTATCGTGCGCAACCACGAGGTCGAGCGCGGTCACTTCTTCCTCGATCCGTGCAATCTCCATCCTGGCGAGGCGGAAATCGTCGCCGAGCGCCTGCGGGCCGTGTTGAGCGCCGCCGAGCGTCCGGCGGATGCGATGAAGTCGGCCCGCAAGGATAGCGCCGGCGCCTTGCGCTGGCCGGATTAGGCAATGATGGCGCCTCGCGCCAGAACGCTTGCGCAGAGGGCAAGCATCCTTGCCGTCGAACCCGAATTCCGCTAAGGCGCGCCTTTGCCGCCGGGAGCACAAGCTTGGACGATCACCGCGCCGACGTCGCCATCATCATGGGCAGCCAGTCCGACTGGGCGACGATGCGCCACGCCGCCGAAACGCTGGAGGCACTGGGCATTTCGCACAAGCGGCTGATCGTCTCGGCTCATCGCACCCCCGACCGGCTTTATGACTTCGCCAAGGGTGCCAAGGCGGCCGGCTTTCGGGTGATCATCGCCGGCGCCGGCGGTGCGGCACACCTGCCCGGCATGACGGCGGCGATGACGCCGCTCCCGGTTTTTGGCGTGCCGGTGGAATCGAAGGCGCTTTCCGGGCAGGATTCGCTGCTCTCCATCGTGCAGATGCCGGCCGGCATTCCGGTCGGCACGCTGGCCATCGGCAAGGCGGGCGCCACCAATGCCGCCCTTCTGGCTGCGGCCGTGCTGGCGCTGACCGACGAAAAGCTCGCCGCCCGGCTCGATGCCTGGCGCGCCGCCCAGACCGCCAAGGTCGCCGCCGAGCCCACGGACACGCCATGAGCCTGGCCGCCGGATCGACCATCGGCATCATCGGCGGCGGCCAGCTCGGCCGCATGCTGGCGATGGCCGCGGCGCGCCTCGGCTACCGCACGGTCGTGCTGGAGCCGCAGCCGGATTGTCCGGCGGCACAGGTCGCCAACCGGCAGATCACTGCCGCTTATGACGACACGGCCGCGCTCGCCGAACTGGCTGCGGTCAGCGCCGTCGTCACCTACGAGTTCGAGAACGTTCCGGTCATGGCCGCCAGCTCGCTTGCCGTCACGGTCCCCGTCTACCCGCCGGCGCGCGCGCTGGAAGTAGCGCAGGACCGGGTGGCGGAGAAGAAATTCCTCAACGGCATCGGCATTCCCACCGCGGATTTCTGCCCCGTCGACAATGACGACGAATTGACGGCGGCGCTGAAAAAGTTCGACGGCAGCGGCATATTGAAGACGCGACGCATGGGCTATGACGGCAAGGGCCAGCGCGTATTCCGCAACATGGAAACAGGCGGCTTTGCCGGCACCTGCGAGGCAATGGGCAACGTGCCGCTGATCCTCGAATCCTTCGTCGCCTTCGAACGCGAGATCTCGGTGATCGCGGCGCGCGGCATGGACGGTTCGCTCGCCACCTACGATCCGGCAGAAAACGTCCACCGCAGCGGCATCCTGCACAGCTCGACCCTGCCGGCCAGGATAGGGTCCGAAACCGCCGCTGCAGCGCAGGCGGCGGCAGCAGAAATACTTGCCGCGGTCGACTATGTCGGCGTCATCGGCATCGAGTTCTTTGTCCTTGCCGACGGCGCGCTGCTGGCCAATGAGATCGCGCCGCGCGTTCACAATTCCGGCCACTGGACGGAAGCCGCCTGCATCGTCTCGCAGTTCGAGCAGCACATTCGCGCCGTCGCCGGACTGCCGCTGGGAAACTCCGGCCGCCATTTCGACTGCGTCATGGAAAACCTGATCGGCGACGATATCCTGCGTGTCCCGGCCCTGCTCGCCGAGCCCGATCTGATGCTGCATCTCTACGGCAAGGCCGAAGCGCGTCCCGGCCGCAAGATGGGCCATTTTACGCGAATGAGCCGCTACCGTTGAGGCTATTCGACGGCGTCGGTCCAATGACCGTCGATAGGGCAGAAACTCAAAATCCGCCGCATCAGCTTCATCTATGAAGCACGCTTGCGGTTGACACGGGCAAGGCTCCTCGTTTATGAGCCACGCACAAGTTGAGGCGCGCTTTCCGAGCGCGCCTTAATAATTCGGCCCAAGCGGGCCCAGACCGACGGGCAAGACCATGAAGATCAAGAATTCGCTCAAGGCGCTCAAGGCGCGTCACCGCGACAACCAGCTGGTTCGCCGCAAGGGCCGCGTGTACATCATCAACAAGACCGCTCCGCGCTACAAGGCGCGCCAGGGCTGAGTCTTTTCGCGTTGGGGGCGCCTGCCTCCGCGCCTGCATGATGTACCGCATCGATCCAAAAATCGGAATCGATTTTCGGAAAGCACGATGCCAGGAATTCAAAATGCTGGAACGTCCTTTACGCGTCCAAAAGGACGGGTGGCGCTCTAATATCGGCCTGCCGGCCCTTTCACGCTAAATTCAGTTTGACGATCCGCTGTCCGGGGTTAGATTCCGGTCATGCGGATTTATTTTGCATTCTTCGCGGCGCTTTTTCTTTTCGGTCTCGCCCCGCTTGCGGCTCAAGCGGAAGACCCGGTCACCCCTCCGGTTGCCACGACCAGGGAGGAAAGGCTCGACCAGCTGTTTGTCGACCTGAAGCGTGAGCGCAATGAAAAAGCCGCCGAGCGCATTGCGGCGCGCATCTGGCACGAGTGGTCGCAATCCGGCAGCGCCTCGATCGACCTGATGATGCAATGGTCGCAAAAAGCCGCCGAAGACAAGAAGTTCGACGTGGCGCTCGACTTCCTCGACCAGGTGGTGACGTTGCAACCGGCCTATGCCGAAGGCTGGAACCGGCGCGCCACCGTGCATTTCATGATGAATAACTTTGCGAAATCGATGGCGGACATCGACCGCACGCTGCAGCTCGAGCCGCGCCATTTCGGCGCGCTGTCCGGCCTGGCGCAGATCATGGCGGTAACCGGCCACAAGCAGTCGGCGCTGGAAGCCTGGCAGCGCGTGCTCAGCATCTATCCGATGATGCGCAGTGCCCAGGATCAGGTCGGCACGCTTTCCGAAGAACTTGCCGGCGAAGGGATATGAGGTTGGCGGACAATTCCACTTGAGTGAAAGTCTTTCTAGCTAGACTGTGAACTAATTTCGCTCCGGTCCGTACCTCTCTCCATGAACCCGATCTACGCCGCGCTCGCCTTCCTCCTGGCGCTTGTGTTCACCCTTGCAGGTGTCACCCGCGCCGGTTCATGGCTGATCGAGCGCCGCAATCCGCCGATCGGCGACTTCGCGGATATAAACGGTGCCCGCATCCACTACGTTCACGTTCCGGCCGGGGAAAACGCCGAACTGCCGCCGATCGTCTTTATCCACGGCGCCAGCGCCAATCTAAGGGATCAGATGCTGCCGTTGAGGCGCTTGCTGGAAGGCCGTGCCGAGATGCTGTTCTTCGACCGCCCGGGTGCAGGCTGGTCGGCGCGCGGCCCCGGCAACAACGAGACCCCATCGGCGCAGGCCAGCACCATCGCAGCGCTGATGGACCATCTCGGCATCAGGAACGCCATCATCGCCGGCCATTCCTTCGGCGGCTCGGTGACCACCGCCTTCGGCCGCGAGCATCCCGACAAGACGCTCGGCCTGGTGTTCATGGCGCCTGCCACCCATCCCTGGCCGGGCGGCGCGACCGCCTGGTACTACAATTTGACGACCATTCCGATCGTCGGCCGCCTTTTTTCCGAAACGCTGACCTATCCGTCGGGAACGCTGCAGATGAACGCCGCCACCGCCTGCGTCTTTGCCCCCAACAAGGTGCCGGACTTCTATGTCGCCGAGGTCGCGATCCCGCTGGTGCTTCGGCCGAACGCCTTTCGTGCCAACGCCACCGATGTCGCCGGGCTTTATCGCTACACGCTCGATGCCGCACCGCACTACCGCGATATCAAGGCGCCGACTGTGGTCATCTCGGGCGACCGCGACAAGGTGGTCTATGCAACGATCCATTCGGTCGGCCTTGTCCGAGACATCGCCGGGGCCGAACTGGTCTGGGTCCGCAATCTCGGCCACAAGCCGGACTGGATAGCACCCGATCTCGTTGTCGGCGCGATCGAAAAGGTCGCCGGCAGGGACGTGGACCTTCAGGCAATGGCGAAGGCCGTGGAAATCAGGATTGCCGGCGACACCTACGGTGCCGGCAAATGCGCCGACATCACAGCGCCGGAAGCCGAACTCGCGCCAATTTAGAGCAACCGAAATCATTCGAAGCGACGGCCAAGCCTAGCGGCGGGCCTGCACGTCCGATCCGACATAGGCGATGCGCAGCATGTTGGTGGAGCCGGGCGTCCTCAACGGCACGCCGGCGGTGATGATGACCCGGTCGCCGGGCTTGCCGAACCCCTCGTCCAAAGCGATGCGGCAGGCGCGGTCGACCATGTCGTCTAGGTCGATGGCGTCGGGCGAGACGACGCAATGCGTGCCCCACAAAAGCGATAGCCGCCGCGCCGTGTTGACGATCGGCGACAGGGCGACGATCGGCACCTGCGGCCGCTCGCGCGCGGCGCGCAGGCCGGTCGTGCCGGACGCCGTATAGCTGATGATCGCCGACAGTTTCAGCGTCTCGGCGATTTCGCGGGCGGCAAGCGAAATGGCGTCGGCGCCGGTCGCTTCCGGCTCCGAGCGCTGCGCATTGATGATGCCGGCATAGGTCGGGTCGGTTTCGACCTTGCTGGCGATGCGGTTCATCATCGCCACCGCCTCGACCGGGTAGGAGCCGGCCGCGGATTCGGCCGAGAGCATGACGGCGTCGGCGCCTTCGAACACGGCGATCGAGACGTCCGACACCTCGGCGCGGGTCGGCACCGGTGCGGTGATCATCGATTCCAGCATCTGCGTGGCGATCACCACCGGCTTGCCGGCGCGGCGCGCGGCGCGGGTGATCTGCTTCTGGATGCCGGGCACGGCTTCGAGCGGCATTTCGACGCCGAGATCACCGCGGGCAACCATCAGTGCGTCCGAAAGTTCGATGATCTCGGCCAGCCTGGCGACGGCTTGCGGCTTTTCGATCTTGGCCATGATCAGCGCCCGGCCGCGCGCGATCTTGCGCGCTTCCGCCAGATCCTCCGGCCGCTGCACGAACGACAGCGCCACCCAGTCGACGCCGGTGGCCAGCACAGCATCGAGATCGCTGCGGTCCTTTTCGGTCAGCGCGCCGACCGGCAGGTCGGTGTCGGGCAGGCTGACGCCCTTCTTGTCGGAGATGCTGGTGCCGGCGACGACGGTGCAGACGATCGCCTGTCCGTCGCTCTCCACCGCCTTCAGCTCGAGCTTGCCGTCGTCGATCAAAAGACGGTGACCGGCCTCGACCGATCTCAAGATTTCCGGATGGGGCAGATAGACCCTGATCGAGTTGCCGGGCTCGGGATTGTCATCGAGCGTGAAGGTCTGGCCGAGTGTCAGCGTCTCCTTGCCGTTGGCAAACTTGCCGACCCGAAGCTTGGGTCCCTGCAGGTCGGCGAGAATGCCGATCGGCCGGCCGACCGCTTTCTCGACGGTGCGGATGCGACCGACAAGTGTGCGCATCAATTCATGATCGGTGTGGCTCATATTGATGCGAAACACGTCGGCGCCGGCTTCGAAAAGCTTCTTCAGCATGTCCTCGGAGGAGGAGGCCGGACCGATGGTGGCGAGTATCTTGACCTTGCGGCTACGTCTCATTGACTGTTTGTTCCCGGGGCGGCTGGAACGCCCCCCGTTGCGGGGTCATCGGTCAGCTGGACCATCCAGCTTGCCTGCTCGCCCGTGTCATATTCCTGGAATCCGGCGCGCTGGAAGCCCCGGGCGACGCAATCGCTAACGCCGGCGATCTTGAACTCTTTTTCGGCCACGCACATGTTGATCGGACCATCCCAGCGCCCGCCGCGCTCGGCGTCTTCTGCATAAAGATAGTAAAATCTTGATGACAGCGGCCCTTCGATCAGCGTCTTGCAGCTCGATCCCTCGATGTGCCACCAGCCTTCGGTGATCCAGCCGGCCTTGGCGCGATAGCCGATGCCGACGCCGACCAGGTTCTGCGTGGCGTTGCAGACACGGAAATCGGCGCGCGCCGGCGAGGCAGCAACCATCGCGGCGAGGCCCACGGCGAAGGTCAGGAACGGCATGGCGAAGGCATGGCGCACACGCGGCCTGCCGGCGGAACCCATCCTGAAACCTCTCAAGAACCACATTTGCATCTCTCAACGCCCCTTTTCGGAAAAGTCCGGGCGCATGTCAACGCGCCCTTCCGCTCAATTCCAATCGATTTAGAAAGGCTCCGGCGCACGGTCTATCGCCTTCTGCCAGATTTCCGCAGAAACCGTGGCCAAACGACGGCATTGCGTAATCGTCCCCTTCGTGGAATGACGATACCATCCTCCCTGGAAGCCAGCGAACAGACCATTTCCCGCCGATGACCCGATCCACAGTTTTCGCGCCTTTCGACGTCCTCGAAGGCGATCGCAAGCGAGGCATCGTGCTCCTGGCCGACCACGCCCGTCGCGACCTGCCGGAAGAGTATGGCAGCCTCGGCCTGCCGGCGGCGGAATTCGACCGCCATATCGCCTACGACATCGGTGTCGAGACGGTGACGCGCGAACTGGCCGCTTTGCTCGGCGTGCCGGCGGTACTCGCCAATTTTTCGCGGCTTCTGATCGATCCCAATCGCGGCGAAGACGATCCGACACTGATCCGCCAACTCTATGACGGCACCGTCATTTCGGGAAATTATCCACTTACCTTGAAAGAACGTGAAATGCGGCTCGACCGCTTCTATCGACCCTATCACGATGCGGTCGGCGCCATGATCGCCTCGGTGGCGCAGGCTTGCGCAAGCGCTCCCTTTATCCTTTCGGTGCATTCCTTCACCCCGTTCATGCAGGGGTTCGTGCGCCCTTGGCATGTTGGCATCTTGTGGGATCGCGACGATCGGGTGGCGCGGCCGCTGATCGACATGCTTGCGAAGGACAAAAGCCTTATCGTCGGCGACAACGAGCCCTATGACGGCGCGCTGCGCGGCGACACCATGTTCAGGCATGCCATCATCAATGGCTTCGCCCATGCGCTAATCGAAATCCGTCAGGACCTGATCGCCGACCGGCAGGATGCGGTCGCCTGGGCCGAACGGCTGGCGCCGATTGTTGACGCGATCAACCGCCGTACCGATATACATCAGGTCACACGATTCGGCTCGCGCACCGGGCCGCTCTAAGGAGGCCCAAGGAGGCCCAGAACACATGACCGAACTCAGCGACGAGCAGAAACGCGATTTTGAAGCCGCCGCCTTCCGCCGGCTGGTCGCGCATCTGCGTGAGCGCACGGACGTGCAGAACATCGACCTGATGAACCTCGCCGGCTTCTGCCGCAACTGCCTCTCCAACTGGTATCGCGACGCCGCCGAGGCCGAGGGTGTCGATCTCAGCAAGGACCAGTCGCGCGAGATCATCTACGGCATGCCCTATGCCGAATGGCAGGCGCTCAATCAGACCGACGCCTCCAATGTCAAGAAGGCCGAGTTCGAGGCAAGACGCCCCAGGGATCACTAAGACCACGATCCCGAAAAGTGGAAACCGGTTTTCGGATAAGATCGTGGTCGAACAAAGCCCGACCAGATCGGCTTCATCAACCTGGGTTCAAGCGAGCCGTTTGGCCCAACCACTTTTCAAGAACGAGCGCTTGACTGAGGATTGAATCGATCTAATTTGCCGCGCGAAGCTATTTTCCGCATCGGATTCTACACGATGGACACGCTAAACCGCATGCAGGCCGCCATTCGTGGACGATGGGCCGTGGCGGCCATCTTCCTGGCCAATGGCTTTCTGACCGGTGCATGGGCGCCGCAGATCCCGGTGGTGCTGACCCGGCTGGATGTCAACAAGTTCACGCTCGGCCTGCTGATCCTGCTGTTCGGCGCCGGCGCGGTCACAGCGATGATCTGGTGCGGCCACCTGATCTCCAGGCATGGGTCGCGCAGCGTGCTGCGCTGGTTCGGTCTCATCGGCAGCTTCGGCCTGCTGGTTGTGGCGCTGGCTCCAAACGTGCCGCTGGCGGCCATCGCCATGTTCATCTTCGGCGGTTCGATCGGCGGCATGGATGTCGCCATGAACGCCAATGCGGTGACGGTGGAACGGCGCTTGTCCCGGGCCATCATGTCGTCCTCGCACGGCTTCTGGAGTCTAGGCGGTTTCGCCGGCGGCGCTCTCGGTGGCCTCGCCATCCAGAATTACGGTCATCTCGCCCATGCGACGGTGGTGACGGCTCTCGCTTTCGCCATGATTGCAGTGGCAGTCCGCTACCTGATTGCCGAGGACAAGCCGCCCCAAGCGTCCTCGGGGGTAATCGGGCATCGCAAATTTGCGCTGCCTGGAAATCCGCTGGTCTATCTGGTCGGGTTGATGGCGCTGATGACGATGATCTCCGAGGGTGCGGTGCTCGACTGGGCAGCGCTTTACCTGCAACAGGAACTCGGCACCGATCTCGCCGTAGCTGGTTTGGCCTACGCCGCTTTCTCCGGCGTCATGGCCGTCATGCGCTTCCTCGGCGACGGGGTCCGCAACCGTTTCGGCGCCGTGACGACGCTGCGCATCTCGGCCCTTGTCGCCGCCGCCGGCATGCTGGTGGCCGGACTGGCGCCCTCGCCCTGGCTCGCCATCTCAGCGTTTGCCTTTTGCGGCTTCGGCATCGCCAATATGGTGCCGATCCTGTTTTCGGCCGGCGGCAACCAGGAAGGCATGTCGTCCGGCACCGGCATGAGCGTCGTCACCACAATGGGCTATTCCGGCATTCTGGTGGCGCCGTCGGCAATCGGCTTCGTCGCCGAGCATTCAAGCTTCGGTCCGATCTTCGTCGCTTTGTCGGGACTGCTGGTCGTCGTATTCTTGATGGCCGGGCTCGCTCACCGCGCCGAATTCGCGACTGACGCGGCCCCGGCCGAATAGCGCTTCAACTCCTCATAGAGGAAATCCGCGACACGGCGGATGCGCACGCTGGTGCGCACGTCGCGGTGCATGGCCAGCCATACCGGCAGCGTCGGCAGCCCGAGGCCCGGCAGCACTGTCTCCACCAGCGGATCGCGGTCGGCCAGCGGCTCCTGGCCAAAGCCGATGCCGTTTCCCGCCCGCACCGCCTCCCACAGCACAATTTGGTTGTCGGTCCTGAAGCGGAAGGCATTGCGGGTGAGCGGGACACCGAATTGGGCAAAGCCGCGAATGATCTCATCGCTGCGGTCGAAGCCGATCAGGTCGTGGCCGGCAAGATCGCCGGGTTCGCGCGGACGGCCACGCCGGTCGAGATAGGATTTTGCCGCGCAGGCGCGGAGCGGAATGTCTGCCACCTTGCGCGCCACCAGTTCGTTCTGGGCCGGCTTGACCATGCGGATAGCGATGTCGGCATCGCGGCGCAAAAGATTCTCGACCTGGTTCGACGCGACGATCTCGACCTCGATGCCGGGCTCCTCGGTGCCCAGCCGCGCCGTCATCTCTGGCAGGACATAGGCCGCCACCACCTCGCTGGCGGCAATGCGCACCGTGCCCTCGATCGCCTCGACCGATCCCAGCGCCAACAGCGAAAAGGCGCTCGCCTGCTCGCTCACCGCCCGGCCGCGTTCATAGAGCGTGCTGCCGGCTTCTGTCAGGGCGTAGCCGCGCCGCCCGCGCCGGAACAGGGTGACGCCGAGCGCCTGCTCCAGCTCCGCGATATGGCGGCCGAGCGTCGGCTGGCTTGCAGCCAGCTTGCGCGCGGCACTCGACAGGCTGCCGGTTTCCGCCACGGTGACGAAGCTCTTGATCAGATTCCAGTCGATTTCCATTCAAAAATGAATAACACATCGCCAAATTCGGTCAATTTCCATTCGTTTTCGGGCGGATCATATTGTGACCGTAACGTAAACACGGAGACGAAACATGACCAAGATCGCAATTCTGGGTGCCAATGGCCGGCTCGGCCGCGTGGTTTCCAAGGCCTTCATCGACGCCGGCTATGATGTCCGCGCCATCACCCGCAGCGGCAAGATACCGGCAGAACTCACCGGCGCCACAGCCGTCGCCGGCGACGGGCTCGATCGCGAAGCGCTTATCCGCGCCACCGAAGGCGTCGACATCATCTTCAACGGTCTCAACCCGATCTACACCGACTGGGGCAAGTGCCTGCCGATGGCCGAGAACGTCATGGCCGCGTGCCGGGCGAACCATGCATTGCACCTCGCTCCCGGCAGCGTTTACAACTACGGCTCGCCGATGCCGGCAGTCATCACCGAAGACACGCCATTCTACCCGACGACGGAAAAGGGCCGCATCCGCGTCGCCATGGAAGACCTCTTTCGCCGCGAGGCCGAAGCAGGCCGAGTGCGCACCATTCTGCTGCGAGCCGGCGATTTCTTCGGTGGCACCGGCACCGGATCGTGGTTCGATCTAATGGTCGCCGCCAAGATGGACAAGGGCGTCTATACCGCCCCCGGGCCGGCCGATCTCCTGCATGAATGGGCCTATCTGCCTGATATGGCCAAGGCTTTCGTCGGACTGACTGAGAATCTCGACAAGCTCGGCGCCTACGAGGCGCTGAACTTTCCCGGCCACGCCGTTACCGATCTGGAGATCAAGGCCGCCGCGGAGCAGGCGCTCGGGCGCTCGTTGAAACTGACGTCGATGCCGTGGTGGGTGTTGCGCGCCGGCAGTCCGTTCGTGGCGATGTGGCGCGAACTCGTCTCGATGTCCTATCTCCGCTTCGAGCCACACCAGTTGGTCTCGGCAAGACTGGAAGGCATCATCGGCACGATCCCGCATACGCCGCTGGATAGGGCGGTGGCAGCGGCTCTCGATGATATCGGTGTCGCCACGATTGATGGCGTTTCGAAAGCTGCCTGAAACGGAAAGCGGCCGTTACCCAATCCATGATCCGAACCGAACGCTCGGGACCATGCGCAAAATCAAGTGCTACAGCGCTGTGAGTCCAACAGGACGCGCAGCGCTGTAGCATTCGTGCACACCAACTCCGGGTCAAATCCTGCCCATCAGCAGCAGCACCAGCAGCACGATCAGGATGACGCCGACGATGCCGGAGGGACCATAACCCCAGGAACGCGAATGAGGCCATGCCGGCACCGCGCCGATCAGAATGAGGATCAGAATGATGATGAGAATGGTGCTGAGCGTCATGAGAAACTCCCCGCTTTGAGGCATTCCATGACAGGACAATGCAAAAGGCCGCTGGGTTGTTCCCGGCGGCCTTTTCTACCTGGGCTGAAGCGAGCGACCTATTCGGCGGCCCTCGGGAAGTCGATCGCCGGCTCGTAGAGCAAGCCGGGCCTGGCGGAGGCCTCCATAGTCGCATCGGCTGGCGTTCCGCGCCGGAACAGCCGACGGAAGAATGCATAGAAGCGGCTGTTCTTGCTGCGCGTGAACACCATCAGCATCGACGGCGTCACCACCAGCGTCAGCAAGGTGGCGAAGGACAGGCCAAAGACGATTGCCGACGACAGAGAAATCCACCATTGCGTCGACGGCGCGTTGATCGTCGTCTCGTGATGGAAGATTTCAAGACCGAGGCCGAAGGCGATCGGCAGCACGCCGAGGATCGCCGACACCGCCGTCAGCACGACCGGGCGGGCACGTTCGCGGCAGGTCTGCAAAACCGCGTCCATCTTGTCCCAGCCTTCTTCGCGCAGCCGGTCATAGGTGTCGATCAGCACGATGTTGTTGTTCACCACCACGCCGGCCAGCGCGATGACGCCGATGCCCGACATGACGATGCCGAACGCCTCTCCGGTCAACAGCAATCCCAGGAACACGCCGACCGTCGCCATGACCACGCAGGACAGCACCAGCCAAACGCTGGTGAACTTGTTGAACTGCATCAGCAGCACCAGGAAGATCAGGAAGATCGCGGCGCCGAAGGCTTTGCTGAGGAAAGCGCTGGCCTCGGCGCTGTCCTCGTTCGAGCCGGCAAGCTTCCAGCGTATGCCGCTGCCGAGATCCATCTCGGCGACCGCCTGGGTGACCTGCTGCTGGACGGAAGCGACCTGCTCGCCGGCGGCGACATTGGCCTGGACGACCACGGTGCGCGCGCCGTCGATGCGGTTGAGGATGCCGACGGTCGGCTCGGGCTTGCGCGCGACGAAATTCGAGATCGGCACCGACCCTTGCGACGTCTGCACCCTGAGGTCGTCGAGCGTCGACAGCGTGCGCCGGTCCTCGGGCAGGCGCAGCCTGATGTCGACGGCGTCGTCAGCACCGGCCGGCCGGTATTCGCTGAGCTTCAGCCCGTTCGTCACCAGTTGCACCACCGTTCCGACCGAGGTCGGGCTGATGCCGTATTGTGCCGCCTTGGCGCGGTCGACGTCGAGCGCCCAGTCGACGCCCGGCGGCGGCAAGCCGTCGGAAATATCGATGACACCGGGGACCTTGGCAATGCGCGCGGCGACGGCGCGCGCCTTGTCGTCGAGGCCTTGCGGGTCGACGGCCGAAAGCCTGATCTGGATCGGCTTGCCGGTGGGCGGGCCGGCCTCGGGCACGCGAACCTCGACGTCGACACCGGGAATGCCGGCCATGACGCCGCGCAGTTCGTCCAGGATGGCGTTCGCCGATTTGCGCTCGCGCCAGTCGACGAACTCGTACTGGATGACGCCGACCACGTCTTCAGGAATGTCCTGGCCGCCGCCTTGCGTCTTGCCGACTCGGGTATAGACCGATTTCACCCCTGGCCAGCCGAGAAGCCGGTTTTCCGCGGTCGTCGTGGCGGCATCCATTTCGGCGAGCGAAAGATTGCCGCGGGCGTGCACATAAAGCAGGCCGTAGTCGGGCTCGACATTCGGGAAGAACTCGACGCCGGCGCCGTATTTCGAATAGGCAAAGCCGACACCGAACAAGAGGCCGACGGTGAGCAGAAGCACGGTGATGGGAAAGCGAACCGCCTGCTTGACCACCGCCATGTACCAGCCGTCGCGGTTGTCGTTCTCGTGATGCGGCGGCGCCTTGGCGAACAAGGCGCCCAGCGCCGGTGCAAAGACCAGTGCGTAAAGCATCGAGGCCGAGAGTGTGACGATCAGCGTGATCGGCATGTATTTCATGAAGTCGCCGATGATGCCCGGCCAGAACAGCAGCGGCGAGAAGGCGGCGATGCGCGTCATCGTCGCCGCGATGACCGGACCGGCCATGCGCTTGGCGGCAAGCGCGAAGGCCTCTGCCTTCGGCATGCCTTCGCTCATCCGCCGCTCGGCGAATTCGGTGACGATGATGGCGTCGTCGACGAGCATGCCGACCGCCAGGATGAGGCTGAACAGCACGATCATGTTGATCGTGTAGCCCATCATCGCCAACAGCAGGATGCCGATCAGGAACGACGATGGAATGGCGAGGCCAATCAGCAGCGAGGCACGGCCAGACAGCGCGTAGAGAATGACGATGAACACCAGGATCACGGCGATCATGACGTGGTTCTGCAGATCGCCGAGCAACTGGTTGACGAACACCGATTTGTCCTGCGTGTAGGTGACGTGCATGCCTTCCGGCATAGTCTTTATGAAGGCATCGGACACCGCCGTGACCTGGGCGATCGTGTCGATCAGGTTGGAGCCGATGCGCTTCTTCACCTCGATGGCGATCGCCGGCTTGCCGTCGAGACGGGTCACCGTCTCGGCGTCCTTGAAGGTGGAGCGGACGGTGGCGATATCCTTGGCCTGCACCACGGCATTGGGGCCGGCGACGATCGGAAGCGCCGCCACGTCCTGTGGCGTTTCGATCAGCGACGGCACCTTGACGGCGTATTTGCCCTCGGACCCTTCAATGTTGCCGGCGGCGACAAGACTGTTGGAATCGCCGACCGCACCGATCAGCTGCTCGAGCTGCAGCCCGTATGACGACAGTTTCATCGGATCGATGACGACTTCGACGAGATCGTCGCGGGCGCCCTGCAGCGAGCCTTCCAGCACGCCAGGCACTTCCTCGATGCGGTCGCGCAACTCGCGCGCAGCCGTCGTCAGAACGCGCTCGGGCACCTCGCCCGACAGCGTCACGACAAGGACGGGGAACTCGGAGACGTTGACCTCGGAGACCACAGGCTCCTCGGCTGCCTGCGGCAGGTCGGCCTTGCCGTCCTGGACCTTGCTGCGCGTGTCCTGCAGCGCCGTCGCCAGATCCGTCTGCGGGTGGAATTCGACCAGCACATAACCGCCGCCCTGGAAGGCGGCCGAACGCATCTCCTTGAGCCCCTTGAGGCTCTTCAGCTTGGCTTCCATCGGCCGCAGCAGAAGGCGTTCCGAATCCTCGGGCGAGATGCCCTGATAGATCAGGCTGACATACATCATCGGAATCGGAACGTCGGGTTCCGCTTCCTTCGGTGTCGACTGATAGGCGACCGCACCGGCAAGGATGAGGAACACCAGCACCGAAATGGTCAGCCTGGCATTGCTGATTGCGAGTTTGACGATATCCATGATTACTGCGTCCCGGCCGTCGCTTCGCCCAGCAGCTTCTGAATGGTCGCCTGGTCGGCCTCGACCGGCTTGACCACTTCGCCTTCCTTCACCAGTTCCTGGCCGGCGACGATAATGCGCGCATCGGCAGGGATGCCGCCGAGCACCAGGCCGGTTGGCGTATCGTCGACCAGATCGATCGGGAAGAACACGACTTTGTTATCCTTGTCGACGGCGCGGATGCCGAGATCGCCCTTGTCGCCGAGCGTGACCACGGAGCGCGGCAGCATGACTGCGTCGGTCGGCTGCGCGCTCAGCGCGATCTCGGCCGTCATCCCGGCCGGAATGGTGCCCTCGGGGTTGGGGATTGCGATCTCGACCCGGAAGGTGCGGGTGGCGGACGAGGCGTCGCGGCTGATATAGCGCACGGTGCCCTCGACATTCTGGCCGCTGACCAACCGTACCTTCGCCTTGTCGCCGATCTTCAGATAGCCGAGATCACGCTCGCTGACCTCGCCGCGGGCTATCACCGGGTCGAGGCTCAGAATGGTTGCCACCTCGCCGCCCTGCATCACGGAACTGCCAAGCTCCACCGGCACCCGGTCGATGACGCCGTCAAACGGAGCCCTCACCTCATTGCGATCAAGCTGGGCTTGCATCGCTTCCAGCATCGACTGCGCTAAGGTCAGGGTGGAGCGAGCGTTGTCGAGCTGCAGCTTGGGCAGATTGCCGGTTTTCGCCAGCCGCGAGGCCGCATCGAGTTCGGCCTGACGCTGCGCGACAAGCTGCTTGGCGTTGCTGAGCGCCGAAAGCTTTTCCTCGGTGGCAAGCATCAGCACGAGGTCGCCCGTCTTGACGTGCTGTCCTTGCTTGACCGGCAGCTTGTCGATGATGCCGTCGACCCGGGTCGCCAGCACCGCGCGCTTGTCGGCTTCGGTCAGTCCGGAAATGCGGATGGCGCGCGCATAGGTACGCCTGGGCGGGGTTAAGATCGCGACGGTGCGCAACGGCGCCTTGGGCTGCTCTGCCTCAGCGGGCTTGGCCTTGCCGGCGTCAGGCGCCTTTGGCTGCTCGACCTCCCCCGCTTTGGGTTTGTCGGCGGCCGCGCTGCCGACGGACGAGAACTCGCCCGTCGCCATCCAGGCAGCGAATCCGACAAGCACAACAATGGCTGCAAGCTTGTGAAACCTGTACTTCGGCATCGTCATTTTTCCAGTGCGCGGGATTCGGCCAGGCCGCGTCTTGTAACTCGGGCGCGTCGCCGATATGGGTGCGCGCAAGGCCGTGTTCAACTTGCCGTGATCGGCGAACGAGCTTCTACATCAAAGTTGCACCGCAATATAGTCAGAAATGTTGATGGGTAATACTTCGATGGGCAGGGTGCGGCCGCCGTGAAGCGCGCCGGACCAGCGCGGCCTTTTATCTGCGACATAACACTCGGCGCAGCGCGGATGCGAAAGCAACCGCCAGACCGCGTCCCTCGGGCAAGTCTTGGCTGCATCGACCATCATCGGTGCCGTGCCCGGCTTGCCAGTGCCGTTGGTAGGCGCCAGCAAAACAGCATGGCAGCAGCTGTCAGCATGATGGGAATATTTCATGCAAAGGTCACCTCCTTCGACAAGGGCAGTGTCCGGATGCGCTTGCCCGTCAGTGCGAAGATGGCGTTGGCGAGTGCCGGTGCCGCCGGCGGCGTGCCGACTTCGCCAACGCCGCCCATCTTGTGAAAATTCTCCAGGATGGCGACTTCGAACGCCGGACACTGGGAGATGCGCATGGCGTCGTAGTCATGAAAATTCGACTGCTCGACCATGCCGTCGGCGAAAGTAATCTCCTGACCCATCGCTGCCGACAGGCCGTAGATGGCGGCGGAGATGAGTTGCGCCTCGATGATATCAGGATCGAGCGCGGTGCCGACATCGGCGGCGATCCACATCTTCTCGATGCGGATCCCGGACGGCGTGTCGGCGACCTGGACGATCTCGCCGACCCAACTGCCGAAGGACAGCGTGAACGCCATGCCCTTGGCCTTGCCGGCGGGCAGCGCCTCGCCCCACTTCGCCATTTCGGCGACCTTCTCGACCACCTTCACCGCTGCCGGATAGGCAGCCATCAGCGTCTTGCGCAGTTCGACCGGATCGGTTTTCCCGGCGGTGGCGATCTCGTCCATGAAGCCCTCATGAAAGAAGCCGTTGATCGAGCAGCCGACCGATCGCCAGAAGCCGACCGGGATGGAGGCGGGCGCAGCAATGCCGCTGACCCGGTAATTCGGGATGGTGTAGGGCTGGTCGAAGGCCCCATCGACAATGGACTTGTCGGGGCCAAGCGGCGGGATCGAGGGAAACAGCCGGCGCAAGGTGCTGGCTATCGGCGATGGCGAGGCGATTGTCATGTCGACGGCGACCGGTATGCCGTCGTTGCCAAGCCGCGCCTGGAATTTGCCGACCGAAGCCGGCCGGTAGGCGTCGTGGCGCATGTCCTCCTCGCGCGTCCAAATCACCTTGATGGGCCGGCCTGCCGTTTCTTTCGCCATCAGCGCGGCACAGAGCGCATAATCCACCTCGATACGTCGGCCGAAGCCGCCGCCCATGAAGGTGGTGTGGACGCTAACCTTGTCCTGCTCAATGCCGACAGCATTGGCGCAAAGCTGCCGCACCAAGGTCGGCGCCTGGTTGCCGCACCAGATGTCGAGGACGCCGTCCTTCAGCCGCGCCGTGGCGTTCATCGGCTCCATCGTCGCATGTGCCAGATAAGGCACCGCATAGTCGGCCTCGACGATCCTTTCGCGCAGCGCGTCGGCGAAAGCGGTATCGACATCGCCATCATCGCGCATCACCGACCCTTTGGTGCCGAGCGCCTGCTTCAGCACCTCGGAAATGCCGGCGCTGTCCAGCGGATATTCGGGGTCGGCCCATTCGGCGTCGATCGCCTCCGCCGCCTTGAACGCCGCCCAGGTGTTTTCGGCGATGATGCCGAAGCCGTGGCCGTAATTCGTGTCGATCGGCACGATCTTGATCACGCCAGGCATTTTCTCGGCGTTGGAGAAATCCGCCTTGACCGGCTTGGCCCAGAAGCGCGGGCTCATCTTGACCGTGCCGTACAGCATCTCCGGCAGCGTCACGTCGATGCCGAAGATCGGCGCCCCGGTGACCTTGGCCAGCATGTCGATGCGTCTTTGCGGTTTGCCGAGCAGTTTCCAGTCGGATTTGTCTTTGAGCCTGATTTCCGCGGGCGGCGCCATCGTCCCAGCGGTCGCAGCGACCGCGCCATAGGTCAGCGACTTGCCCGATGCCTTGTGCAGGATCGAGCCGTTGGCCGTTTCCAGATCGGCGGCAGCTATACCGAGCTTTTGCGCGGCCGCTGCAATCAGCATCTGCCGCGCGGCGGCGCCTGCCTGCCGCATCTTGCCGAAACCATCGAGCGTCGATGTCGAACCGCCGGTGCCTTGCAGAGCGAGGAATTTTCCGGCCACGCCCATGCCGGCGCGCACTATTTCCGCGGTCATGCTTTCATCGAAGAAGGCGAACGGACCGCCCTCTTCCAGGATCGCCGCATTGAAATAGGCGTAGGAGGCCGGGCCGTGCTCGACCTTGATCTGGTCGAGCCCGACATCGAGCTCTTCGGCAACCATGGCAGCAAGAGTCGTCGATATGCCTTGGCCCATCTCGGCGCGCGGCGCGACGATGGTGATGGTGTTGTCGGCGCCGATTTTCACATAGGGGTTGAAGGTCGCTTCATCAGCCGCGAGGTCGCCTTCCAGCGGATTCGGAAAAGGCTTGCGATAGTAGTAATAGCCGACGGCGACGCCGCCCGCGATGGCAGCGGTGCCGATGAGAAACGTGCGGCGGGCGATCTTTCCGACACTGGCCATGGTCAGATCCCCGCCGTCTTGAGCACGACCGCCCGTTTGATCGCCGCACGGATCTTCGGGTAGGTGCCGCAGCGGCAGAGATTGCCGCCCATGGCATCGTCGATATCGGCATCGGTCGGATCGTCAACCTGGTCGAGCAGCGCCACCGCGCTCATGATCTGGCCGGCTTGGCAGTAGCCGCACTGGGCGACCTGCTCTTCCAGCCATGCCTGCTGTACCGGATGCAATCTGCCTTCGGTGCCGATGCCTTCGATCGTGGTGACCGCGCCGGTGACCTCACCGACCGGCAATGAACAGGAGCGCACCGGCTGGCCGTCGACATGCACCGTGCAGGCGCCGCAGGCGGCGATGCCGCAGCCGAACTTCGGCCCGGTCTTGCCCATGAGATCGCGCAGCGCCCACAGCAGCGGCATTTCGGGATCGGCATTGACGTCGAATGCCTGCCCGTCGACGGTGAGGCGCATGGGGATACCCTTTGTTGTCGTCCACAGCCCGGGCAGGCCGGTCGGCCATTCGCCCTTATACATCTGACAAATTACGTCATTTTGTCAATAGAGCTTTTGCAGGATAAAGTCGCGCCATGATCGAGATCGAGGACATCGCCACCGACCCCAAGCGCGCCCGCATTCTGGACAGCGCGATGAAGGTGTTTCTGGCCTATGGTTTCGCCCGCACCACCATGGACGACATTGCGCGTGCCGCCGACATGTCGCGGCCGGCGCTTTATCTCCAGTTCAAGAACAAGACCGATATTTATCGCGCCATTGCGTTGATGCTGCTCTCCCGCTCGCTCGAGCAGGCGAAAACGGCACTCGCCGGCGAAGAACCATTTGCCGAGCGCACGATGCGGGCCATCGACGAAGCGCTGATCTCGATGACGCGCACCGTCCACGCCTCGCCGCATGGCGCCGAACTCCTTGACATGAAATCGAGTCTCGCCGACCTGATCGGCTGCTGGCGCAGCCGGTTTGCCGAGCATATTGCCGCAGCGATCCAGAGCGAAGCCGGACGCAATGGCGTCGATCTCACCGCCAAGGGCTTGTCGGCAAAATTGCTGGCCGACATGCTGCTCGACGGGCTGGAAGGCATGAAGATGCGCATCAGCGATCCGGACGAGCAGCGGCGGGCTGCGGCCGCGCTGATCAAGGTGATCGATCTAGCCTTGCAAAAAAACTGACAAACAAAACGACTCAGGCTCGGCGACGCGCTGCCTCGGGCTTCTTGCGTGCTGCAAGGAACTCCTTGACCCGCCGGCCCGGTGCCGGACCACGCATCGGCTTGAAGCCGTCGTCGAGCTCGCCTGAGAGGTCAAGCGTCGGCTGCTTGCCGACGGCGTCGTAATTCTCCTCCAGCCAGTCGCTGGCGGCAGTGCGGCCAAGGTCGCGCAGATAGTTCAGAAACGCCCATTCGGCATTGACCTTGGACGATGCCGACAGGTCCTTGAATGCCTCGTCGGCATCGATGCGGTGCATGCGGATGTCGCGGTATTCGCCATGCGGCAGCCGGCCGGCGGCAATCAGCTCCTTGATGAAGGCGATCGAGCGGAATTCGCGCAAGAGTCCGGCGTTGAAGGTGATCTCGTCGATGCGATTCTGGATTTCGTTGGCGCTCTTCGGCGTCCCCTCGCGGACCACCGGATTGATCTGCACCAAAAGCACGTCCTCGGTGGCAGTCGTCTTGAAGAACGGGAACAGCGCCGGATTGCCGCCATAGCCGCCATCCCAGTAGGGCACGCCCTTGATCTCGACGGCGCGGAACAGCTGCGGCAGGCAAGCCGACGCCATCACCGTGTCAAGATCGATCTCGCCATCGGAAAAGACGCGTAACTGCCCGGTCTCGACATTGGTCGCGGAGATGAACAGCTCCATCGATTTGCAGGCGCGCACATTGCCGAAATCGATCTCCTGTTCGATCACGTCGCGCAGCGGGTTGAGGCCGAGCGGGTTGGCGACATAGGGCGAAAACACCCGCGACATCGTGTCGAAAAACAGATAGCCCGGCGTGTTCTCGATCGACCAGTTGCCCCAGGCGACGTCCCACGGCATGCGCTGCACCGGGCTGAACCGGCCCTTCCGCGCCACCGCGCGCCAGAAATCGTCGAGCTTCTGCCGCGCGCCCTCGACGCCGCCGCGGACGAAGCCGTCGGCCAGCGCCACCGCGTTCATGGCGCCGGCGCTGGTGCCCGAAACCGCCGCGATGTCGAGCCGTCCGTCCTCCAGCAACTGGTCGAGCACGCCCCAGGAAAAGGCGCCGTGCGAGCCGCCGCCCTGCAGCGCGACGTTGATCTTCTTGGGCTCCTCCGCCTTGCCGTTTGTCGTCATGGCGTTGTCCTTGATCTATAGAGCCATTGGATGGATCACTGCGCGGTCCAGCCGCCGTCGACCGAGATTTGCGTGCCGTTGATCTGCGCTGCCGCATCCGAGCACAGGAACACCGCGGCAGCGGCAACTTGCTCGACCGTGACGAATTCCTTGGTCGGCTGTCTGTCGAGCATGACCTCGCGGACCACCGTGTCGCGGTCCATCTTGTTCGCCTTCATCTGGTCGGGGATCTGCGCCTCGACCAGCGGCGTCAGCACATAGCCGGGACAGATGGCGTTGCAGGTGATCTTGTCGCGCGCCAGTTCCAAAGCGACCGTCTTGGTCAGTCCCATGATGCCGTGCTTGGCCGCAACATAGGCCGATTTGAACGGCGAGGCGACCAGCCCATGGGCCGAGGCGATGTTGACGATCCTGCCGCCGCCGGCTTCTCTCATCAGCGGGATGGCGGCGGCGATGGTGTGAAAGGCCGACGACAAATTGATGGCGATGATGGCGTCCCACTTCTCGACGGGAAATTCTTCCACTGGCGCGACATGCTGGATGCCGGCATTGTTGACCAGGATGTCGACCGAGCCGAAGCTCTCGGCTGCCTTTGCGACCAGCGCCCGGCATTCGGCCGGCTTCGAGATATCTGCCTTGATGTAGACAGTCTTCACGCCGTGATGCCTGGCGATCGCATCGGTAACGGCCTGGTCGTCGGCCGTGTCTGAAAAGGAATTGACGACAATGTTGCAGCCATCGGCCGCGAGCGCATGGGCGATTGCCAGGCCGATGCCCGAGGTGGAACCGGTGACGATGGCAGTTTTTCTGCTGGGCAAGGCGAAATCCTTCATTACGGCGCTAACGGACCATATTGCAGTGCAGCATATATGTCTGGTGTGGCGCAAAAATAGCGGCACTCAGTGGCGATGACATGAAATTTTTGTCATGAAAGAGGACACCCTCACTCGAAGCTGTGCGCCTGACACTAGTGCGAAGACAGGTTTTGCAGTGCGAAGACAGTTTTGTCAGCGATCCCCGGAAGTCACTTCAGGGCGCTCGTGAGATTGCGTTTCGGGATTTGTCATCTGGCTGATGAAAAGACGCAGAGCTTTCCGTACGGCGAGCGATGGCGGCTCGGACGGATGCCACTCCGGGAAATGACCATCGATCGCCATGCGTGCCAGGCCGTAGACAAATGCGCGGGCGGCAAGCACCAGATGATCGAAGTCGGTGTCCGGGGCAAGCCGACCTTGTTGTTGCGCTTGGGTCAGCAGGGCGATCATTTTCCGGCGAACGGCTTCATTCTGATCACGAAGACTGTCCGACGCGTCGAAATCGATCAGCGTCCGAGAACTGATGATCTGGAAATGCGTGGGATTGCTGATCGCCCACTCCAGATAGCCTTGCCCGATCGCTTCGAAGGCCACAATGGGATCTGCGCTGCCGACTTTGGACTGTGCATCGGCAACGGCCTCGGTCAGCCGGTTCATCGCCTGTTCGGCGACGGCGGTCAGCAGTGCTGATTTCGAGCGGAAATGCCGGAATGGCGCGCCGGGCGAAACGCCGGCACGTTTTGCCGCCTCGCGCACCGAGACATGCTCTGCTCCGCGCTCTTCGATGATCTCTACGGTGGCAGCGATCAAGGCCTCGACCAGATTTCCGTGATGATAGCGCTTGGGGTTGGCGGCTTCGCCGTAATCCGTGGGGCTGGTCATGCCTGCCAATAGCACGACGCCGATATGTAATCACTGATTATTTTCTTGCGTCCAGGCGTTTCATATGTAATCAGTGATTACAACATCAATGGAGGTTACCATGCTTCGCATCATCGCAACGACTGCCCTTGCTTTCTGTTTACTGTCGCTCGGGTCTGCCCAGGCCGAAGATCGGCCAACCCTGCAAATCGTCTGGCCGGCGGCCGGTTCGGTCATCGAACTCGGCAATGACCCAGAGAAGGCGATAGGCGTCGTCGTCAGCAGCAACTTCACGCTTCTGCCAGCGGGTGAATGCGACGGCGTCAGCCAATGCGGCCATTTGCATATGAAGATCGATCCCGCCGGAGATACCTGCAACATCCCCGGCAAGCCGAACAACAGCATGAACAGCGACTTTGGCGGCGATCTTGTCAAGGCTCGTTTCGGCCATTGCCCGGATGCCGCCGGCAAGCATGTGATCGGCGTCCTACTTGCCGATGATCATCACAAGCCCATTCTCGTCGACGGCAAACCCGTTACGGCTCTGGTGACGGTGACAACGAAATAGCGCGGGTCGGGCGGCACTCAGCCTCATTCGAGCGGAGATTTCTGATACGGCCTGCTGATGAGAGATTTCGGCCGGGCTTGGTCTGGCCGGCGATCACGACATCGTGTCGAGCTTGCGCTGCATGGCGGCGATCTGTTCCTTCAGTTCCTGAAGGTCGTCGGGCTTTTCCGACGTCTCTTTCCTGGCCGGCTCCGCTGGCGCTGCGGAAGTGCCATTCGAGCCTGCGGGTGGGCCAGCGGGTGGGAATGGCGTGAACAGGCGCATGGCGTTCTGGAACATTTCCATATTGCGGCGCGTCTGCTCTTCCAGCGCCTTGATCGGCGTGGTGATCTTCATCATGTCCAGCGGCGACTTGCCCAACGCACCCTTCATCTGCTCGCGGAAGCGTTCCTGCTCCTTTGAGAAGGCGATCATCGACTGTTCGAGGAAGCTCGGCACGATCATCTGCATCTGGTCGCCGTAAAAAGCGATCAACTGGCGCAGGAACGGAATCGGCAGCATGTTCTGCCCTTCCTTGTTCTCCAGTTCAAAGATGATCTGGGTCAGCACCGGATGGGTGATGTCGTCGCCGGTCTTGGCGTCCTGGACGGTGAACTCCACGCCCTTCTTGACCATTTCGGCAAGGTCCTCGAGCGTCACATAGGTGCTGGTGCCGGTGTTGTAGAGGCGGCGATTGGCATATTTCTTGATGATAATCGGTTCGTCTTTCGCGGCCATCAGCATCCTCCCGGGACACCGGCGCACTTGAGGTAAGCTGCCGGTAACGATTGCGCCCTTTCAAGGATATGCGCAAAAGCGTCACAATTCCAAGCGGTTTGTGCAGTGCGGCATCAATTAATGCTGCACGGCGGGCTAAAAATGCTGCGCAGCAATGGGCCGGCTGTATCCACCACGATGCGCAACCTGCTTGCGGCGCATGGCCGGTATGCCCATTTCCGGTTTGACTTGGATCATTGAAAGGGCAAGAAAAGCCCTGACGATACAAACTGCGATACCAAAACCTCGATACCTCGAAGTGTGGAGAAGAACATGTCCGCTGCCATCGTTGTCGCCAGTGCGGCGCGCACGCCCGTCGGTTCCTTCAACGGCGCCTTCGCCGCCACGCCGGCGCATGAGCTTGGTGCCGTCGTCATCAAGGAGTTGCTGTCCCGTGCCGGTGTCGAGCCGGCGGAAGTCGACGAGGTCATCCTCGGCCAGGTGCTGACCGCGGCTCAGGGCCAGAACCCCGCCCGCCAGGCATCTATCGAAGCCGGCCTGCCAAAGGAAACCACCGCCTGGGGCCTCAACCAGGTTTGCGGCTCAGGTCTGCGCGCTATTGCTCTCGGTATGCAGCAGATCGCGACAGGCGATGCCAAGGTGATCGTCGCCGGCGGGCAGGAATCGATGTCGCTGGCCCCGCACGCTCAACACCTGCGTGCCGGCGTCAAGATGGGCGACTACAAGATGATCGACATCATGATCAAGGATGGGCTGTGGGATGCCTTCAATGGCTACCACATGGGCAACACGGCCGAAAACGTCGCTCGCCAGTTCCAGATTACCCGCGAGGACCAGGACCAGCTCGCATTGGCCTCCCAGAACAAGGCAGAGGCCGCGCAGAAGGCCGGCAAATTCAAGGACGAGATCGTGGCCTTCACCGTCAAGGGCAAGAAGGGCGACACCATTGTCGACCAGGACGAATATATCCGCCACGGCGCCACGATGGAGGCCATGACCAAGCTGAGACCGGCCTTCGACAAGGACGGCACGGTGACCGCCGCCAATGCCTCCGGCATCAATGACGGCGCCGCCGCCGTGCTGCTGATGACCGAAGCCGAAGCCGCAAAGCGCGGCATCACGCCGCTGGCGCGCATCGTGTCCTGGGCGACCGCGGGTGTCGATCCGCAGATCATGGGCACCGGGCCCATTCCCGCCTCGCGCAAGGCGCTGGCCAAGGCCGGCTGGTCGGTCGGCGATCTCGACCTGGTCGAGGCCAACGAAGCCTTCGCCGCCCAGGCCTGCGCCGTCAACAAGGACATGGGCTGGGATCCGTCGATCGTCAATGTCAATGGCGGCGCCATCGCCATCGGCCACCCGATCGGCGCCTCCGGCGCCCGCATCTTCAACACGCTAGTTTACGAGATGCGCCGCAGAAGTGCCAGGAAAGGTCTCGCCACGCTGTGCATCGGCGGCGGCATGGGGGTCGCCATGTGCGTGGAAGCGCTGTGAAGTCATCTGCAAAGCGCCGTGAGGACGGAGCGAGCAAGCCGTGAAACAGTCGGTGGCGAACAGGCTCCGCCGTTAGAGCGTTCCCCTTTCGCCGCCCGCCGATCGAGAAAAAGGGAGGATATTATGACAAAGGTAGCACTCGTCACCGGTGGGTCGCGCGGTATTGGCGCCGCGATTTCGATCGGCCTGAAAAACGCCGGCTATCATGTCGCCGCGAACTACGCCGGCAATGACGAAGCGGCGCAGAAATTCATCGCGATGACCGGCATTCCGGTCTACAAATGGTCGGTCGCCGACTACGATGCCTGCGCCGCCGGCATCAAGCAGGTCGAGGCCGATCTCGGCCCGGTTTCCGTTCTGGTCAACAATGCCGGCATCACCCGCGACGCCATGTTCCACAAGATGACGCGCGAGCAATGGAAAGAGGTCGTCGACACCAATCTTTCCGGCGCATTCAACATGACGCACCCGCTGTGGGTCGGCATGCGCGAACGCAAGTTCGGCCGCGTCATCACCATCTCCTCGATCAATGGCCAGAAAGGCCAGACCGGCCAGGTCAATTATTCGGCGTCGAAGGCCGGCGATATCGGCTTCACCAAGGCGCTCGCCCAGGAAGGGGCGCGGGTCGGCATCACCGTCAATGTCATCTGCCCCGGCTACATCGCCACCGAGATGGTCAGGGCGATGGACGAGAAGGTGCTCAATGAGCGCGTCATCCCGCAGATCCCGGTCGGCCGCCTCGGCGAGCCGGAAGAGATCGCACGCTGCGTCGTCTTCCTGGCTTCCGACGATGCCGGTTTCATCACCGGCTCGACCATATCAGCCAATGGCGGCCAGTATATCACCTGAGGCGTCATGTCACCTGAGGCGTCGGCCTGTTGCCGGGGACTGTTGCAGCCCGCTGCGGCAGCGCTATGCCATGGGAGAGGCTTGAACCAGGCCGTTTTGCATTGCTGGCAGCCTGGTCAGCGACTGCGCCGACCGATGGGCGTGACGCCGATTTGTGCCGAAGCGGCACGCAAAGGTTAACGGCGGCCGTGCGGCCTGTGCAAAACCCTGTTCCCCGCCTGTGGATAACAGGTGGAATACCTGTTCACGATACTACATATGGGGGTGAACAAACCGGGAAACATGCTCCGGCGCCGATTCGTCGCCGTTTCGTTCCGGCTTTGAGCGCAGAGTTAAACGACAAAGGCTGAAAAACATCCCAAATGGTTAAGGCGCGTTAGGAAAGATTAATTATTTCAAAATGTTGGATGACGCCGGCCGACCTGCGTCGATCGTTCAGCGGCAAAGGTTAACGGCGACGTCAGCCCTGCATGAAACGGGCCAGTTCGGCGATTCAGCATGTGGTGAGACTCGCAGGCGAGAAATCCAGATGTAGCCGTGAACAAACCCTGAATCTGCGCGAGTCAGCGATTCGTAGCCGATTCGTTCCAGACTCGTTCCAACTGTTAAATCGGAACGGCGGAACGGCATTTCGACGCCGACGGAAGGCTTCGAGCTGCCATCGGAATATTCTGCTTTCGCTTCACGCCCAAAATCCCTATGTGTCGGCTGTCACCCGCGCCACCACGGGGCGCGCTCCCGACAACGCGAGGCAGAGAGCCTTAATTTCCAGGTCGATGAACATCCAGCCGAAACACACTGAGCCACTGATCCTGTCAGGCCGCGACGTGACCGCTGTGCTCGGGCCGACCAACACCGGCAAGACCCATCTCGCCATCGAGCGCATGGTGGCGCATGAAAGCGGCATTATCGGCCTGCCGCTCAGGCTGCTCGCCCGCGAGGTCTATTCACGCGTCTGCGAGAAGGTCGGCGCTCACAAGGTGGCGCTCATCACCGGTGAGGAGAAGATCCAGCCCGATGGCGCCAGATATTCGGTCTGTACCGTCGAAGCCATGCCGCGCGAGACTGACGCCGCTTTCGTCGCCGTCGACGAGGTCCAGCTGGCCGGCGATCTCGAGCGCGGCCACATCTTCACCGACCGCATCCTGCATCTGCGCGGCCGCCAGGAGACGCTGCTGCTCGGCGCAGCGACCATGCACGGCATCCTCCAGCGTCTGCTGAAGGGGGTGTCGGTGGTGACGCGGCCACGGCTGTCGCATCTCGCCTATGCCGGCTCCAAGAAGCTGACCCGCCTGCCGCGACGTACGGCGATCGTCGCCTTCTCCGCCGACGAGGTCTATGCCATCGCCGAACTGATCCGCCGCCAGCAGGGCGGTGCGGCAGTCGTGCTCGGCGCGCTATCGCCGCGCACCCGCAACGCGCAGGTGGAGCTGTTCCAGTCGGGTGATGTCGATTATCTGATTGCCACCGATGCGATCGGCATGGGCCTCAACCTCGATCTCGATCACGTCGCCTTCGCCCAGAACCGCAAGTTCGACGGCTACCAGTATCGCAACCTGACGGCGGCCGAGCTCGGCCAGATCGCCGGCCGCGCCGGCCGCCACTTGCGCGACGGAACTTTTGGCGTCACCGGCCAGGTCGATCCACTGGACGAGGAACTGGTCAAGAAGATCGAAGCGCATGATTTCGACCCGGTGAAGGTGCTGCAATGGCGCACCGCGCGTTTCGATTTCGCCAACCTCGACGCGCTGAAGCGCTCGATCGAGACCAACGCGCCGGTTGAAGGCCTGACGCGCGCGCTGCCGGCGGTCGATGCGCAGGCGCTCGAACATCTGTCCCGCGACGAGGACATCCGGACGCTTGCCACCGACGCCAGGCGCGTGGCGCTGTTGTGGGAGGCCTGCGCCCTTCCCGATTACAGGAAGATCGCCCCGGCTCAGCATGCCGACCTGATCGCCTCGATCTACATGGACCTTGCCAGGCATGGCCATGTCGATGAGAATTACATGGCCGAGCAGGTGCGCCGCGCCGACACCACCGAGGGCGACATCGACACGCTGTCGCACCGGATCGCCCAGATCCGCACCTGGACTTTCGTTTCCAACCGGCCCGGCTGGCTGGCCGATCAGGCACACTGGCAGGAAAAGACGCGCGAAATCGAAGACAGATTGTCGGATGCGCTGCATGAGCGGTTGACGAAACGCTTCGTAGACCGCAGGACTTCCGTCCTCATGCGGCGCCTTAGAGAAAATACCATGCCTGAAGCCGAAATCAGTCCAACCGGAACCGTCCTCGTCGAAGGCCATCATGTCGGCGAGTTGCAGGGGTTCCGCTTCACCGCGGACCAAAGCGCCGGCGGCGAGGACGCCAAGGCGGTGCGCACAGCAGCCCAGAAGGCGCTTGCAGCCGAATTCGAGGCGCGGGCCGAACGCTTCGGCGCCTCGGCCAATGGCGACATCGCGCTCGGCTCCGATGGCACGCTGCGCTGGATCGGCGCGCCGATCGGCACGCTGGTCGCAGGCGACGAGCCGTTGAAGCCGCGCCTGGTGCTGCTGGCCGACGAGCAGCTCACCGGTCCCGCCCGCGACAAGGTCGCGGCGCGCGCCGAGCGCTTCGTCAATTTCCAGATCGAGTCGCTGCTGAAGCCGCTGGTCGACCTCAAGAACGCCGAGCAGATCACCGGCATCGGCCGCGGCATCGCCTTCCAGCTCGTCGAGAATTTCGGGCTCATCAACCGCCGCGACATCGCCGAGGAGATGAAGTCGCTCGACCAGGAGGGCCGCGCCGCCCTGCGCCGGCTCGGCGTGCGCTTCGGCGCCTACCACGTCTTCGTGCCGGCGCTGATCAAGCCGGCTCCGGCCGGACTGGTGACGCTGTTGTGGGCGCTGCAGAACGACGGCAAGGACAAGCCTGGCTTTGGCGACGTGGTTCACGCGCTGGCCTCCGGCCGCACCTCGGTGGTCATCGATCCAACCTTCGACAAGACCTTCTACAAACTGGCCGGCTACCGCAATCTCGGCCGTCGCGCGGTGCGCGTCGACATCCTCGAACGGCTGGCCGACCTGATCCGGCCAGCAACCAACTGGAAGCCGGGCCTCGGCCAGCGCCCTGACGGCGCCTATGATGGTCAGTCCTTCATGGTGACGCCGCCGATGATGTCGATCCTCGGCGCCACGGCCGACGACATGGAAGAGATTCTGAAAGGCCTCGGCTACCGCGCCGAGCCGAAGCCGGCTGTCGAGGTGAAGGCACGGCTCGAGGCACAGGACAATGCCGCGCGCGAAGCCGCCGCGGCCAAGCAGGCGGCGGAAGAACAAGCCGAACAGGCCAAGGCAGCTGAAGCCGCGATTGCCGACGCAGCCGCCGAGGCGCCGGCCGACAGTTCTGAGCCGGATGCAGTGGCAGAAGCCACGGCGGAGGCTCTCGCGGAACCCGCTGCCGAAGCGGAACCTGTCGCAGAAGCTCAGCTGCAAACTCCGCCTGAGGTCACGGTAGAGGCACTACCTGCAGCTGAAGCCGCAGTTCGAGAGGCAGCACCCGAAACCGCCGAGGTTGAGGTCGCACCGGCGGAGCCGGCTTCCGAAGCCTCGCCCGCAACGGCAGCAGTCTCGGCCGAACCTGCCGCGGCGGTGGAAGCCGCCATCGGCGAGGCTGCTCCAGAGGCCGAGAAAGAGGCCGAAGAACCAAAACCTATCCTGTTGTGGCGGCAGGGCCGCTTCGACCAGCGCCCACGCCACCGCCACCACGACAACCGGCCCCGTGACAGGGACAATCGCCCGCGCAGCCCACAAGCCGCGCGCGATGGCCGCAGCAACGCGCCGGCAGAGGCCGGGCAGCAGGCCGGCGCACCGGGCGGCCGGCCCGCCCGTGAAGGACGCCGCGACGGCGACGGCGCCGGCAAGCCGCGCTTCGACCGCAGCAAGTTCAAGCCCAAGCCCCAGGGCGAGCCAGGCGAACGGCGCGACGGCAAGCCGCAGGGCGAGCGCCCCGATCGTCGCGAAAGCCGGCCCGACTGGAAAGGCGGCAGGCCGGACGGCAAGGGCGGCGCGCCTGGTGGCAAGCCCGCGTTCCAGCCGAAGCCTCGCGAGGAGCGTCCGGTGCGCTTCGACCCGGATTCCCCCTTCGCCAAGCTCGCCGCGTTGCGCGACCAGCTGAAGAAGTAAGTTCGTTCGCTCCGATGGTCACTGATGCCCGCCAGCGCATCGACAAATGGCTGTTCTTTTCGCGTGCGGTGAAATCGCGCTCGCTGGCGGCGAAGCTGGTGGTGGCCGGACGCGTTCGCATCAATCGCGACAAAGCAGCGCAGGCCTCCGATCTGGTCCGCCTCGGCGACGTCCTGACCATCACTCTCGAGCGGCGCATCTTCGTCTGGAAGGTGCTCGGCACCGGCAGCCGGCGCGGTCCCGCCGAGGAAGCGCGCTTGCTCTACGAGGATATCTCGCCGCCGCCGGCACCAAAGGGCGAGGCCGTTCGCGATGCGATCCCCGCACTGCGTGATGCCGGCAGCGGCCGCCCGACCAAGAAGGAACGCCGGGAGACCGACCGGTTGTTCGGCGACGACTGACGCATAACCGGCTTTCGTCGCATCACCGGCAGGAAATCCATTCCGGAAACACCGGCATCACGCGCAATGGCTGCCCTTGCAAGCGGCAGGCAAAGACGTTACCTCACCAAGAAAGCCTACCGCATCGGCCCACAAATCGATATCGATTTTCCAAGAGCACGATGCGTGGATTCAATGTGCTAGAGCGTACCTTGTGCGTCCGATTGGACGCCACGTCGCCCTGATAAAACGGGACGTCCCGGAGCCGACCGATGACCTATGTCGTGACCGATAATTGCATAAAATGCAAATACATGGACTGCATTGAGGTCTGTCCGGTCGACTGTTTCTATGAGGGCGAGAACATGCTCGTCATTCATCCCGACGAGTGCATCGACTGTGGCGTCTGCGAACCGGAATGCCCGGCCGACGCGATCAAGCCGGACACCGAGCCGGGGCTCGACAAATGGCTGCAGATCAACACCGAATACGCCGATAAATGGCCCAATATCACCGCCAAGAAGGAGCCTCCGGCCGACGCCAAGTCCTTCGATGGCGAGGCCGGCAAGTTCGAAAAATATTTTTCCCCCGAGCCCGGCCAGGGTGACTAGCGCTCGACCGCGAAAATCGAAATCGATTTTCGCGAAGGACTATGCGCCAGATCAAAGTGTCACAGCGTCCTTGCGCGTCCAAAACGGGCGCGTGGCACCGTAATGGCGACGCCGGTTTGATCGGCGTCACGCGTGCTGACAGGCACCGCACGTTAACTGCCTTGACAGGCGGAGATCGCGCTTGACCTTCGCGCGTGCAGCAAAACCTTGATTCTTCCGACTTTTTGTGCTACACGAACCAAACATGCCGGTGACACAACGTCGATTTATGGCGCAAACGCCCCAAATCACTGAAAGGTGAATTTTTCAATCCGGACCAGAGTGATCTGGGGCAGGCAGTCGCGACTATGCGATTTGCCGCCCTCGGCTTTTCCGGTGGGTTCGTAGTTGTGCGGCTAACGATCGGTACCCCGATCGCGCGAGTTCGACCGGCAGAATGCCGGTTCCACACCAAGGAGTTCATGGCGTAATGGCAACAATCACCCCGCAGAAGAAGTCCAGCGCAGCGCGTCACGGTTTTAAGACCGGCGAGTACATCGTCTATCCGGCACATGGCGTCGGCCAGATCGTCTCGATCGATGAGCAGGAAGTTGCGGGCCACAAGCTGGAACTGTTCGTCATCGACTTCCAGAAGGACAAGATGCGTCTGAAGGTTCCGGTCGCCAAGGCGACTTCCATCGGCATGCGCAAGCTGTCGGAAGAGGATTACGTCGATCGCGCGCTGAAGGTTGTGCAGGGCCGCGCCCGCGTCAAGCGCACCATGTGGTCGCGCCGCGCCCAGGAATATGATGCGAAGATCAATTCCGGCGACCTGATCTCGATCTCGGAAGTTGTGCGCGACCTCTACCGCGCTGACAATCAGCCGGAGCAGTCCTATTCCGAACGCCAGCTTTATGAGGCGGCACTCGACCGCATGGCGCGCGAGATCGCGGCCGTCAACCGCATGTCGGAAACCGAAGCGGTGCGCCTCATCGAGGTGAACCTCAACAAGGGTCCGAAGCGCGGCGCCAAGGCCGACAACGAAGAAGCCGAGCAGGAAGAAGCAGCCTGAGCGCTTCTCGCCTTCGCATTTGGAAAAACCCGGTCTCGCGCCGGGTTTTTTTGTTGTTTGTGATGGTCACCCCAAAACCGCTACGCCGTTTTGGGCGACATGCATTAACCTTCGCCGCCGCCTTCCTTCTCCGCCTCCTGCTTCAGCGTCGCGATGAACCGCTTGGTTCGCTGGCGCTCCGGATTGCTGAACAAAACCGCGGCGGGGCCTTTCTCGACGACCCTGCCGGCGTCGAGGAACACCACCTCCTGGGCGATTTTGGAGGCGAGGCGCAAATCATGCGTCGCCATCACCATGGTGGTGCCCTCGCTGGCGAGCTGGCCGAGCACGTCGACCACCTCCTGCGCCAGTTCCGGATCGAGCGCCGAAGTCGGCTCGTCGCACAGCAGCACTTTCGGCGATGGCGCCAGCGCCCGGGCGATCGCCACGCGTTGCTGCTGGCCGCCTGACAACGTCGCCGGCCAGGCGTCGGCCTTGTGCGCCATTCCAACCTTTTCGAGCAGGGCGAGCGCCCGCCCGCGCGCTCGCCCGGCCGGCCATTTCAACACCGTCACCAGCCCCTCCATGACGTTTTCGATCGCCGTGCGGTGCGGAAACAGCTGGAAATTCTGGAACACCATGCCGGTCTGAAGCCGCAGGCGCTGGATGGCCCTGCCGGGAACCTTGCCGCCGGGATGGAATTCGAGCGCGTCGTCGCCGATGCGCACCGTGCCCGAGGTCGGGATCTCGAGCAGGTTGATGCAGCGCAGAAGCGTGCTTTTCCCACCGCCCGAGGGGCCGACAAGGGCGGTGACGCTGCCTTCCTCGATGGTGACGGTCACACCCTTCAGCACGAGATTGTCACCAAAGCGCTTCTCTATGTCGGTGAGGCCGATCATGGGCGCGCCTCGAGGAAGCCGCCATAGCGGTTGAGCCGCTTTTCCAGGCGCGCCTGCAACGCCGACAGCACCGAGCTCAGCGCCAGGTAGAGAGCCGCCGCCTCGACATAGAGGATCAGCGGCTCGTAGGTGGTGGCGACGATGCGCTGCGCCGCCTGGAACATCTCCGGCACCGTGATGGCGGCGGCCAGCGATGTATCCTTGACCAGCGAGATGAAGGTGTTGGACAGCGGCGGCACCGCGACGCGGCCCGCTTGTGCAAGGATAGTGCGTCGCAGCGCCTGGCCCCAGGTCATGCCGATCGAATAGGCCGCTTCCCACTGCCCCTTCGGCACCGAGCCTATGACGGCGCGGATGATCTCCGACGTATAGGCGCCGATATTGAGTGTGAAGCCGATCAACGCGGCTGAAAAGGCGTCGAGCAGGATGCCGACCGAGGGCAGGCCGTAGAAGATCAGGAAGAGCTGCACCAGAAGCGGCGTGCCACGGAAGATCCAGACATAGAAGCGGACCACGGCGACCAGCGGCTTCGGGCCGAACAGCCGGACGAGCGCTGCGACCAGTCCTACGAAGAGACCGAATGCGAACGACAGCAGCGTTAGCGGCACGGTGAAGATCAGCGCGGCCCATAGCAGCGTGGGCAACGAATCCAGCATCAATTGCAGCCAGTGCGGCACGAAAACTCTCCTTGCGAGATTGCCGCCCAAAAATCGGCCCGGCAGCATCGAGGCGCGACCATAGTGTCGTCATATCACGCCAAAAGCGGCGGCCGTCAAAGACGGCTCGCCGCGATACTTTGCCATGCGGGCCGGCAACCGGCCCGCTCCGTGAAATGCGCTTACTTCGAAACGTCCTGGCCGAAGTAAGTGTCGGCGATCTTCTGGTAGGTGCCGTCGGACTTGATATCGGCCAGCGCCCGATTGATGGCGGCGACCAGTTCCGGATCGCCCTTGCGCACGAGGACGCCGGAATAGTCGGCATTTTCTTCCTTCGCGGCGATCTTCACGTTGGCGTCGGGCTTGTGCTTCTTGAAATCGAGGAAGGACAGGCTGTCGTTGATGGTGGCATCGGCGCGGCCGGTAAGAAGCAGCTGGATCGATTGGTCGAAACCATCGGTACCGACGAGTTCGGCGCCGTTCGCTTCGGCGAGCTTGCCGAAATTCGAGGTCAGCGACTGCGCCGCCTTCTTGCCCTTCAGGTCGGCAAAGCTCTTGATGTCGGTATTGTCGCCGCGCACGATCAGCACCGCCTTGGAAGCAATATAGGGATCGGAGAAATCATACTTGGACTTGCGCTCCTCGGTGATGCCGACCTGGTTGATAACGGCGTCATAGCGCTTGGCGTCGAGGCCGGCGATCAGCCCATCCCATTTGCCTTCGAGGAATTCGGCCTTGACGCCGAGCCGCTCGGCGATCGCCTTGGCAATCTCGACATCGAACCCGACCAGTTCGCCCGAGGCATTATGATAGGTGAAGGGGGCATAGGTGCCTTCCGTGCCGACCTTAAAGACACCGGCCTGCTTGATCTGATCGAGATTGGCGCCGGCATGGCCTGATGTGCCTGCCAGTACCTGCAGTGTTGCGGCGACGATAAGCGATTTGAGCCATTTCATTTTTCTGTGATCCCGTCATTGGCCGGCGTCCGGGGCCGGCGTCCGGCGCATTTGTGAGCGCCGGAAACTGACAGATGCAGCCTGGCGAAATAAGGAACCAGATTTCAAAAATGAGACACTTTCGAAATCCAATTCTCAAAACCACACCGACTCACGCCAACCGGCCGAGGAGCGACCGCCGCATCGAGCTTTCGAACAGTGCAATCCACGCGACATCAGCGGCGGAACCATTCGCGCGGGTGGCACGTTTGTTGGCTGTTGTAGGGCGCGGCGTCGCCAATTCAACCACGATGCCAGCTCAGGGCGAGCGATCGCACCGCAACGCCCGGAACAGGGAGCGTGGCATGATGGAAGATACGGCAGGGCGAACCATGGTCCGCGCGGCGATGAAAGCCCCCTATCTCGCGCGCGAGGAGGAGCATGTTCTCGCGCTGCGCTGGAAGGAAGACAACGACCAGCAGGCATTGCACCAAATCGCCATGGCGCATATGCGGCTGGTTATTTCCATGGCCTCGAAGTTCCGCCACTATGGCCTGCCCCTCGGCGACCTGGTGCAGGAAGGCCATGTCGGCCTGCTGGAGGCAGCGGCCCGTTTCGAACCGGAGCGCGAGGTGCGGTTTTCGACCTATGCGACGTGGTGGATCCGTGCCTCGATGCAGGACTATATCCTGCGCAACTGGTCGATCGTGCGCGGCGGCACCAGTTCGGCGCAGAAAGCGCTGTTCTTCAATTTGCGGCGCCTGCGCGCCCGCTTGGCGAACGGTGCCGAGCCGATCTCGAACACCTCGCTCTACCGCGAGGTGTCGGTGGCGCTTGGCGTCTCCGAGGCCGACGTGGCGATGATGGACTCGCGCCTTTCGGCCCCGGATAGTTCGCTCAACCAGCCGCTCGCCGACGATGCGGGCGCCACAGAGCGAATGGATTTCCTGGTTTCGGACGATCCTTTGCCGGACGAAGTCGTGGGCGACACGATCGATGTCGAACGCCGCTCTATCTGGCTGAAAACCGCGCTCGGCGCGCTCAATGCCCGCGAGCTCAGGATCATCGAGGAACGCCGGCTGAGCGACGAGGGCGCGACGCTCGAAGCCCTCGGCGAGGCGCTTGGCATCTCCAAGGAACGCGTCCGCCAGATCGAGGCACGCGCCATGGAAAAGCTCAAGATAGCGCTGGTGAAGCAAAACCCCGAGTTTCTGGCGACCGCCGCCTAGGGGTGTGTTGCGATTCAGGTTAGGACGAGTCGGAGTCGAAGACGGGCGCGAAGCGACCAAACCAGGTGGTTTCCGAGAACCGGAGCGGAGCGTACATGAAGTACGTGAGCACCGGCCTACGCCGGCCGTAGCCTTACTGCCGCGACCGCTGATGAGTGCTCCGGCCGGCGAAGGTCGGAAGCGCAGGAAATTGCCGTTTGCGGGCCGGCATCACCTGAATATCGACACACCCTATCTGTCGGTGATGATCTTGACCTTGTCGCCGGCCGAAACGGCTGCGCCGGGCGACATTGCATTGAGCACCCTGAACAGGTCGAGCTTGCGGTCGACGCCGACCATCTGCGCCGCGAGCGAACCCATGGTCTGTCCGGGCCGGACCGTGACGACGCGGATATGCAGCGGCTTCAGCGCTGCTTTTTCGGCCGCGCTCAAGATCCGGAACGAGCCGCTGACCGAGCGCGCCACCGCATCCAGCGAGGTGCTGGCGGAGGGGGCTGCCGTCAGCAGCCGGTAGACCTGGCCGCCGGCACGGATCACCGCGATGCCGAACTGCCAGCCCTCGGCGCTGGCATGCGCCGTCGCCGCCTCGTTGCCGTTGATTGTTTCCTGGCGCACGCTGCTTTCGTCGAGACCGGCCACCCAGCCGCTGCGGAGGTAGTCGGTCAGCGATCGGTTCCTGTCGATCGAGACGCCGTCGAAGCGGATCGCTATGTCGCCCGGCCCGGTTGCCGTCACCGCCGCGGCCGAGTTGTCGATGATGAAGCCGTCGGGCACCGAGAACGACACGCCGAGCCCCGGATGCAGGAAGGTTTCGCCACGCACATAGCCTTCCTCCGGCGTGTCGCCGTAGAGCAGCCCGTCTATGCCGGCGAGGAAGGCGTCGCGGTCGCGCGTGCCGACGCCGGGCGCGCCGAACTGGCGGGCGTGGCGCTGCGCCAGATCGATGCGTTGCGGCGTGTTCGGGTGCGTTGCCAGGAAGTCGAGGCTGGCGTCGGTGGCGCCGCTGATCGAGCGGAAATCGGTGTAGGCCGACATGGACTGCAGGAAGCGGCCGGCGGCAAACGGATCGAAGCCCGCCTCGCCGATCGACTTGATGCCGATGCCGTCGGCCTCCAGCTCCTGATTGCGCGAGAACTGGGCAAGCCGCAGCTTGCCGCGGATCAGTGCCGCCTTGGCGGTCGGGCTGTCGCCGAGCACATCCGAGACGACTTTTGTCGCAAAGCCTTCCTCGGCCTCGAGCTGCTGGCGCTGCAAGCCGTGGTTTGCAGTGACATGGCCCATCTCATGCGCGATGACCGCGGCGAGCTCGGCCGAATCGTTGGCCAGCGCCAACAGGCCGCGCGTGATGTAGAGATAGCCGCCAGGCAATGCGAAAGCGTTGACGTTGGGCGAATTGAGGATCGTGATGCGGTAGGTCTGGCTCGGGTTGGCCGAAACCACCGTCAGGCTGCCGACGACTTTGGCGACCATGCGCTCGAGCTTGGGATCGGAATATTCGCCGCCATAGGTCGCGAGGATGCGCGGATGCTGCGCCTTGGCCATTTCGGCGACCTTGCTGTTGGCGGCAACATTGTCGACGGTGACCGGTTTGCTGGAAGGCTGGAAGCCGGATTCCTGAACGTCCGGAGGCGTGAACATCTGGCAGCTTGCCAACGCCATGGCAAAGCCGGCCAGCGCCAGGAAGCGCGCCAGCGGTTTCCTTCTCACTCTGTCTGTGCCGGTCGGCAGAACAGCTTCCTTTCGGCTCTCAGCACATGGCCCGAAAATCGGGCATCGATTTTCAGATCATGCGCAAAATCAACTGCCACAGCGTCCTTCGAGCCCACGAGCGCGGATGGCACCGTAGTGGCAAATCACAACCTATGCCGGACCAGTATCGGAGGACCTAGCCACACTACTTTGACCATGGCAAGCAAACGCCACACCGCCTGAAGCCGGTTTGGCCGTAAATTATGTCCGCTTCCGGGCAACATCTCGTGATCCTGCGCCAAACGGACCTGCACCGATATAGCGCCGAAAGGCTTCCGGTCCAGCCTTGGTAAAAAAATCGGCGACAGTCCCGGTTGCGGCAACCGTGCCATTGTCCAGGAACACCATGTCCTGGCCGATACGGTGGGCGTCCTCCGGCTGATGGGTGACGAACAGCACCGTCATGCGCCGCTCCGCTTGAAGGTCGGCTACCAGATCGAGCATGTCGTCGCGCAAGGCCGGTCCGAGCGAGGCGAACGGTTCGTCGAGCAAGAGCACCGGCCGGTCGCGCACCAGGACGCGGGCGAGCGCGACGCGCTGCCGCTCGCCGCCCGAGAGTTCGCGCGGCAGGCGCCGTTGCTTGCCGGCAAGGCCGACGCGCTTGAGCGCCCCGGCGATTGCAGCGTGGTCGGCCTCGGTCAGCCTGAGCGATGGCGAGCGGCCAAGGCCGACATTTCGTTCGACCGAAAGATGGGCGAAGAGATTGTTTTCCTGGAACACCATCGACACTGGCCGCGCCGAAGGCGGTTTGCCGCCGACATCGCCGCCACCGATCAGCACGCGGCCCGATCGCGGCGTCTCGAAGCCGGCCACCAGGTTGAGCAGTGTCGATTTTCCCGAGCCGCTCGGCCCCATGATGGCGGTGATCTTCGAGGCGGCGAACTCGACATCGAATAAAAACGGCGCTTCGCCATAGCTGAACGAGACCTTTTCCAGCCGCACAGCCGTACCGTTTTCGCTGTTGAGCATCATGATTTTTCTCCCCGTCCCAGCCAGTCCGCGGCCAGGACAAGCGCGAGACAGACCAGGCCGAGCAGCAATGCCAGGCCGGCCGCGTCCATCGTGCGGTAGCTGCCCATGCGGGCCAGCAAGAGATAAGGCAGCGTCTGCAGGGAGTCGCTGCCAAACAGGGCAATGACGCCGAGATCGCCGAGCGACAAAGCCATCGCGAACGCGAAACCGGTGGCGAGCGGCCGCCGCAGCGACGGCCAGTCGACCAGCCGGAAACGATTCCAGCCCGAAATGCCAAGCAGCAAACAGAGCCGCTCGTGGCGTTCGCTCGCCGCATCATAGCCGGGGCGAATGGCGCGGATGGCAAACGGCATCGCCATCACCGCATTGACGGCGACGACCATGACAGGGGCGATGGCAAAGACGTCGCTGACGGTCCGCAGGAGCAGGAACAAGCCGGCGCCGATGACGACGGGCGGCACGACAAGGACGAAGCCGGCGCCGGTATCGGTGGCGTATTCGAGCAGCGTCCTGGCGCCGACGCGACGCCTCAAGGCCAGCGCCCGGCGTGCCATGACCAGCGACAGCGACAGCGCCACTGCAAGCAGCGCCGCCAGCAAGGCGAGCACGGCGCTGGTCAGCGCCGCTTGCCGCACCGCGCTCTCGCCCGCCAGCCGGCCGAGATCGGCGCCAAGGCCTGACGTCACCGTGGCCGCCATCGGCCCGGCGACGAACAGCAAAGCGAGGGTGATCAATGCTGTGTTCAGCACGGTCTCGGCGGCGCCGGCCGAAAGATAGCGGCGCGAAGCCACCGGCAGGTTGGCGTCGCCGACGGTATTGGCGCCGAGCCGCATCAATGCCAGCACGACGACGAAGGTCAGCGCGATCTGCAGCACTGTCAGCGTCACCGCGCGGGCAGGATCGAAATCGAAACGCAGCGCCTGGTAGATGGCGACCTCCAGCGTCGTCGCACGCGGCCCGCCGCCCAGCGTGAGTACGATGGTAAAGGATGTGATGCAGAGCATGAAGACAAGCCCGGCGACGCCCGGCAGCGCCGCGCGCAGCGTCGGCCATTCAATCAGCCGGAAGGCGGGCCTGGCGCCCATGCCGAGTTGGCTCGCCAGCCGCCACTGGTCGGCCGGCACTGTCGCAAGCGCTTCGAGGAACAGCCGCGTCGCCAGCGGCAGATTGAAGAAGACATGGGCGACGAGGATGCCGGACAGGCCGTATATGCCCGGCCAGCCCTGACCGCCGGTCGCGCTGAGCACGCCGGCAAAATAGCCTGCACGGCCATAGAGTGCCAGAATCCCGAGTGCTGCGACGATGGCCGGCAGCGCGAGCGGCACGGCGAAGAGCTGCAGGATCAGGCTGCGACCAAAGAAGCGCGGATGCCGCGACAGCGCCCGCGCCACGAACAGCGCTGGCACGACGGAGAGCAGTGTCGACAGCAATGCCTGCCACAACGTGAATCGGGCGACGCGGAAGAGGTAGGAATCGAAGCCCGACGCGGCGCCGGACGGATCGCGGGCGCCTTCGACGATGAGCCCGGCGAACGCGCCGCCGATCAGCAGCGCAACAGCGGCAAGCGCGATGGTGCCGGCGGTGATGCGGGGATCTCTACGATGGCCAGTGTGCATTCCGCGCTGCCCAACTTAACGGCGGGCGCTGAAAGATGGGATGTGGCTGAGGTCGAGTTCCCGCCCACCCCCTTCTGGCCTGCCGGCCATCTCCCCCTCCAGGGGGGAGATCGGATGTCACTTCCGCTTTCGCCAATCGCAACAGTCGAA
>NZ_JBVVPZ010000033.1:0-22946 GCF_055811415.1 Mesorhizobium sp. WSM4846
CCCCCCCCCCCCCCCCCCCCCCCCCCCCCCCCCCCCCCCCCCCCCCCCCCCCCCCCCCCCCCCCCCCCGCGCCCCCCGCCCCCCCCCCCCCCCCCCCCCCCCCCCCCCCCCCCCCCCCGGCGGGGGGGGGGGCCCGCGGCTGGGCAAGCCGCGTCAACCCGACGGGGAGGATCGACAGCGCGGTGAAGGCGATGCCGACCAGCGGCGCGTCCGCAGCGCTTATGTCGATCAGCGCCAGTGTGGAGTAGCCGACACCGAGCCCGGCGACATAGGCGACGTAGAAGAAGGCCATGACCCTGCCGCGTATAGCGTTGGCGATGACGTCGTTCAGCCAGCTCTGCGCGACGATGAACAGGCCGCATATGGCAAAGCCATAGAGCGCGCGTGCCGCGATCCACGACAGCGGGTGTGGTCCGGCCCCGACGGCGGCGTTCGACAGCACGATCAACGCCGACAGCACCATGAATGCGCGCGCATGGCCGACGCGCCGCACCAGCGGACCGGTCAGGATGCAGCCTGCCAGGCCGCCGGCCGAGAGGCCGGTGACGATCAACCCGGCCCAGGTCGGATCGAAGCCTTCGGCGCCGAGCCGCACCGGGATATAGGCGAACATCAGTCCGTTGCCGACCGCTACCAGCGCCATCGACAGGACGACACTGGCGATGGCGATCGCCGGGGCCGGCGGGCTGCCCTGCGCCGGGTCGCGTCTGGTCTGGTTTCGCTCGAGAATCGCCATGCCCACGCAGGATCGCTCACGAACCGGCGAAAGGCAGCCGCAAATGCGACATCAGCGATCTTCCCTTCTCCCCTTATGGACCCTGTGGGAGGGGAGTAGGGGAATAGGGCAGTATGGGAGTAGGGAAAAGAAAAAATTGGCTGGGTCGGCGAGCAGCGTAACATACTGCCCTACTGCCCTACTGCCCTACTGCCCTACTCCCCTACTCCCCTACTCCCCTACTCCCCTACAGGGCCCACGGGGGAGAAGGGAAAGACCAGCGCTCATCCTCCTATCCCTGCGCCATCTTGCGGATCGCGGTCGACGACAGCGACGAGCGTGGGCCGTGGATGAAGGTCCAGGCCGGCGCCTTCATGCGGGCGAGCCGCGGCGCGTCGCCCTCGTCGACACGCGCGTAGTCGAAGGTCTTGGCGACAACCGACGACAGGAACGACAGCGTCGCGCCAGGGCGATCGATCACCGCGATCGGAAACGTCATCACGATCTGGCGCCAGCGCTGCCAGCGATGAAAATCGCGCAGCGAATCGGCGCCCATGATCCAGACGAAGTCGACGCCCGGGTTGCGCGCCTTGACCAGGGCCAGCGTGTCGGCGGTGAAGCGGACATAATGGCTCGCCTCGAAGGCGGTGACCTTGACCTTCGGATTCCGGGCAATCTGCTCGGACAGGCTTAGCCGCTCGGCCAGCGGCGCCAGTTCCCGCGCGCTCTTGAGCGGATTGCCCGGCGTCACCATCCACCACAACTGATCGAGCGCCAGGCGCCTGAGCGCGATCTCGGCGACCAGCGCATGGCCGGCATGGGCAGGATTGAACGAGCCGCCGAACAGTCCGACGGCCAGGCCCTTTTCGGCATGCGGCATATGAAGGTAGCGAGAGGGGACGGGTTGTTCGGAAGGGGAGAGCATCGTGCTAAGCGCCCCCCTCTGCCCTGCCGGGCATCTCCCCCTCAAGGGGGGAGATTGGCTGATATTTCTGATTTCGCCAATCGCCGGCGCTGCAAGATTTGCACCTGCGATGAAGCCGCCGATCTCCCCCCTTGCGGGGGAGATGTCCGGCAGGACAGAGGGGGGTGGCTGGGCGCAAACTTCAAGCCCTGGTAGCGAAAAAGCTCAAGGCCTCACCTGTCCCGTCCCGCGCACGCGGTATTTGAACGAGGTCAGTTGCTCGACACCGACCGGGCCGCGCGCATGCATCTTGCCGGTGGCGATGCCGATCTCCGCGCCCATCCCGAATTCGCCGCCATCCGCAAATTGCGTAGAGGCATTGTGCAGAAGGATCGCCGAATCGATCTCGTTGAAGAACCGTTCGACGGCGTCCGCATCCTCGGCGACGATCGCCTCGGTGTGATGCGAGGAAAAAGTCTCGATGTGCTCGATCGCGCCGGCAACGCCATCGACCAGTTTTACCGCGATGATGGCATCGAGATATTCGCTCACCCAGTCGGCGTCGGTCGCAGGCTGTGCGTCGGCAAACACTTTCAGCACCTCGGCATCGGCATGGATTTCGCACCCTGCCGCACGCAACGCCCCGAGGATCGGCACCAGATCAGTGGCGGCAACAGCGCGGTCGACCAGCAGCGTCTCGGCCGCGCCGCAGACGCCGGTGCGCCGCATCTTGGCGTTGACCGCGATCCTGGCCGCCATGTCGAGATCAGCCGAGCGGTCGATGTAGAGATGGCAGATGCCTTCGAGATGAGCGAAGACCGGCACCCGCGCCTCGTTCTGGACGCGTTCGACCAGGTTCTTGCCGCCGCGCGGAATGATGACGTCGATATTGCCGGAAAGTCCTTTCAGCATCTCGCCGACGGCGGCGCGGTCGGCGGTCGGCACCAGCTGGATGGCATCCTGCGGCAGCTTGGCCGCCTTTAGCCCTTCGATCAGGCAGGCATGGATCGCCGCCGAGGAGTTGAGCGAATCCGAGCCGCCGCGCAGGATCACCGGATTGCCGGCCTTGAGGCACAGCGCGCCGGCATCGGCGGTCACGTTCGGCCGGCTTTCGTAGATGACGCCGACAACGCCGAGCGGCGTGCGCACGCGCTCGATATGCAGGCCGTTCGGCCGGTCCCATGCGGCAATGACGTCGCCGACCGGATCGCGCAACCCGGCGATTTCACTGATGCCGTCGGCCATGGCACGGATGCGCCCGGCATCAAGCTTCAGCCGGTCCATGAAAGAAGCCGAAAGCCCCGACTGCTCGCCATTTTTGATGTCGATGGCGTTGGCGTCGAGAATATCCTGCTCGTGGCGAAGGATCGCCTGCGCCATACCGATCAACGCGGCGTGCTTGCGCTCGGCTGTGGCGACGGCCAGCGGTCGGGCGGCGGCGCGGGCGCGGCGGCCGATATCGGCCATCAGCGCCACCGTATCGTCCCGGGATTTTTCATGCAGCTTCAGCATGGCTCATCCTCCGCTATTCACCTCGTCACCGACCACTTGGTCGCCGGCCTGTACTTGGTCACCGGCCCGTACTTGGTCACTGGCCCGTACTTGGTCACTGGCCCGTACTTGGTCACTGGCCCGTACTTGGTCACTGGAATGGCTCACCACAAGGTCGTCGCGGTGGATCATCGCCGATCGCGCTTCATAGCCGAGCACCGTTTCGATCTCGGCTGTTTTCAAGCCAGCGATCCTTACGGCATCGGCGGCATCGTAGGCAACCAGTCCGCGCGCGATCTCGCGGCCTTCGGGCGACAGGATCGCCACCGTGTCGCCGCGCGAGAAATTGCCGCTGACCAGCTTGACGCCGGCCGGCAGCAACGATTTGCCCGACAGCAGCGCGCCGATGGCGCCGGCATCGACTGTCAGCCGGCCTGCCGGTTCGAGCTGCCCGGCGATCCATGTCTTGTAGCCCTTGATCGGATTGGCGCTCGGCCGGAAGAACGTCGCCCGCTCGCCACGCTCGATCGCCAGCAGCGGCGACAGCCGTGTGCCTGATGTGATGATCATGGCGGTGCCGGCGGCGGTGGCGATCTTGCCGGCGTCGAGCTTGGTGCGCATGCCGCCGCGTGAAAGCTCCGAAGCAGCCGCACCCGCCATCGCCTCGATGTCAGGAGTGATGCGGTCGACCACAGCAACGAACCTGGCATGCTGGTCGCGCGCCGGCGGCGCCGTGTAGAGCCCGTCAATGTCGGAGAGCAGCACCAAAAGGTCCGCGCCCATCATCGTCGCCACCCGCGCCGCCAGCCGGTCATTGTCGCCATAGCGGATTTCGGAGGTCGCCACCGTATCGTTCTCGTTGATGACCGGCACCGCCTTCATCTTGAGCAGCGTCGAGATCGTCGCGCGCGCATTGAGATAACGGCGGCGCTCTTCGGTGTCGCCGAGCGTCAGCAGGATCTGGCCCGATTTCAGGCCGCCCTTGCCGAGCGCATCCGACCACGCGCCGGCCAGCGCAATCTGCCCGACGGCCGCCGCCGCTTGGCTTTCCTCGAGCTTCAGCGCCCGCTTGCCGAGGCCCAAAATGGTGCGGCCAAGCGCGATGGCGCCGGACGACACGACGAGGATCTCGGCGCCATTCTCGGCCAGCACTGAAATGTCGTCGGCAAGCGAGGCCAGCCAGTCGCGCTTCAGGCCCGCCGTGCGGTCGACAAGCAGCGCCGAGCCGATCTTGACGGTGATGCGCCGGTATTTTTTCAGCGACTGCGCGGCCATCGCTAACTCCAGCGCGTCTCGACTGGAGTGGCGACAGCTTCGCGCGCCTCGGACACGACCGTCATCAGCGCGCGCAGAACCGCCTCGACGCCTTCGCCGGTGACCGCGGACAAAAGCATCGGCGCGCGCCCGGCGGCGCGTTTCAGCGAAGCGACCTTGTTCTTGCGTGCGTCGGCATCGAGCGTGTCGACCTGGGAAAGCGCCACGATCTCGACCTTCTCGACCAGTCCATGGCCATAGGCGTCGAGTTCGGCGCGCACGGTCTTGTAGGCCTTCCCCGGATTTTCTTCCTGCGCCGAGACAAGGTGCAGAAGGACGCGCGTGCGTTCGACATGTCCGAGGAAACGGTCGCCGATGCCAACGCCTTCATGCGCGCCTTCGATCAGGCCGGGAACGTCGGCGATGACGAACTCGCGCCCGTCGATGCGGGCCACACCGAGACCCGGATGCAGCGTGGTGAAGGGATAATCGGCGATCTTCGGCTTGGCTGCGGTAACGGCGGCGAGGAAAGTCGACTTGCCGGCATTGGGCAGGCCGACCAGGCCGGCATCGGCGATCAGTTTGAGCCGGAGCCAGATGTTGAGCTCTTCGCCGGGCTGACCCGGATTGGCGCGGCGCGGCGCCTGGTTGGTCGAGGTCTTGAAATGCTGGTTGCCAAAGCCGCCATTGCCGCCCTTGGCCAGCAGGAAGCGTTGGCCGACGACGGTCAGGTCGCAGATCAGCGTCTCGTTGTCCTCGGCAAAGACCTGCGTTCCCGCCGGCACTTTCAGCGTCACGTCGGCGCCCTTGGCGCCGGTCATGTTGCGGCCCATGCCGTGCGTGCCGGTCTTGGCCTTGAAATGCTGCTGGTAGCGATAATCGATCAGCGTGTTCAGCCCATCGACCGCCTCCACCCAGACGTCGCCGCCGCGGCCGCCGTCGCCGCCGTCGGGACCGCCGAATTCGATGAACTTTTCGCGCCGGAACGACACCGATCCGGCGCCACCATCGCCGGAGCGGACATAGACCTTGGCTTGATCGAGAAATTTCATCGTATTGCTGAGTTTCTGCTAACGGCCTTGCGGCATTGCTCTAACGTTCGGCACTGCTCTAAACCAAGGCGGGGCGAAGGGCGAGGCTGTTTATCAACATGGCCCGAGTCTGAACATGGCCCGAGTCTGAACATGGTCCGAGTCTGAACATGGTCCGAGTCTGAACAATCGCCGGAGTCGCAATGAAACTTGTAACCTACAACATCCACTACGGCGTCGGTCTTGACGGCCGCTACGATGTCGGCCGCATCGCCGATGCCGTGCGCGGCGCCGACGTGATCGCGCTGCAGGAGGTCTCGCGCAACAACCCCAACAATGGCGGCCGCGACATGGTGGCCGAGCTTGGCGAGGCGCTGCCCGAATATTTCGCCGTCTACGGCAGCAATTTCGAGGCCAATGTCGGCTCGCGCCTGGAAAACGGCCGCGCCATCACCACTACCTTCCAGCTCGGCAACATGGTGCTGTCGAAAACCCCCGTTTATCTGTCGCGCAATCTTCTCTTGCCGCGCAGCCGCAGTTTCGAAGTGATGAATTTCCAGCGCGGCGCGCTGGAGGCGCTGATCGAGACGCCGCTTGGTTTTATCCGCTTCTATTCCACCCATCTCGACCATCGCAGCCCGGTCGAACGCGCCAGCCAGATCCGGTTTCTGCGCCGGCGCCTGTTGAACTATGCGATCGAGGGCGGCGCGCTGTCGGGCGTCGCCGAGGTCGGCCTGCCCGACCTGCCTTGTCCCGAAGGCTTCGTCGTCATGGGCGACTTCAACATGCTGGCCGGATCGCCGGAATATGTCGAATTCGCCGGCCGCCTGGATCACGAATTCGGCATGCCGGTGACCGCGGATCTTGCCGTCGATGCCGCCCTGCGCCTTGCCGCCGCAGGCGCCGATCTCGTCACCTGGGTCGACCCCAAGCGGCCTGGCGACGCCGGCCGCCATAAGCGCATCGACTATGTCTTCACCAGCGCCTCGCTGGCCAAATCGCTGAAGCGCCTGTGGGTCGACGGGCAGGCAGTCGGTTCGGACCACCTGCCGGTCTGGGTCGAGATGGTTTGATCAGCGTCCATCAAAAATGGACCCAGTTGCGCAGGCTCGTCCAGGTCCTGCGGTCGAGGCGGTAGCGCTCGACCGGCACCTGGCCGGCAACGATCGAGTTCAGCATGCCCTGGCCGGCATACTGGAAGCCGCATTTGTGGATGACCCGGCGCGAGGCCGGATTGATGACCCGCGTCGAGGCTTGCAGCACCTGGATCGCCGTCTTCTGGAAGGCGAGGTCGACCAGCGCATGCGCGGCCTCCGTCGCATAGCCGCGCTTCCAGTAGGGCTCACCGATCCAGTAGCCGAGCTCCAGCCCGCGATCGGTGGTGTTGAGGCCGGCGCATCCGACGAAGGTTTCGGTGCCGGCCAAGGTCAAGGCATAGGCAATACCGGCCCGGCGCGATGCCGTCATCGCGAGGAAGGCGCGTGCCTCGGCCTCGCCATAGGGGTGCGGCATGCGGGCCAGCATTTCGGCGACACGGCGATTGTCGGCGAGCACCACCAGTTGTTCGATATCGCTTTCGCGCGGCGCCCGCAGCACCAGCCGCTCGGTCACCAGGACCGGGCAATCTATCGCGTAACTTTCACCGTCTGTGTCTTCCGCTTCGGCAACCATGTCAGTCCTCCAGGCAAGAAAAAGGGGAGATGGAAAACCCATCTCCCCTGATCCATTTCCTGGCTTGGCCAGACACCGGTTCCCGAGATGGGTGCCGGTGTTCTCGTGCGGAACCGGCTACTCCGCGGCCTTGGTCATCGGGTTCACCGATACGTAGGTTCGGCCATTGGCTTTTTTATTGAAGGTGACTGCGCCAGCTTCGAGCGCAAACAGCGTGTGATCCGTGCCAATGCCGACATTGGTGCCGGGATGCCACGTCGTGCCGCGCTGACGAATGATGATGTTGCCCGGAATCACGGCTTCGCCGCCGAATTTTTTGACGCCGAGCCGCTTGGAATGGGAGTCGCGACCATTGCGCGACGAACCGCCAGCTTTCTTGTGTGCCATCTAACTAACTCCGATGCGCCGCTATGCGCTTAAAGGGTCTTATGAACGCGTTCGCGTTCCGTTTCAAGTCCGAACCGGCGACGTTCGCGCCGGCCCGCTTTACTTCTTTGCCAAATCTTTGGCCTGCTCGCGCCAGTCCGTGATCTGGTCGGTGCTGAACGGCATATGCTCGTCGATCTTGGCGATATCCTTGTCCGACAGCTTGGCGATCTGGGCGAAGGTCGTGATGCCCTGTTCGTTCAACTGGCCGGCCGCAACCGGGCCGACGCCCTTGATCACGGTCAGATCGTCCGGCTCGCCCTTCGGCGCCTTGAACAGCGGCACGGCGGTTTCGGTTGCCTTGGCTTCCTTCTTCGGCGCAGCCTCTGCCTCGGTCTTCGCTTCGGTCTTCGAGGCGGCTTCAGCCTTCGCGGCAACTTCGGCCTTCGCCTCGGTCTTCGCTTCGGCCTTGGCCGCGGCCTTCTTCGTCGGCTTGGCGCCACCCAGCAGGATCTCGGCGATCCGCACGGTGGTCAAAAGCTGGCGATGGCCGATCTTGCGGCGCGAATTCTGCCGGCGGCGCTTCTTGAAAGCGATGACGGTGCGGTTCTTGCCCTGTTCGACGACTTCCGCGGTGACCAAAGCGCCGTCGACGAACGGCGCGCCGAACGTGACATTCTCGCCCTCGCCATGCGCGAGCACGTGGCCGATCTCGACGATGTCGCCGACCTGGCCTTCGACTTTTTCGATCTTCAGGAGATCGTTGGCGGCGACGCGATACTGCTTGCCGCCCGTTTTGATGACTGCGAACATTTTTTGCCTTTCGTGTTCGGTCGGCCTTGACGAACCGCTTCAGGCGGTTCGGCCGTCTTTTTGTCAGTCTGCGGGTTCAAAAAGCAAGCGGCGCGGAAGAGCCCTCCACGCCGTTTGCGCGCTGTCCCTAGCCGAAGGTGCGGCGCGAGTCAAGGCAAACGGCCGAAAGCAAGCCGGTGCCGTTGGCCCAGGCGGCGGAGGTGTCGAAGAACGACCAATACGGCCCGGAGAGAAGCCTGATATCAGGCAGATTGGCCCTTGTAACCTGTCCGTCCAGCCGTTATCTAGTGCGCCGCGCCGGCAACGGCGGACCATGACCGCGGAGAGGTGGCAGAGTGGTCGAATGCACCGCACTCGAAATGCGGCATGGGTGCAAGCCCATCGGGGGTTCGAATCCCTCCCTCTCCGCCATCCTGCTTTTGTCCAGCCCAGAGACATAGGTAACAGAATGTACCTAAGACATGGGTGACAACCTCGTGCCGAACGGGTAGTCGATGGTCTGCAATGTCCTCAGTTCAAGGTCGATATATCCCAGATCATAGTGCATGAAGCTCAACAGCCAAATGCCATCGTCGACTTCCTTGATTCCGAGCCTCTGACCGGCGAGCACGGTCGAGACGTTGATCTTCTTCCTATGCATACAGATGCGGCCGCAGGCGGTGACGAGGATGTCGCGGTCGTGGAAGGCTGGACGGCAACCAGCGGTGTATTTACGCACGCTGCGTCCCTGAAATTCGAAGTTTCGCCACAGATCGGCCGCTTGAATCCAGGGGGAATTGCGTCCCGAAGATCAGACGCAAAAGTTGGTGATATCCAGGGATCTTCTTTCCGCGCCCGCAGATTCGGCTGCAACGGTGATGGATTTGTTCGTCTTCGAGACCTGCCTTGCCCTCTGCGATTGGTGAATCCATTTCACGACGACATGCGGATTTTGCCGTCTAATCGATCGCCGGCGTCGTCGCTATTCTATTTGGACATTCGCAACCTGCCACGCATGGAAATGACCATGGCCCGGCAGGCCTGCGACAGTTCAGGACGATCAAAGGAGACAGGCATGACCAAGCAGATCGGAATCGAGAGCACGGCTCAGTCCAGTGTCGACTTTGGACGGCGTGATCTCCTGATGCTGACCGGTGCCGGCGTTGCCGCGCTCGGTGCGGCGTCGCTGTTCAGCATCCCCTTCGCAAAGGCTCAAGACATGTCAAGCGGTGCCAACAACTTCTACACCAGCGATCGGGTGACGCTGGAAAAGATTGCCTTCAAGAGCCAATACGAGATGAACGTCGCGGGGAATCTGTTCGTTCCCAACGACCTCGACCGCAATGCGCGCCATCCGGCGCTCGTCGTCGGGCATCCGATGGGTGCGGTGAAGGAGCAGAGCGCAAATCTTTATGCCACCAAGATGGCCGAACAGGGCTTCGTCGCCATGTCCATCGACCTGCCGTTCTGGGGCGAGAGCGAGGGCGAGGCCCGCCAGATCGTTTCGCCGGATGTCTACGCCGAAGCGTTCAGCGCCGCGGTCGATTTCCTGGGCACACGGCCATTCGTCGACAGAAACCGCATCGGCGCGATCGGCGTCTGCGGCAGCGGCAGTTTCGTCATCAGCGCGGCCAAGATCGACCCGAGGATGCGCGCCGTCGCGACCGTCAGCATGTACGACATGGGGGCCGCCAACCGCAACGCGCTTAATCATTCGCTGAGCGTCGAGCAGCGCAAGCATGTCATTGCTGCAGCTGCCGAGCGGCGCTGGGCCGAGTTTGAAGGCGGTGAGGTCGAATATACCAGCGGCACGGTGCATGAGCTGACCGCCGACACCCATCCGATCCAGCGGGAGTTCTATGACTTCTACCGCACGCCGCGGGGTGAATTCACGCCCGCAAGCGCAAACCCGCAGATCACCACGCATCCGACGCTGACCAGCAATGTCAAGTTCATGAATTTCTACCCGTTCAACGACATCGAGACGATCTCGCCGCGCCCGATGCTGTTCATCGCGGGCGATCAGGCTCACTCCCGCGAGTTCAGCGAGGATGCCTACAAGCGGGCGGCCGAGCCAAAGGAGCTTGTGTGGGTTTCCGGCGCCGGGCACGTCGACCTCTACGATCGCGTCGACCTGATCCCGTTCGACAAGCTGACCAGCTTCTTCAATCAGCACCTCTCCGCGTGAGCGGCGCGATGGAGCCTGTCGCGGAACAGGCTCCATCGGCATAGATCGGGAGACACGGCATGCTGAAACTATTGCTGAACGCCGCTGTTATCGCACTCGGAACGGTTGGATCTGCCATGGCTCAAGAACGAATTCGCATGTCTTCGGATTGGGGCGAGGTCGCAGCCGATCTCGCCGATAACGAGGCCGCAAGATCTCTGGCGCAGATGCTGCCGCTCACGATCGAGATGTCCGATCATCTGCGCCAGGAAAAGACCGGCAATCTGCCTTCCGCCTTGCCCGAGCTGGCGCGGCAGCGCGACTTTTCTGTCGGCACGCTTGGGTTGTGGAGTTCCGATCATTTCGTGATCTACTATCGGAGCGGCCGCCTCCCGGCACCTGGCATCATCAGGCTCGGGCAGGTCACTGGGGACGCCTCGATCTTCGATCGTCCCGGTTCCGTCACCATCCGCGTTGAACGCACCGACTGAAACCTGCGCAATCCGCTCGTAGTTCGTCGCCGGGCGAGCGGCGGATTGAATAGCTGCCGCTCAATGAAGTCTCTGTATTCGCCTTCGATTTATCCGATATAATCGAGGTCTGGCTATTACAAGGATTCATGAGTGTCGCGGCAGAATGTCAACGATCTGCTCGCGTTCCTGGCCGTTGCTCGGGAGCGCAGCTTTACGCGCGCCGCAGCCCGGTTCGGCATATCGCAATCGGCGCTAAGCCACACTATCCGTCAACTCGAAGCGCGCCTTGGCGTTCGCCTGCTCACACGCACGACCCGCGCGGTGGCTCCCACAGAGGCGGGAGAGAGGCTTTTGCAGCGGATTGGGCCGCACTTTGACCAGATCGAAATCGAGGTCGATGCCCTGAACGAACTGAGGGAAAAGCCCGCCGGAACCATCCGGCTGTCAGCGCCCGACTTTGCAATCAGCAGCATCCTTTGGCCCAAGCTGAAACGCTTTCTCCCGAAATATCCCGACATCAAGGTCGAACTCCTGCTCGACAACGGCCTCACCGACATCGTGACGGAGCGCTTCGACGCCGGGATTCGCATGGGCGAGCAGCTTGCGAAAGACATGATCTCGGCTCGCATCGGACCGGATTTCCGGTTCGCGGTCGTCGGCGAAGAATCCTACTTTGCCGAGCATCCTGCGCCGGAGAAGCCGCAGGACCTCGTGCAGCACAATTGCATCAACTACCGTTTTCCAACGTCCGGGGCTCTTTATGTGTGGGAGTTCGAGGAGAACGGCCGCGAGATCAAAATTCGCGTCGATGGGCAGCTCGTCTTCAACAACATCTTTCATGTCCTGGGCGCCGCGCTGGCCGGCCGCGGCCTCGGCTATGTTCCGGAAGAAATGGCCCTTCCCCACATCGCCAAAGGTCGGCTGGCGCGGGTCCTGGAAGGATGGTCGCCCTATTGGGATGGCTACCATCTCTATTATCCGAGCCGCCGGCAATCCTCGCCTGCTTTCGTTGCCCTGGTCGATGCGCTGCGCCATCGCGACTGACTATCGATGCCGGGGACTTCGAGGTTCTTGCCACTGAAGCCATCGCAAGAGGACGTGAACGGCCGAGGCTGCAGCGTAACGGTCAGGGCTGCTGTATCGCCGCGAGCTTCCAGTCGCCGCCGTTCTGGCGCGTGAAGGTCCACAGTTCGGTTGTTTCCGTCGGCCGATCAGCTTCGCCCGCGACGATCTTGCCGCTGGCGCGATCGCGCATCACGTCGAGAGACTCGTAGCGCAAGGCAGCCGTCGCGTAGTCGCGATCGTCTTCCCGCCAGCTCTCCGCAATATCGGCCTCCAACAGGCTGACGTTCGACACCTCGTTCCTGATGCCGTTTTTGGCATTGTCGGCAAGTTCTTCGGACAGGTACGACACCATCTCGGGGGTCGCCAGCCGGCGCAGGCCAGCATGGTCTTCACGCCCGAACGCTTCCTGAACTTCGGTCAACCGCTGCTGGAATGTATCGAGATCGGCCGGCGTCATCGTAATTTGATCGTTAGCCGGAGCCGTCCGGCCAAAGCCAGACCCGATGCCTGGAACGGGGAAAGATGTGACGTTGTCCGCCTCGCGCTGGGCTGCCGCGTTTCGCCCAAAATTGCCCATGCTCCGCGGCACACCGGCCATGGCAGGCGCCTGGTTGCGTGCCGATTGCGACCGGAAAAAGCGGATGATCAGCATGATCGCGCCGCCGATCAGCAGTCCTTGCAGCAGCAGGCCCAACATGCCAGCCAAGCCGCCGAACCCCTGGCCCAAAAGAAGTCCGATCAGACCGCCGAGCAGCAGGCCGCGCATCATCGAACCGCCGAGGCCGCTGAACATCCCTGGTCGTTGGGCTGCCGGTGTCTGGCGCGCCGCATTGTTGGTTGCGGTGTTGGGCGTCATCGAGCGCTCGACCGGCGCGGCCGGCTGTGGCGCCGTCCTGGTCGGCGGGACAGACTGGAACGTACGCGTGCCGCGGCTGCCGAAGCTGCCGCCACGCCGCGCCTCAGCGTAATCGGCCGTGACCATGGAAAATGCCAGGAACAGTCCTGCAAACAAAACTGCAAACCGGCTCGAACGCGAAATCATCATAGCAAACCCTCAAGCGACACTCTTGCCGCTCATATGGGGTGCGCCGATCGAAATATCAGTGACCCGTACCAGCCATTGAGGAAAATTCCGTTACCGCCTCTCCACCAGGCACGGCAGCTGACGTGATCCTTCTGCTAAATTGTGCGTTGTTGCCTGAGGGCACGCCGAGGGAGACGAACAATGTTTGCAGGTTTCAGCGCCACCAGCTTGCAACTGGACGAGACGACCATTTTCGCAAGGGTCGGCGGAACGGGTCCGCCGCTGCTGCTGCTTCATGGTTTTCCCGAAACGCATCTGATGTGGAGGGATATCGCCGTGGCCCTGGCGCCCCACTTCACAGTCGTCGCCGCCGATCTTCGAGGCTATGGGCAAAGCGGCTGCCCGGTCTCCTCTGCCGAGCATAGCCCATACGCCAAACGCGCCATGGCTGGAGACATGGTTCAACTCATGCAGCAGTTGGGATTTGGGCAGTTCATGGTTTCCGGACACGATCGCGGCGGGCGGGTCGCCTATCGCCTGGCGCTCGATCACCCAGATGAGATATCCAAGGTCGCGGTCCTCGACGTCATCCCGACCGCCGCCGCGTGGGACAGGGCGGATGCCAGACTGGCTCTCGGCTTCTGGCCCTGGAGCCTTCTTGCGCAACCGGAACCGCTGCCGGAGCGACTGATAGGCGCGGCGCCCGATGCCATCGTCGACAATGCGATTGTGCAGTGGGGATCGCCGGCAGAAATGTTCTCTGCAACGATCAGGGAGGCCTATGTCAAGGCGCTTCGCGATCCCGTTCATATTCATGCGATTTGCGAAGAGTATCGGGCCGCTGCCACGATCGATCGTGAACATGACGCGCTGGACCAGATAAACGGTCGTCGCATCAAGTGTCCGCTCCTCGCACTGTGGAGTAGCCAGGGCGGCCTGGAGACCTGGTATGCGGAGGAAGGCGGACCGCTGGCTATCTGGAGGAAATGGGCCGACAGAGTTGAAGGAGGTCCCGTTCCGGGCGGGCACTTCTTTCCAGAAGAGCACCCTCACCAGACCGCAGCGGCTCTCTCGAAATTCTTCGAGGTTGAATAGGGAATGACGCCAGGGCAGAGTGTTGTAGAGCTTCACATGCCTCATTCGCCCGTCCGGCGTCAAATCTGCTTGATAAAATGAAAGCCATCTCGCCAGCCATATCCCTGATATGCAGCATCGTGTTTGTCGGAGGTTGCGCATCGCGCTTCCATGCATCCTTTGATGCCGCGAAATACGACAGGATGAGTTGCGTCGAACTCAACGTGGCCATGGGCGAAGTCGCCAAGGAGCTGTCGGCGACAGCGATCACCCGGGGCAAAGTCGCGAAAACCAACATTCCGAACTGGCTATGGGGAGCCCGGCGTGTCGCCACTACTGTCACTGTCCGCCAGAACGCGAAAATCGAGCAATTGCAGCAGCAGGAGGCTGCGATCGCAGCTGTGAGACGAAGCAGGTGCTGATTGCAGCATCGGTGTGAGAGCCTGCTGCCGAAGGCTGAAAATGATCGATTTCGCAGTATTACAGCCGAGGCTCGACGGCTCCGTGGATTCTGTCATCCTCACCGTCACGGCTTCAGTCTCGGCGACACGGCCAAGCCGAGGAAAACGATAACGGCCTGATTGAGGCGCAGGATGTCCGCGTCGTCTAACCGCCCGATATTTGCGCCGATCTTGGACTTTGGAACCGTGGTGATCTTGTCCACCATCAGTCGGCAGACGGTGAGCAGCCCGTTGCGCTCGTTCGGTTCGACGGACAGACGGAACAATGGCGCGTCCGTCTCGTCGGTCGTGCAGCCGCAGATGGTGATCGAATCCGTCGCATCGAAACTGTCATCCTGGATGATGACGACAGGGCGCGGTTTGCCGGCGTAATCCTTGTCGCCGGCGACCGTCCAGATATCGCCACGCTTCATTCATCACCCCAATCCGATATCGCGTCCCAATCGGAAATCATATCTATGAACGCCTGATCCTCGCTTGCATGGGCGCTTGCCGCAACCGCCAGTGACTGGCGATGCGCTTCCGAACGGAAGGCCGGCGCACGCACGTCCGGCACCCAAATCTGTATCGGGCGCAGACCTTGCCGGCGCAGACGTTCACGATGTTCCCGCACCTTCATGCCCGAGGACTTAGGCTTCGATGCCGAGGCCATGACGATTCTCCTGCTAGTGGTTACATGTAACCTAATGCAGAGGGCAAGCTTTGACCAGTCCTCATCGGAAAGCCCGCCGGGCTACGACACCGGCTGTGACTTGCTGCTATTGCCTGCGATGCTACCCTATTGGCTTCAGCCGATCGATGAAGCGCCCCTTGCGGATATGCCGTTCGCGGATCGCCTGCAGCCGGCGGGCGAACTCGCCAATCGTCCCCCGCTCCTCGGCGATCGCCTTGAGGTCGAGCAGAAGACCGGCTGCCGTATCGTAGCCGGGAGCATTGCGGCGCTCGATTTCGGTCTCCCGGCTTGGCTTTCGCGACCTGGCGCCGCTGGTTCACAGCGCCTGGGACCAGGGCCGCGTCCCATTGGGCATGCTTGAACTCAGTGATTTCGAAGACGATCTCCTGGCAGCCGAGCAAAGCCCGAACGATATCGAGGACCGATTCAGGCGCGCCGGTCTCGGCTATATCGACGATGTTCTTGAAGCGTTGGAATGGAGCCGCCATGCAGGGTATCCTGACGAGGAAGATTGGCAATCGCCCTTGCCTGAAAAAACCTGACTCGACGAGTTGCCGAGCCTGACAGCGCCGGTCACAAATCCTTTGCGCCATGTCGGACGAAATGACCCATGTCCCTGTGGAAGCGGCAAGAAAGCGAAGAAATGCTGTCTCGCAAATTGACCTGCTGCAGCACCGCGGACTTGATCTTTGGCTGTCTCAGGCCGATCCACGGGATTGGTGCGCAGCGATTGCACCGAGGAAGATCTCGCCGAATTCCCTGAGTTTTGCGGCACCGACGCCGTTGACTGCTGCAAAAGCGTCGAGGTCGCGCGGGCAGCGTTCGGCCATGTCGATCAGCGTGCGATCGGAGAAGATGACGAAGGCCGGCACCTGGCGCTCCCGGGCGAGACGCAGCCGAACCGCCTTGAGCGTGGCCAAAAGCGCGGTATCCAGGTCTTCAGTGCCCGCGGCAGCATTCGGGGTGGGACGAGTCTTGCCTTGTGCCGCGCGGTTCCGCACCTCTACGCGATACCGGAACGGGACCTCGCCACGGGCCAGCTCACGGCCTTTTTCGGCGATGGCGAGGCCGCCATGGCCGCCTGGGTCCAATGTCAGAAACCCTCCCGCGACGAGCTGGCGGATGAGCGACAGCCAGACATCCTTCTTATGCGCCACACCGGTCCCGAAGCTGGCAAGCCTGTGGTGGTTCCTGGCCAGGATCTTCTCGGTTTCATGGCCGAGCAGAACATCGACGACATGGGCCGCACCAAAGCGCTCGCCGGTCTGGGCGATGGCCGCGAGGATGATCCGTGCCTCAGCCTCACCATCCGCATGCGGCGTCTGGTCAAGGCAATTGTCGCAATTGCCGCAAGGCATTGCTGTTTCGCCGAAGTAGCCAAGCAGGATCTGGCGACGGCACTGCGCCGTTTCGCAATAACCGATCAGCGTATCGAGCCGGCCATGCGCGCGTCTCTTATGCTCCGCCGGCGCGTCCTCGTCTTCGATGAAAAGCCGCCGCATGCGGATATCGCCGAGACCGAAGAGCATATGGGCCTCGGCAGCCCGCCCGTCGCGGCCCGCGCGCCCGATTTCCTGATAATAGGCTTCGAGGCTGCCCGGCAGATCGGTATGGAAGACATAGGCGACGTCAGGCTTGTCGATCCCCATGCCGAAGGCGATGGTCGCGACCATGACGACGCCGGACAAGGTCATGAAGCTGTTCTGGTTGGCCTCGCGCGCCTCTTTGCTCATGCCGGCATGATAGGCCAGCGCGCGCACCCCGTTCTTCTCGAGGAACGCCGCCATCTCTTCGGTCTTCTTGCGCGACAGGCAATAGACGATCCCGCTGCGGCCGGCATGACGCTCTACGAAGCTCAGCAATTGACGTTTGCCGTCCTGCTTGGGCTCGATGCCAAGCTTGATGTTCGGCCGGTCGAAGCCCAGCACCAGGGTTTCGACACGCCCGGCGAACAGCTGTCCGGCGATGTCGGTGCGCGTCGCCTCGTCCGCTGTCGCCGTCAGCGCAATGATCGGCACATCAGGGAAAATGTCGCGCAGCCGCGACAACTCTTCATATTCGCGCCGGAACGACGGCCCCCACTGGGAGATGCAATGCGCCTCGTCGACAGCGATCAGCCGGATATCGAGCCTGGCCAGCGCCTCGAGCATCCGCGCGGTCATGAGCCGCTCCGGTGCAAGATAGAGCAGGCGCGTCTGGCCCGCCGCAACGCGACGCCATGCGGCGACATTGGCATCGCGGTCGAGCGAGGAATTGATCGTATCGGCGGCCACGCCGGCAAGACGCAATGCGGCGACCTGGTCCTGCATCAGCGCCACCAGCGGCGAAACGACAATGGTGAGGCCGCCCAGGACCAGCGCCGGGACCTGGTAGCAGAGCGATTTGCCGGCGCCGGTCGGCATGACGGCCAGCACGTGGCGCCCGGCCAGCAGCGCCTCCGTCACGGCGTCCTGGCCGGGACGAAAATCGTCGAAGCCGAACACGTCCTTCAGGACGCGCCGCTTGGGATCCTCCGCCCGGACGCTCGCCGCCGCTGCCTGCATCAGGGAATTTCTATGATCGGCGCTGCCCGAAAAGGCAGTGGGGGAACGGCCCGAGGCAGCGGCGACATGACCTGCCAAAGCTCCCTGGCGAATCGTCGGGTGACCGCCCGGACAGCCGATTCGGACATTCGAACGCTCCTCAAGTCCTGTCTCCGTCGGCTCCGTCTGAAAAGGTATCCCCCTCATTGGCGGATATGCGAGCTTGATTCCAGCCTCTATTCACTTTGGCTGTGAATATCGCGCAACGGCTCGGGCCGATTAATCCTATCTTCACCATGATTCGGCAGGTTCAGGTCCTGCGGTGATGTTTTGAGTACCGCGGCGCCACAAGCGCCCAGGCAACACGCCCGCGTCTCTCCGGAGGCGCGGGCTTTTTGCTTCCGAGACAGGCTGCCGCTGCGCAGTGACCTGCGGGCGTTGTCGTACTGTCAGTCGAGGAAATCGGCGCGGTGCGGAGTAAAACTGTCGACGAGGCGGCCGGCCTCGAGCGCCTTGACGCCGTGGATCAAATTGGAAGGGACGATGAAGCTGCTTCCCGTTTCCAGGATCTCGGTCGTGCCGTCGATGCTGACCTCGAAGCGGCCTTCGGCGACATAGCTCGCCTGGACATGCGGGTGCGAATGCAGCGCACCGACACCGCCCTTGTCGAACCCGAACTCGACCATCATCAATTCGTCCGTGTGCAGCAGCACACGCCTGCGGTTGCCATCCGCGGTCGGCGTCCACGCGCCCTCGCCGGCATGCGCAAAGATCTTCGTTCCGGTCATCGCCACATCCTCATCATGGGCATGCGCCTCATCGTGCCAGCCAGCCGCCGTCCACCGGCACAACCGCGCCATGCATGTAGTTTGAGGCCGGCGTCAGCAGGAAGACGGCCGCGTCGCCGATGTCTTCCGGCCCACCCCAGCGCCCAGCCGGAATGCGCGCCAGAATGGCCGTGCTGCGGTCCGGGTCGGCACGTAGCGCCTCGGTGTTGTTGGTTTCGATGTAGCCGGGCGCAATGCTGTTGACGTTGATACCTTTCGACGCCCATTCGCAGGCGAGCAACCGAGTGATGCCGAGCACGCCATGTTTCGAGGCGGTGTAGGAGGCGACGCGGATGCCGCCCTGGAAGCTCAGCACCGAGGCGATGTTGACGATCTTGCCGCGCCGTTCGGGATCGGCAAGCACGCGCCGGGCGAAGCTCTGGCTGAGAAAAAACACCGTCTTCAGGTTGACGTCCATGACATCCTCCCAATCGGCTTGCCCCAGATCGACGGCGTCGGCGCGCCGGATGATCCCGGCATTGTTGACCAGTCCGTCGAGCGGCCCGGTTTCGTCCCAGACGCGATCGAGCATCGCCTGGGCGGCGGCGTGGTCGGCAAGATCGCAGCGCACCGCCTCGAAGCCGCCGCCCGCAGCAGCGATCTTTTCCGCGGTCTCATCCATTGCAGAGCGGCCGACGCCGACCACCGCACCACCGGCGCGCGCGATCGACAGGGCGATGCCTTGGCCAATGCCGGTGTTGGCGCCGGTGACGAGAATGCGCTTGCCGGCCAGACTGAAAGCCGAGAGGTCGCTCATCGCAGCTCTTCCATCGCTACCGGATCGACATCCGTATAGTCGACATTGTCGCCGGCCATCGCCCAGATGAAGGCGTAGTTGGAGGTGCCGGCGCCCGAATGGATCGACCAACCCGGCGACAGCACCGCTTCCTCGTTGCGCATGACGAGATGGCGTGTCTCGTCCGGCTCGCCCATGAAATGAAACACCCGCGCCGTCTCCGGCAGGTCGAAATAGAGATAAGCCTCCATGCGCCGGTCATGCACATGGCACGGCATGGTGTTCCAGACCGAGCCTGGGGCGAGTTGGGTCATGCCGACGACGAGTTGGCAGGTCTTCACACCCTCGGCATGGATGAACTGAAAGATCGAGCGCTCGTTGCAGGTCGCCTGACTGCCGAGGTCGAGGCGCTTGGCATCGCCGATGCGGATCAGCTGGCTGGGATGGCTCTGATGCGCCGGCGCGCTGAGCAGATAGAACTTGGCCGGCTCGGCTGGATTGACTGAGGCGAATGACACCTCATTGGCGCCCATGCCGAGATACAGCATGTCCCGCGGCTGCAGCTCGTAGGACTGGCCGCCGGCTTTCACGATGCCGGCGCCGCCGATGTTGACGGCGATCATTTCGCGGCGATCGAGAAAGTTCTCTGTTCCGGTCGGCTTGATCGCCTGCAGCCGAAGCGGTGTCCCGGCAGGCATGGCGCCTCCGACGATCATGCGGTCGTAATGCGTATAGGTCAGGCCGATGCGGCCGAGCTGGAACAGGCCTTCGATCAGAAAGTTGTGGCGGAGCTCGTCCGTCCCCATCGCCGCGGCGGTAACAGGGTCGATGGCGAAGCGCGAGTTGAAGTCGGTGTGATTGTCAGTGTGATTCATTGCTGTCCCATTGGGCTGCCTCATTGGTCATTCGGTTGCCGCGGCCTTGACCGAATCGGCATAAAAAATCTGGCGTGCGTGCAGGCGCTCGCGATAGCGCTGCTGGCTGGCGCTGAGATGCGCGCGCATCGCTTCGCGCGCCGACTCGGCATCGCCTGATGTAATGGCGTTCAGGATCACCAGATGCTCGTCTTGCAGGCCGCGCTGATAGGCGTCGGATTGGGCGAGTTCTGTCGACCACGGCGATGTCACGTCGCAAGGAATGGCGCGCCGGCCGAGCACGTCGAGCATCTCGACATAGAACGGATTGTTGGTGGCGCTGGCGATCGCCCGGTGGAAGGCGAGGTCGGCCGGACCTGTCGGCTCGCTGTTCAAAAGCAGCCGCTCGAACTCGAAGAACGCCTCCTGGATCGCTGCTTCCTGCGCGGCATTGCGACGGATAGCGGCCAGCCCGGCGGATTCGATCTCGATCGCCAGGCGCACCTCCAGCACGTTGAGCGCGATCGAATCCTTGTTGCCGATGTCCGCAGCCAGCGTGCCGAACATCGTCGAAATGTGCTCGGTGACGAAGACCCCGGCGCCTTGGCGCGGCTCGACCAGACCGTCGGCGGCAAGCTTGGCCAGCGCTTCGCGGATGACGGTGCGGCTGACCCCGAAGGTTTCGGTCAGCCGACCCTCGGTCGGCAGCTTTTGGCCTGGCTGGATCTCGCCCGCCTGCAACTGCTTGCGGATCGCCGCGACCACGGTCTCCGACAGCTTGGGCTTGCGTTCGACCTTCAGGTTGATTGCCATATCCGATGCCATTGCCAGCCCCTATTTGAAGACGCTCGGCAACCATAGCGAGATGGCCGGGATGTAGGTGACGAGCCCCAGCACCACGAGGCCGGCCCCATAGAACGGCCAGATCGAGCGCATCGCTTCCCAGACGGATATCTTGCCCACCGCGCACGCCACGAACTGCACTGCGCCCACCGGCGGCGTGTTCAGCCCGATGCCGAAGTTGAGGATCATGATGACACCGAAATGCACCGGATCGACGCCGTAGGCCTGCGCCACGGGCAGGAAGATCGGCGTGCAGATGATGATCGTCGGTCCCATGTCCATGAAGGTGCCGAGGAACAGCATCAGGAGGTTGAGCAGGAGAAGCACGACCAGCGGATCTTCCGAGATCGCGTTCATCGAGGCTATCAGCGCTGCCGGCACTTTCAGGAAGGCCATCAACCACGAGAATGCCGCCGCCATGCCGATGATGAGCAGCACCATGGCCGTGGTGCGCACGGCGCCATGGGTGGCATGAACGAAACCTTCCCAGGTCATCTGCCGGTAGACCAGGACAGTCACGAGCAATGCATAGATGACGGCGATGCAGGAACTCTCGGTGGCCGTGAAAACGCCCGATCGCACGCCGCCGAAGATGATCGCGATCAGCAGCAGGCCGGGCACCGCGACAGCGAAGAGATGCGCGACGGCGGCGAAGCCCGGAAACGGCTCGGTCGGATAACCGCGTGAGCGCGCCACGAAATAGGCGGTGATCATCAGTGCCAGCGCCAACAGCAGGCCCGGGATGATGCCGGCGGTGAACAGGTCGGCGATGGAGATCTTTCCGCCTGCCGAGATCGAGTAGATGATCATGTTGTGCGACGGCGGCAGCAGCAGCGCGATCAGCGCCGCCATCGACGTGACGTTGACGGCGTAGTCCGCTCCATATCCACGCGCCTTCATCTGCGGGATCATCAAGCCGCCGACCGCCGCTGCCTCCGCCACCGCGGAGCCGGAAATGCCGCCAAACAGTGTAGCGGTGGCGATGTTGACCTGCCCGAGGCCGCCGCGCATGTGGCCGACGAGCGAGCCGGCGAAGGCAACGATCTTGCTGGCGATGCCGCCGCGCACCATCAAGTCGCCGGCGTAGATGAAAAACGGAATGGCCAGCAGCGAAAAGACGCTCATGCCGGAATTCAGGCGCTGGAACACGATGAGCGGCGGCAGGCCCATGTAGAGGACTGTGGCAAAGCTTGCGACGCCGAGGCAGAAAGCGATCGGCGTGCCGATAAGCATCAGGACGGTGAAGACGCCGAAGAGTATCCAGAGTTCCATGGCGTCAGACCTTCACATTCGCTGTGTCGAGTTCGGCTGCGACTTCCGCCGGGGGCAGTTCATCGAGGGCATCGTCGATCGGCGCACCGGAGAGGCGAAGCACGATGCGCTCCAGCGTGAAAAGCACGATGAGCGCGCCTCCCGCGACAAGCGGGACGTAGTCCCAGCCCCCTGATATGCCGAGCGACGGCAAGGTGGCGCCCCAGGTCAGCGCGACCAGCTGGCTGCCATACCAGATCATGCCGATGCCGAAGGCGAGCGCGACGAGATCCGAGATCATCCTCAGCCAACGCTTTCCGCCTTTCGGCAGCACGTAGAGCAGGACGTCGAAGCCGAGGTGATAGTTCTCGCGCACCCCGACGGCAGCGCCGAGGAAAATGAACCAGCTCATCAGCATCACCGAGCCCTGCTCGGTCCAGCTCGGCGAGCGGTTCAGAACATAGCGGCCGAACACCTGCCAGGCGACGAAAGCGGTCATCAGCACCAGCCCGATGCCGGCGATCCACAGCGCCGCCGTGCTGACGCGCGACATCATGCGCGCGATGCCGGACAGGGACGGTCTCTGTTCTGAGCTGGAGGTCACTGGTTCTCTCCGCAAGAGGGGCGGGGGGGGGGGCGCCCCCCCCCCCCCCCACCCCCCCCCCCCCAAAAGCATAGAACCAAACCCGAAACATTTTGGGCAGTGAGGGGGGTTAGTAAAAACGGGCCCAAACCGGGCAGTAGAGGGGGTT
>NZ_JBVVPZ010000033.1:22956-76332 GCF_055811415.1 Mesorhizobium sp. WSM4846
GGGGCCGGCCCGGGCCGGGGTTGGTGGCGCGGGGGGGGGCCTGTTGTCGACCCCCCTCGGGGGGGGGGGGGTACGCCCCCCCCCGCCGCTGATCACTGCACGGCCCTAATGGCTTCGACCATCGCCTTCAGCTTGTCGTCCTTGACGTGCTTTTCGTAGACCGGTCCCATCGCGTCGATGAAGGGCTGCTTGTCCGGCGTCGTGATCTGCGAACCGGCCGCCTCGACCTTGGCACGCGATTCCTTGACCTTGGCGGCCCACAGCTCACGCTGCTTGGCGACGCTTTCCTTGGCGGCCGCCTTGAAGATCGCCTGGTCTTCCGGCGTCAGCTTGTCCCAGCTCGACTTCGCCATGACAAAAGCTTCCGGCACCATCGTGTGCTCGTCGAGCGAATAGTGCTTGGCGACTTCCGCATGCTTGGCGGTGTCGTAGCTCGGAAAATTGTTCTCCGCGCCGTCGATGACCCCGGTTTCGATCGCCGAATACACCTCGCCATACGGCATCGGCGTCGCGTTGGCGCCGAGTGCGGCCACCATGTCGACGAAGATGTCGGACTGGATGACGCGGAACTTCAAGCCGGCCATATCGGCTACAGTGTTGATCGGCTTCTTCGAATTGTAGAAGGAGCGCGCGCCGCCGTCATAAAAGGCGAGCAGCACCAGCCCGACCTGTTCGAACGCCGCCGCGATCTGGTCGCCGACCGGTCCGTCCATGACCTTGTGCATATGGTCTTCCGAGCGGAAGATGTAGGGCAGCGAGGGAACGGTGGTTTCAGGGATGAGTCCGTTGAACGGCGCCATTGAGACGCGGTTGAGGTCGATCACGCCCGAGCGCACCTGCTCGATCGTGTCCTTTTCCTCGCCGAGCTGCGCGGAATGATAGACATCGACCGAATAGCGGCCGGCCGTGCGCTCCTTCACCAGCTCGCCAAAATATTTGACAGCCTCGACCGTCGGATAGCCGTCCGGGTGCGTGTCGGACGAGCGCAGGACCGTCTGGGCGCTTGCCGTTCCGGCCATCAGTGCGGCGGCCAGTAGCGTAGCTCCCGCCAGTCTAGAAAAATGCAGCATTGGTTCCTCCCGTTTGAACGATGGCGGCAAGCGCCGTTAGAGCCGGTACGCCTTTTTCGCGAGCGTATAGGCAAGTTCCAGCGCCAGCTCGTGCGCCTCGTCCTCGCGGAGCCGGTGCTCGGCGACGAGACGCGCAAGAAAGGCGCAATCGACCCGACGCGCCACGTCGTGGCGAGCCGGGATGGATGGAAAGGCGCGGGTGTCGTCGTTGAAGCCGACGGTGTTGTAGAAGCCGGCAGTCTCGGTGGTCATCTCGCGGAACCGGCGCATGCCCTCCGGGCTGTCGTGGAACCACCAGGCCGGCCCGAGCTTCAGCGCAGGATAGACGCCGGCGAGTGGCGCCAGTTCGCGCGCATAGCTGGTCTCGTCGAGCGTGAACAGGATGATTGCAAGGTCGCGCTCCAGGCCGACGCAGTCGAGCAGCGGCTTCAGCGCCGTCACATAGTCGGTTCTGGTCGGGATATCGAAACCCTTGTCCCTGCCGAACCTCTGGAAGACGGCAGGCGAATGATTGCGCCAGGAGCCGGGATGTATCTGCAGGACCAGCCCGTCGTCGCGGCTCATCTTGGCCATCTCGGTCAGCATCTGGGCGCGAAACAGTTTTCGCTCACGCTCGTCGTCCGAACCCCGGCGGATGCGGTTGAACAGTTCATGCGCGGCAGCATCCGACAGATTGGCGGTCTCTGCCGTCGGATGGCCGTGATCCGACGCGGTCGCGCCAAAACTTTTGAAGAAGGCTCTTCTCTGGCGATGCGCATTGAGATAGCCGGCCCAGCTGCCGGTATCGCAGCCGGTGATGTCGCCGAGTCGATCGAGATTGGCAGAAAAGCCTTCGAAATCGGGATCGACGACGGCGTCCGGCCGGTAGGCGGTGACGACGCGGCCCTCCCAGCCGCTGTCGCGGATCATCTGGTGCCATCTGAGATCGTCGAGCGCGCCTTCGGTCGTCGCGATGACCTCGATGTTGAAGCGCTCGAACAGGGCTCGCGGGCGAAAATTCTCCCACTGCAGCAAGGACGAGATCGAGTCGTAATGGCCGTCGGCGGTTGCGGCCGTCAGCGGCTCTTCGATGCCGAACAGATGGGCAAGCACATGGTCGAACCACAGCCGCGTCGGCGTGCCGCGGAACAGATGATAGTGCTCGGCAAGCGCCGCCAGATCGTTCTGCCGTCGGTCTCCACCGGTGAGCCGTCGAGCGTTGGCACGCCGAGATCCTCGAGCCGGACGCCCTGGCTGAACAACATGCGGAAGATGTAATGGTCCGGCACAACAAGCAATTGCGCTGGATCGGAAAACGCCTCGTTGAGCGCATACCAGCGCGGATCGGTGTGACCGTGCGGGCTGACGATCGGCAGATCCTTGACAGCTGCGTAAAGATCGCGGGCGAACGACAGCGGACGCGCCTCCGACGGAAACAGCAGATCCGGATCGGTCAATGCGGCCACGTCGTTCCTCCAAACCCGGCAATCGGTAGGATCGGAAAGAAATAATGTCAACATACAAAAAATAGATTGTTGTATGATGACTTTAACGCAACGTTAGCCCATTGTGCGGGAACGAAACGGATGTTACGCCGCATTGCCGGCCACGCCCGGCACGAGCTCGATCAGACCCATCGCACGATGACAGACAGACGCCTTTCCAACAGCACGCGGCAGGCATTGCCGGCCTCGGTCGCGGTCCCCGGATACGACCGCAACCGTGTCGTACCCGGCATCGTCCATCTCGGCGTCGGCGCATTCCACCGCGCCCATCAGGCAGCCTATGTCGACGACTGCCTGGAGGCAGGAGAGACGGATTGGGGCATTGTCGGCGTCTCGCTGCGAAGCGCCGACACACGCGACGCGCTGGCGCCGCAGGACGGACTTTACACGCTGGCGGTCAGGAGCAGCGACAGCGAAAGCCTGCGCGTCGTCGGCTCGATCCTGTCGATGCTGGTGGCGCCGGAAGATCCCGGTGCGGTGCTGGCCGCGCTGACTGATCCGCGCACCGCCATCGTCACACTGACGATCACCGAAAAAGCCTATCTCAGGGCGGCGGGTGGCGGACTGGACACAGCCCATCCCGACATCGTCCACGATTTGGCCAACCCGCAAATGCCGCGGACGACGCATGGTTTTCTGGCCGAATCGCTTGCGCGCCGCCGCGTCGCCGGTATCCAGCCATTCACCGTGCTGTGCTGCGACAATCTCCCTGCCAATGGCGCCACGCTGCGCCGGCTGCTGGTCGAATTCGGCGCTTTGCGCGGTACCGATCTCGCCCGCCACATCGCTGACGAGGTGGCATTTCCGTCGAGCATGGTCGATCGCATCGTGCCGGCGACCACCGATGCCGACCGGGCACGGATATCGGGCCAGCTCGGCGTCGTCGACGCCTGGCCTGTCATGACCGAGCCGTTCTGCCAATGGGTGGTCGAAGACGATTTCCCGGCGGGCAGGCCGGCCTGGGAAAGGTTCGGCGTCACCATGGTCGGTGACGTCGGGCCGTTCGAGGACATGAAACTGCGCCTGCTCAACGGCTCGCATTCGGCGATCGCCTATCTTGGCCTGCTCAGCGGCTATGAGACGGTCGACCGCGCCTTCGCCGATCCGGCGATCCGGCAATTCGTCGACGGATTGTGGGCCGAGGCGATCACGACACTGCCGAAAGACGCCGGGCTCGACACGACCGACTACACGGCCCAGCTCGCCAATCGTTATTCGAACACCGCGCTCGCCCATCGGACGGCGCAGATCGCCAATGATGGCAGCCAGAAACTGCCTCAGCGCATCATTGCCTCGGCAATGGAGCGGATGAGTAACGGTGCCCCGCCCGCCTATCTGATGCTGGTGGTGGCCGCCTGGATCGCGGCTTGCGAGGCGCGCGGCAAAGCCTTGCCGGAAAACCACTTCACCGACCCGCTCGACTTGGCTTTGGCCGCACTCGACACTCGGCATCTGTCGGCTGGCGAAGCGGTGGTGGCGGTGTTCGACCTGGCCGGCTTCGCCAAGGGCGGTGCCGAGCGCCTGACGCTGATCGACCTCGCGGCCGCCCATCTCGAACGCCTGCGCCAGGGCGGCGTGGCTGCTGCTTTCACAGCGCTGGGCATTGAGGGCGAAAAGCTCTGAGGCCGGCCTGCAACGCGCCATGCGCGCGGTAGATCGCGAACGGGCTGAGGCACTTACCTTCTCCCCTTGTGGGAGAAGGTGGCCTCGCGAAGCGAGGTCGGATGAGGGGTGCTCCAGCTTGGCGCCGACAGCACTCCGTCCAACACCCCTCTTCCGTCTTGGCGCTGCGCGCCAATCCACCTTCTCCCACAAGGGGAGAAGGCAAGAGAGCGCCCCGCCCTATGCCGGCAAAATCGCGCCTTCGAGTGTGGTGAGCTGGCTAAGGAACTGCTCGGCCTTGCTGCGCGTCTCGTCGTCCTTGGCGTCGGCGACGTCTTCCCTGGCTTCCTGGATACGGCGGGCGAGGTCGGCGCGGTCGATGTCGCCGACGGCTACAGCCGATTCGGCCAGCAGCGTGCAGCCGGCCGGAACAATGTCGGCAAAGCCGCCGAACACGACGTAGCGCTCTGCCTTGCCTTCTGCGGTCTTCACCGTGACGACGCCGGGCTTGATCGTGGTCATGACCGGCGCGTGATGGGCCATGACTGTCATTTCGCCTTCGGCGCCCGGAATGACGACGGATTCAACCTGCTCGGAAACCAGCAGGCGCTCCGGCGAAACCAGTTCGAATTTGAAAGCTTCAGGCATGATCGATTTTAGCGAATAGCGAGTAGTGAGTAGCGAATAGACAAAAACGCTCGGCTCACATCGCCCCTATTCGCTACTCCCTATTCGCTATTCGCTTGATTACGCCGCTTCGGCCGCCAGGCGTTGTGCCTTCTCGACCGCTTCTTCGATGCCGCCGACCATGTAGAAGGCGGCTTCCGGCAGGTGGTCATAGTCGCCGTTGCAGAGACCCTTGAAGCCCTTGATGGTGTCGGCGAGGTCGACCAGCTTGCCCGGCGAACCCGTGAACACTTCGGCGACGAAGAAGGGCTGCGACAGGAAGCGCTCGATCTTGCGGGCGCGGGCCACCGTCTGCTTGTCCTCTTCCGACAGTTCGTCCATGCCCAGGATGGCGATGATATCCTGCAGCGACTTGTAGCGCTGGAGGATCGACTGCACCTGGCGCGCGACCTGGTAGTGCTCCTCGCCGACCACGATGGGGTCGAGCATGCGCGAGGTCGAATCCAGCGGATCGACAGCCGGGTAGATGCCCTTCTCCGAGATCGCACGGTTGAGCACGGTCGTCGCGTCCAGGTGGGCGAACGAGGTCGCCGGCGCCGGGTCGGTCAGATCGTCGGCCGGCACATAGATCGCCTGCACCGAGGTGATCGAGCCCTTGGTCGTCGTGGTGATGCGCTCCTGCAGCGCACCCATGTCGGTGGCCAGCGTCGGCTGGTAGCCCACGGCCGAAGGAATACGGCCGAGCAGCGCCGACACTTCCGAACCCGCCTGCGTGAAGCGGAAAATGTTGTCGACAAAGAACAGCACGTCCTGGCCCTGGTCGCGGAAATATTCGGCAACCGTCAGCCCGGTCAGGCCGACGCGGGCGCGCGCGCCCGGCGGCTCGTTCATCTGGCCAAAGACAAGTGCTGCCTTGGAGCCTTCGCCGCCGCCCTTCTTGTTGACGCCGGACTCGATGAACTCGTGATAGAGATCGTTGCCCTCGCGGGTGCGTTCGCCGACGCCGGCAAACACCGAGAAGCCGCCATGCGCCTTGGCGACGTTGTTGATCAGTTCCTGGATCAGCACCGTCTTGCCGACGCCGGCGCCGCCGAACAGGCCGATCTTGCCGCCACGGGCGTAGGGTGCCAGCAGGTCGAGAACCTTGATGCCGGTAACCAGGATCTGCGCTTCCGTCGACTGCTCGACATAGGACGGCGCCGGTTGGTGGATCGCGCGCATCTCGATGCCATCGACCGGACCTTCCTCGTCGACCGGCTCGCCGATGACGTTGATGATGCGGCCGAGCATGCCCGGGCCGACCGGCACGGTGATCGGCGCTCCGGTGTCATAGACATCCTGGCCGCGGACCAGACCTTCGGTCGAATCCATGGCGATGCAGCGCACGGTGTTCTCGCCAAGATGCTGGGCGACCTCGAGCACCAGGCGGTTGCCGACATTGACCGTCTCCAGCGCGTTCAGGATCGCCGGCAGATGTTCGCCGAACTGCACGTCGACAACGGCGCCGATGACCTGGCGGACCTTGCCGGCAAGGCCGGTTTTCTTGATGGAAACGCTCGGCGCCTTGGATGCGACGGCCTTGGCGGGCGCGACCGCCTTCGTGGCCGGTGCGGCCTTCGCTGCTGCTGCCGGTGCCACTGCCTTCGCGGCGGCCTTCGGAGCCGCCGTCTTGGGGGTCGCTGCTTTCGCCATCGTCTTTACCCTTCTCGTCCTTTGTTTCTCACGCGATCCGCTTGAAGGTCGCTGACCCTCATGGGAGCGCGCCTAGAGCGCCTCGGCGCCCGAAATGATTTCGATCAATTCCTTGGTGATCTGCGCCTGCCGCTGGCGGTTGTAGGTGATCGACAATTTGTTGATCATGTCGCCGGCGTTGCGCGTCGCATTGTCCATGGCGCTCATCTTGGCGCCCATCTCGCCGGCGGCGTTTTCGAGCAGGGCGCGAAAAACCTGGACGGAAATGTTGCGCGGAATGAGATCGGAGAGGATTTCGCCCGGCTCCGGCTCGTATTCATAGACGGCACTGCCGCCGTCCGTCGCTTCGGCGGGAGCGGTAGGCACGCCTGCCGGGATGATCTGCTGGGTTGTCGGGATCTGGCTGATCACCGATTTGAACTGCGAATAAAACAGCGTGCAGATGTCGAAACCGCCCTCGTTGAAGAGCTGGATGACCTTCTTGGCAATGCCATCGGCATTGACGAAGCCCAGCGTCTTCACCTCGCGCAAATCGACACGCTCGAGGATCAGCGCCGCGTAGTCGCGACGCAGGATGTCGAACCCCTTCTTGCCGACGCAGATGATCTTGACCTGCTTGCCGTCGGCCAGAAGCTTGCGGATGTGGTCGCGGGCAAGGCGCGCGATCTGCGAATTGAAGCCGCCGCACAGACCACGCTCGGCGGTGCAGACGACAAGCAGATGCACGTCGTCCTTGCCGGTGCCGGTCATCAGCGCTGGGGCCTCGCCGCCGCCGCCGATCGCCTGGGTGATGTTGGCCAGCACCGCGCCCATGCGCTCCGAATAGGGACGCGCGGCTTCCGCCGCCTCCTGCGCGCGGCGCAGCTTCGCCGCGGCGACCATCTGCATCGCCTTGGTGATCTTCTGCGTCGCCTTGACCGAGGCGATACGGTTACGAAGGTCTTTTAGTGAAGGCATGCTTCAAACCTGATCCCGTCCGACCGGCCTCATTCAAGCAAAGGTCTTGGCGAAGGTGTCGATCTCCGCCTTCAGCTTGGCGCGCAGATCGTCCGACAGTGCCTTCTCCTTGCGGATGCCGTCGAGCACCTCCTTGCCGGCCGAGCGCATGTGGCTGAGCAAACCATGCTCGAATTTGCTGACCTGATCGATTGCCAGCTTGTCGAGATAGCCGTTGACGCCGGCGAAGATCACCGCGACCTGTTCTTCGACCTTGAGCGGCGAGAATTGCGGCTGCTTCAGGAGTTCGGTCAGGCGCGCACCGCGGTTGAGCAGGCGCTGCGTGGCGGCGTCGAGATCGGAGCCGAACTGGGCGAAGGCCGCCATTTCGCGATACTGCGCGAGCTCGCCCTTGATCGAGCCGGCGACCTGCTTCATCGCCTTGATCTGCGCGGAGGAGCCGACGCGCGACACCGACAGGCCAACGTTGACCGCCGGGCGGACGCCCTGGAAGAACAGATTGGTTTCCAGGAAGATCTGGCCGTCGGTGATCGAGATGACGTTGGTCGGGATGTAGGCCGACACGTCGTTGGCCTGGGTCTCGATGATCGGCAGTGCAGTCAGCGAACCACCGCCATTTTCGTCATTGAGCTTGGCGGCCCGCTCCAGAAGGCGCGAGTGCAGGTAGAACACGTCGCCCGGATAGGCTTCACGGCCAGGCGGGCGGCGCAGCAACAGCGACATCTGGCGATAGGCGACCGCCTGCTTCGACAGATCGTCATAGGAGATCAGCGCGTGCATGCCGTTGTCGCGGAAATATTCGCCCATGGTGCAGGCGGTGAACGGCGCCAGGTACTGCATCGGCGCCGGGTCGGACGCGGTGGCGGCAACGATGATCGAATAGTCGAGCGCGCCGCGCTCTTCGAGAACTTTCACGAACTGCGCGACGGTCGAGCGCTTCTGGCCGATGGCGACGTAGACGCAGTAGAGCTTTTCCTTTTCCGGCCCGTGCTCATGCACCGATTTCTGGTTGAGCATCGTGTCGAGGATGATCGCGGTCTTGCCGGTCTGGCGATCGCCGATGACCAGCTCGCGCTGGCCGCGGCCGACCGGGATCAGCGCGTCGATCGCCTTGAGGCCGGTCGACATCGGCTCGTTCACCGATTTGCGCGGAATGATGCCGGGCGCCTTGACGTCGACGCGCTTGCGCTCGGTCGCCTGGATCGGGCCCTTGCCGTCGATCGGGTTGCCGAGCGCATCGACGACGCGGCCGAGCAGGCCCATGCCGACAGGCGTATCGACGATGGCGCCGGTGCGCTTGACGATATCGCCTTCCTTGATGTCGCGGTCGGCGCCGAAGATGACGACGCCGACATTGTCGGCTTCGAGATTGAGCGCCATGCCGCGGATGCCGCCGGGGAACTCGACCATCTCGCCGGCCTGGACATTGTCGAGGCCGTAGACGCGGGCGATGCCGTCACCGACGGACAGAACCTGGCCGACTTCGGAGACCTCGGCCTCCTTGCCGAAATTCTTGATCTGGTCTTTCAGAATTGCGGAAATTTCCGCGGCGCGGATGTCCATCAGCCGACCTCTTTCAGTGCAAGCTTGAGCGAATTGAGTTTGGTTTTGAGCGACGTATCGATCTGGCGCGAGCCAATCTTGACCACCAGCCCGCCGAGCAGCGACGGATCGACGGTCACGGTGATCGCGACATCCTTGCCGGCAACGCTTTTCAGCGCCGCCTTCAGCTCGGTTTGCTGGGCGTCGGTGAGCGCATGCGCCGAGGTCACTTCAGCGGCGGTCTCGCCACGATGCTCGGCGGCGATCTGGCGGAATGCCTTGATCATGCCAGGGATGGCGAACAGACGGCGGTTCTGGGCGACGACGCGCAGGAAATTGCCGGTAAGGCCGGTGATCCCTGCCTTGTCGGCGATCGCCGCAATGGCCTTGGCCTGGTCCTCGCTGGAGAACACCGGGCTATTGATCAGGCGGGTCAGATCAGCACTGCCTTCGAGCATCGCCGCGAAACTGTTGAGGTCGGCCTCGACCTGGGCGACCGAATTCGCCTGGAGCGCGAGTTCAAACAGCGAACCCGCATAGCGCTCTGCGACACCTGAGATTGGCGATGACGATTGGGCCACGGACCGTCTTTTCTCTTGTCTGACAGGCCGCAGATTATTGGCGCGAGCGAAAACTCTGGCTAAATCTTTGACCTTACTGCATTTTTCCAAGCACGAAGACGCGGCTTCCGCTATCCCCGGCCGAAAGTCGATTGCCGTCTAGCACAGGCATTTTAAGACCGCAATGCGTCGCCCGGCATGGTTTTCAGGCACTATTGTCGCATCCGGCGGCGCAGTTCGACCGCCGGTCCCGAATTAGCCTTTGATTCAAGGCACAAAGCCGAAGGCGAAGGCAAGCGGCAGCGCCGCCAGCACCAGTTCCACCACGATGGAAACCCAGTTGAATGGCGTATTGGCGCCATCCGACATCATCGACAGCAGGCGGCCGAAGGCGGTGAACAGCCAGGAAAAGCCAAGCGCCATGTAGAGCAGCGGTTGCGCCAGCAGAATGCAGCACAGGCCGACGCCGAGATAAAAGCCTGACATCCTGCCGCGCCCTTCGGCGATCGCCGCCGCCTTCTCGGGCTTGACCTGCAGTCTGAGAATCCGGAAGCCCAGCCCCGGCGCCAGGAACAGCAGCAGGCCCAGCAGCAAGGTCACGACCGCGCTCGACCACGCCAGCCACTCGCCCTGGCTCATCGGCCACGGAAACGCAAATTCCATACTGTCCCCTCGCAAATGGCTGTTTCGAAATTTCGGGCATTCTAGCGAAGCAAGAGCCATGCGCCAGATGCGCGTCGGCGAATTGCGCAAAGCGCATCAGCCCAGCGCGAATCCGACCGCCGCCCCGGTATGGATGCGCGTTGTACCAAGCGCTTCATGACGGGCTATTCCTCCGCTATGGAACGCTATGCATTATGACCACATGAGACCACACAGGGAGTGAGGCGCTCGAGGTGTGGTGCTGGAATATATTGCAAGACCCGCGTGCGGCCGACTAGACTAACTCCAAACGCCTCACAAAAAGCTCTGCGGGTCGATGTCGACCTGCACGCGCACCGAGCCCCGCAGCTTCGGTCCCTCGGCCAGCATGGCGCGAATGAACCCCTGCATGTCGGCGCGCCGCTCGCCCTGGATCAGCAGGCGAAAGCGATGGCGGCCGCCGATCAGCGACAGCGGCGCCTCGGCCGGGCCGAGCACGAACAGATCGGCGGCCTGAGGTGCGGCGCGCCGCAAACCCCGCGCATGGCCCTCCGCTTCCGCCCGCGTCGCCGCACTGACGATGACGCCGGCGAGCCGGCCGAAAGGCGGCAGCACCGCCCGCTCGCGCTCGGCGATCTCGCGCTCGTAAAAAGCCTCGGCGTCGCCGGAGACGATCGCCCGCATGACCGGGTGGTCGGGCTGGAAGGTCTGCAACAGGCCAAGGCTCTTCTTGCCGGTGCGGCCGGCGCGGCCAGTGACCTGGCTGAGCAGCTGGAAGGTGCGCTCGGCGGCGCGCGGATCGCCATTGGCCAGGCCGAGGTCGGCGTCGACCACGCCGACCAGCGTCATGTTGGGGAAATTGTGGCCCTTGGCGACGAGCTGCGTGCCGATGACGATGTCGGCCTCGCCATTTGCGATGGCTTCAAGCTCCAGCCTCAGCCGCCGCACGCCGCCCATCAGGTCGGACGACAGGACGATGGTGCGGGCGTCGGGGAAATGCGCGACGACCTCTTCGGCGATGCGCTCGACGCCCGGCCCGCAGGCGACCAGATGGTCGAGCGTGCCGCATTCCGGGCAGGCCTCGGGCCGCCGCTCATTGTGCCCGCAATGGTGGCAGACGAGCTGGCCGCGAAAGCGGTGCTCGACCAGCCAGGCCGAGCAGACCGGGCAACCGAAGCGATGGCCGCAGACCCGGCACAGCGTCAGCGGCGCATAGCCGCGCCGGTTGAGGAACAGCAGCGACTGTTCCTTCTTCTCCAGTGTCTGGCGCATATGGCCAAGCAGCACCGGCGACAGGAAGCCGCCGCGTGCCGGCGGGGCGCGGCGCATGTCGATCGTCTTCAGGTCGGGAAGCGCCGCCTCGGCAAAGCGCGCCGAAAGCACCGCCCTGCTATAGCGGCCTTGGCTCGCATTGACCCGGCTTTCGACCGACGGTGTCGCCGAGGCGAGCACGACCGGAAAGCCGCCGATGTGGCCGCGCACCACCGCCATGTCGCGGGCATTGTAGAAGACGCGGTCTTCCTGCTTGTAGGCGGGGTCGTGCTCCTCGTCGACGACGATCAGCCCAAGCTCCCTGAACGGCAAAAACAGCGCCGAACGCGCGCCGGCAACGACGCGCACGCCACCTTCCGCCACCTGCCGCCAGACACGCTCGCGCATCCTTGGCGGCAGGTCCGAATGCCATTCGGCCGGCTTGGCGCCGAACCGTTCCTGGAAGCGCTCGAGGAAGGCGTGGGTCAGCGCAATCTCCGGCAGCAGGATCAGCACCTGCTTGCCGCGGTCGAGCGCCGCCGACACCGCCTCGAAATAGACCTCGGTCTTGCCCGATCCGGTCACCCCGTCGAGCAGCGTTACGCCGAATGCACCGGCCGCGACATTGCTGCGCAGCATCTCGGCCGCATCGTGCTGGTCCGGCATCAGCGAAGGCTGGGCGTAATTCGGATCGGGAGCTGCGACCACCGGTCGCGGCGGGATCATGACGGTCTCGAACACGCCTTGCGCCTTCAGCCCGTCGATGACCGTCGACGACACGCCGGCCGCATGCGCCAGCCCGGACCGCGTCCAGGCGAGCCCGCCTTCGGCTGTCTCCAGCACGCGCATCCTCGCATCCGTCACACGGTCGGGTCTGGCCAAGGTGCGTTGCAGGCCTTCGATCCACGGTTCCGGGTCGAAGGCCTCCGGCGCCCGCAGCAGCATGCGCGCCACCATGCCGGGCGGCGACAGCGTGTATTGCGCGATCCAGTCGACGAAGCGGCGCATGGCGCGGTCGATCGGCGGGCAGTCGAAGACCTGCTCGATCGAGCGCAGTTTTTTGGCATCGACCTTTTCGACGGCGCCGTCCCAGACGATGCCGGCAACCTGGCGGGGACCGAGCGGCACGCGCACGATCGAGCCCGGCACCACGCGCATGCCGGCGGGCACGGCATAGGTGTAGGGCCGCTCGGCGGGCATCGGCACCAGCACCGGTGCGGCCGCGACAAAGGGCGAATCTTCGATCATGAGGCGTGACCTTGCCCCGACTTTCGTCTAGATCAAAGTCCGACCCCAAAGTGCATGACATGCACTAGAGCGACGTGCGTCCATCCGGACGCACAAAGTACGCTCTAGAACTTTAAACCTCGCATCGTGCTTCCGAAAATCGATTCGATTTTCAGGCCGATGCGATAAAAATCTTCAGGAGACCGTCATGAAATTTTTTGTCGACACCGCCGATGTCAAGGAAATCCGTGAACTGAACGATTTGGGGCTGCTCGACGGCGTTACCACCAATCCTTCGCTGATCCTCAAATCCGGCGGCAAGATCGCCGACGTCACCAGAGCGATCTGCGAGATCGTCAAGGGCCCGGTCTCGGCCGAAGTCGTCGCCACCGAATACAAGGACATGATGGCCGAGGCCAAGATCCTGGCCAGGATCGCCGACAACGTCTGCATCAAGGTGCCGCTGACGCTCGACGGCCTGAGGGCCTGCAAGGACATCCGCTCGGACGGCCGCATGGTCAATGTCACGCTGTGCTTTTCGGCCACCCAGGCGCTGCTCGCCGCCAAGGCCGGCGCCTCCTTCATCTCGCCCTTCGTCGGCCGCATCGACGACAGCGGCTGGGACGGCATGGAACTGATTGCCGATATCCGCACCATCTACGACAATTATGATTTCCAGACCGAGATCCTGACCGCCTCGGTGCGCACGGTGAACCACGTCAAGCAGGCCGCACTGATCGGCGCCGACGTCATCACCGCGCCGCCGGCGACGCTGAAGGCGCTGGTCAAGCACCCGCTGACCGACAAGGGCCTGGAGCAGTTCCTCGCCGACTGGGCCAAGACCGGCCAGAAAATCGGCTGAAATCAAGGAGATCGGCTTAAATCAAGACGCGTAAAAAAGGCCGAGCAATCGGCCTTTTTTTGCGCCAGCGATCAGGTCTCGGCGGTAGCCGGAACGTCTTGATCCAGGCCGAACGGCGCTAACCCGCCACCGTCTTGCCGTGCTTGACCAGAGCCTGGGCGATCGACAGGCGCAGCAGGTCCGCCAGCTCGCGCGCCGCGCGGTTCTCGGCGTCGATTTGCGCCCGGTAGGAGGCAAACTCCTGACGCGGCCTGTCGAAGGACGACGCTATCGAGCGCTTGCCGGTCGCGATGGTCTTGCCGGTCCTGGCGTCGGTCAGGAGATAATTCGCGGTCAGTGTCACCGTGCCCGCCGTTGGCTCGTCGTCATCGGTCGTGATCTGCACGGTTGCAGCGGATTCAACAAGTTCGGTAACGCCGAGATCGAGCGAATAGGCGGGGGACGCCGGCTCGCCCGCACCCTGGCCGAGCGCGAAGATCAGATTGTTGCGGACCTGCTGGGCGTAACGGGTGTTGACCGGTTTGACCGAGATGGACCCGAGTTCGGCGGCAGCCCCGACTTGCGAGCCGGCCGACAGCGGCGCGCTCGAATAGAGCGGGCGCACCGTGCAGGCCGAAACCAGCGCAACCGAAGCGACCAGGCCATACAGCGTTATACGGCGCAGCAAATGCGTCACTTCTGTCTTCCTCGGATCAGGCAACGACATTGACGATCCTCTGCGGGACGATGATCACCTTGCGCGGTGCCCTACCTTCAAGCGCTTTCTGCACGAAGTCGAGAGCCAGAACCGCTTTTTCGACGGCACCTTGGTCCGCGTCGCGGGCAATTGTCAAATCGCCGCGCTTCTTGCCGTTGACCTGAACCGGCAGCACGATCTCGCTGTCGACGACAAGCGCCGGATCATAGACGGGCCAAGGCCGTTCGGCGACCATATCGGTACCGCCGAGCGTCTGCCAGCATTCCTCGGCCAAATGCGGCATGACCGGCGCAATCAGATGGACGAGGATGTCGACGGCCTGCCGGCAGGCAGCCTTGAGCGCCGGATCGGCCTTGCCTTCGGCCGCCTCGTTGAGCGGCGTGGTGAGCGCATTGGCGAGCTCGTAGATGCGGGCAATGGCGCGGTTGAAGGCGAGCTTTTCAATATCCTCGCCGACCGATTTCAACGCCTTGTGCGCGGCCTTGGAAACAGTCCCTGCCTCGCCCTCCTTCGCCGCTGCCGGTCGGATTCCGGCGAGCGATTCGGCAGCCGTCGACACCAGGCGCCAGATACGCTGGATGAAGCGGTGCGCGCCGGCGGCACCCTCGTCGGTCCATTCGACGTCACGCTCGGGCGGCGAGTCCGACAGCATGAACCAGCGCGCGGTGTCGGCGCCATAGCCGTCGGTGATCTCTTCCGGGCTCACTGTGTTCTTCTTCGACTTCGACATTTTTTCGAGCGGGCCGATCACCGCCTCTTCGCCGGTCGCGATTTCGATGGCGCGGCGCTTGCCGTCGACGTCTTCCAGCCGCACCTCGCTGGGCGCAACCCAGCGGCTGTTCGATCCACTGCCGACCCGATAGGTCTCGTGCACCACCATGCCTTGCGTGAACAGGCCCCTGAACGGCTCGGCGAGGTCGACATGGCCGGTCTCGCGCATGGCGCGGGTGAAGAAGCGCGAATAGAGCAGGTGCAAAATAGCGTGCTCGATGCCGCCAATATACTGGTCCACCGGCAGCCATTCGGTAGCTGCCTTGGGATCGGTCGGATCGTTGGCCCAGGGCGCGGTGAAGCGCGCGAAATACCAGGACGAATCGACGAACGTGTCCATCGTGTCGGTTTCGCGGCGTGCATCCTTGCCGCATTGCGGGCATTTGACGTGCCGCCAGGTCGGATGGCGGTCGAGCGGATTGCCCGGCCGGTCGAACTCGATGTCGTCGGGAAGCTTGACCGGCAGGTCCGCCTTCGGCACCGGCACGACGCCGCAATCCTCGCAATGGATCATCGGGATCGGGCAGCCCCAGTAGCGCTGGCGCGAAATGCCCCAGTCGCGCAGGCGGAAGTTGACCTTGCGCTCGGCCATCGGCCGGTTGCCGACGGTCTTTTGTTCCAGCAGCTTGGCCACTTCGTCGAACGCCTGATCAGGCTTCATGCCGTCGAGGAAGCGCGAATTGATCATCACGCCGTCGCCGACATAGGCCTCGTCGATGATCTGGAAGTTTCCCTGGATCTCGCCTTCTGGCATCACCACCGGAATGACCGGCAGGCCATATCTGTTAGCGAAGTCGAGGTCGCGCTGGTCACCGGACGGGCAACCGAATATGGCGCCGGTGCCGTACTCCATCAGCACGAAATTGGCGACATAGACAGGCAGCGTCCAGTTCGCGTCGAACGGATGGACGACTCGTATACCGGTATCCATGCCCTTTTTTTCGGCCGTTTCCAGCGCCGCCACCGAAGTGCCCATGTGGCGAACCTCGTCGATGAACTTGGCCAGCGCCGGATTGTTTTCGGCCGCCTTCTTGGCCAGCGGATGGTCAACTGCGACCGCCATGAAGGAGGCGCCGAAGATGGTGTCGGGTCGCGTCGTGTAGACCTCCAGCTCATCTTCGCCGTCAACTGGAGTGGCCAGCGGCCAGCGGATCAGCAGGCCTTCCGAACGGCCGATCCAGTTCGCCTGCATCAGCTTCACTTTTTCCGGCCATTCGTCGAGGCCTTCCAGCGAGTCCAGCAGGTCCTGCGCATAGTCGGTGATCTTGAAGAACCACTGCGTCAGTTCGCGCTGTTCGACCAGCGCACCGGAGCGCCAGCCGCGTCCGTCGATGACCTGCTCGTTGGCAAGCACCGTCATGTCCTCCGGATCCCAGTTGACCTTGGAGGATTTGCGCGTCACCAGCCCCTTCTCGACGAAATCGAGGAACAGCATCTGCTGGCGGTGGTAGTAGTCGACATCGCAGGTGGCGAATTCGCGCGCCCAGTCGAGCGACAGGCCCATGACCTTGAGCTGCTCGCGCATGGCGGCGATGTTCTGATAGGTCCAGTCCTTGGGATGGACCTTGTTCTGCATCGCCGCGTTCTCGGCCGGCATGCCGAAGGCGTCCCAGCCCATCGGGTGCAGCACGTTGAAACCCTTGGCCCGCTTGTAGCGCGCCACCACGTCGCCCATCGTGTAGTTGCGGGTATGGCCGATATGGATGCGCCCCGACGGATACGGAAACATCTCGAGCACGTAGTATTTCGGACGCGGGTCGTCGTTGTCAGCCTCGAACAGCTTCTTGGCGTCCCAGGCCTTCTGCCATTTGGGCTCTGATGCGCGCGGATTGTATCGTTCGGTTGCCATTGGGTGTTTTTCACTTAAAAAGCATGCGCGAACAGCCGGACATGCCCGGCGGCTCAGGAAATGTCGTCGCGGTGTTCACCATGGATTGCCGGACCCGTCAACTGCGACGCCCCGGCCAGGACAAAAACCAGAGTCAGGATATAGGGATGGCGAGCGCCGTCGAACAGTTTTTCACGGTCAAGGCGAGGATCGCCGCCGCCGAGCGCGAGGCAGGACGGCAAGCCGGCGCGGTGACGCTGGTCGCGGTCTCGAAGACCTTCAGCGCCGACGATATCCGCCCGGTCATCGACGCCGGCCAGCGCGTCTTCGGCGAGAACCGCGTCCAGGAAGCACAAGCCAAATGGCCGGCGCTGAAGCAAGCCTTCCCCGACATCGAGTTGCACCTGATCGGTCCGCTGCAATCGAACAAGGCGAAGGAAGCGGTCGCCCTGTTCGACGTCATCGAGACGGTCGATCGCGAGAAGATCGCCGCCGAACTCGCCAAGGAAATCGCCAGGCAAGGTCGGTCACCAAAACTCTACGTTCAGGTCAACACCGGCTCGGAACCGCAAAAGGCAGGGATCGAGCCGCGCGAAGCCGTACCCTTCGTTACGCGCTGCCGCGAGGTCCATGGCCTCGCCATCGAAGGCCTGATGTGCATTCCGCCGGCCGATGAGAATCCCGGCCCGCATTTCGCGCTGTTGGAAAAGCTCAGCACGGAGGCAGGGGTGGAGGCGCTTTCGATGGGCATGTCCGGCGACTACGAAACCGCGATCGCCTTCGGTGCAACCAGCATCAGGGTCGGCTCGGCGATCTTCGGCAGCCGCTAGCGGGCATTTTAGCGGCAGTTTAGCGATCAGCCTTGATAGTCGGGCACATCAGGCATATATCTAGCCAAGCTAGCCAGGAGAGGACCGATGAACTGGCACCTTCAGGATGCGAAAAACAACTTTTCCAAAGTGGTTCAGCGCGCGCGCAGCGAGGGACCGCAGACGGTGACCCTGCGTGGCGAGCGCGCGGCTGTGGTGCTTTCTGCCGAAGACTATGACCGCTTGTCGGGAAAAAAGAAGTCACTGGCAGAATATCTTCTGACCGGCCCGGTCTGGGATGATGATTTCGCCGAAGAGGTCAACCGTCGCTCGGATACGATGATCCGCGACATCGACCTCTGATGTACCTGCTCGACACGAACATCGTTTCGGATGTGGAACGACGCTTGCCCAAGCCCACCGCTTGGCTAGCTTCAGTGGGTCCGGGTTCGGTCAATCTCAGCGTCATCACGCTCGGCGAGATCGAACGCGGGATCGTCAAGCTGCGCAAGGTCGATCCCGAACGGGCAACGCGCCTCGATCTGTGGCTGCGAGAGCTTCGGCGGGACAATGCCGACCGCATCCTTGCGGTTACTGAAGATGTCGCGTTGTCGTGGGGTCGCATCTCGGCTGGCCGCACACGGGGTAGCGCCGACACGCTCATTGCCGCCACAGCTTTTGTCCACGACCTCATTCTGGTTACGCGCAACGTCGCCGATTTCGACGATACCGGGGTGACGGTCCTCGATCCTTGGACAATCTGATCTGTTCCCCGTTGCACCGGATCGTCGGTCGCGGAGCTTGGTCCAGAACCACCAGGCTGTTACGCCAACAAGTAGAAACGAAACGTATCGTTCCTATATCGACCGGGTCATTCCAAAACTTTCCGGAGCCGCACCATGCGCTACAGTCAACTTGGAAACACGGGGATGTTTGTCTCCGTACTGTGTCTCGGCACCATGACCTTCGGCGCCGCCGACCAAAACAACCAATGGGGCCTGATCGCCAGCCTCGACCAGGATGGCGTCGACAGGATCGTCCAGCGCTCGCTCGCCGCCGGTATCAATTTCTTCGACACGGCCGATGTCTATTCCTTCGGCGCATCGGAACGGTTTCTCGGCCAGTCGCTGCGCAATCTCGGCATCGAGCGGCAGGACGTGATCATCGCCACCAAAGTCCATGGCGCCATGGGCGACGGCCCCAACCAGCGCGGCTCCTCGCGCGGCCACATCATGGATTCGGTCGACGGCAGTCTCGAGCGGCTGCAACTGGACCATATCGATCTCTATCAGCTTCACGGCACCGACGCGGTGACACCGATCGACGAGACGCTGCGGGCGCTCGACGATCTGGTTACCAGCGGCAAGGTCCGCTATGTCGGCGTCTCGAACTGGGCGGCCTGGCGCATCGCCAAGGCATTGGGCATCGCCGAACGCAAGGGCTTTGCCCGTTTTGAGACGGTCCAGTCCTACTATTCGATCGCCGGCCGCGATTTGGAGCGCGAGATCGTGCCGCTGCTCAACGAGGAGAAGCTTGGGCTGATGGTCTGGTCGCCGATGGCGGGCGGGCTGCTTTCCGGCAAATACGGACCCGGCGCGCCTGGCAATGGCGAGGGCCGCCGCGCCAGCTTCAATTTCCCGCCGGTCAATGAAGACCGCGCCTGGGCGGCGGTCGCCGTCATGCGCGAGATCGCCGGCAAGCACGGCGTCAGCGTCGCCACGGTGGCACTTGGCTATGTCTTGGCCAAGCCTTTCGTGATGAGCGTGATCATCGGCGCCAGCCGCATGGAGCAGCTCGAACAGAACCTTGCCGCCACCGAGTTGAAGCTCGACAGCGACGATCTTGCTCGTCTCGACGAAGTCAGCGCGCTGCCATCCGAATATCCGGGCTGGATGCTCGAGCGCCAGGCGGCTGGCCGGCGTCCGGCGCCCTTTGCGGAGAAGAAGTAAATCTCATCTTCGATTTCGGGAGCCGGCGGGCTCCCGATCTTTCTTGGGCTCAGCTCAGCCGGACCGTCTCGACCAGAAAGTCGAGAAAGGCCCGCACTCGGGCCGGCAAATGTTTGCCCTGGCCGACGTAAACAGCGTGGGTAAGCTCCTCGTCGCCGGGGTTGAAGTCCTCCAGAAGCGGGACCAGCCGGCCGGCGGCGATGTCGGGCTCGACATGCCAGCGCGCCAGCCGGGCGATGCCAGTGCCCGAAAGCGCCATCAGCCGCATCGCCTCGCCGTCGCTGACCAGCGCGTTTCCGGTGATCGGGACGATGAAGGCGTCGCCGGCCGCAGCGACGAAGGGCCAGCCGTCGACATGGCGCACGAAGCAGAAACCCATCCGGTTGTGATGATCGAGATCGGCCGGCGTTTGGAGCGCGCCATGCGTCCTGATGTACGATGGCGCGGCGACGACGACCAGCCGGCTCTGCCCGAGCTTGCGCGCCACCAAACGTGATTCGCCGAGCGGCCCGGCGCGGATGGCGACATCGGCGCGCTCCTCCATCAGGTCGATGACATTGTCGGTCAAAACCAGATCGATGGCGATTTCCGGATAGCGTTCGAGAAAGCGCGGCAAGAGCGGGATCAGCCGGTGCTGCCCGAACGGCACGTAGCTGTTGACCCGCAGCCGGCCGCGCGGCGCAGCACCGGCCGCCGCCTCGCGCTCGGCTGCCGCCATGTCGGCCAGGATGCGCACGCCGCTGTCGAAGAAGGCCGCGCCTTCTGGAGTCAATTGGAGCTTGCGCGTCGAACGGCTGATCAGCCGCGCGCCAAGCCGCGCCTCAAGCCGCGCAATCAGCTTGCTCACCGCCGACGGCGTCATCCGCAGCATCCGCGCCGCAGCCGAAAAACTGCCCGCTTCGACGACACGGACAAACACTTCGATCTCGCCGGAGCGGTTGATGTCAGGCCTCGCCATTCGTGAATCTATTTCACAGACAATGTGCCCGACGCAAGGCTGGTTCACAGCACATGGCAACACGATCTTCCGGGCCGGGGCGCAGGAGGACACGGCGTCCTGTCGTCAAAACTGCTGTCATCGGAGTGGGAACCGCAATGCCTCTTGCACTTTATGCTCTCGCCGGTGGTGCGTTCGGCATCGGTGTCACCGAATTCGTCATCTGGGCCTGCTGCTCGACGTCAGCGCCGATCTCGGCGTCTCGATCTCGGCCGCCGGCCAGTTGATCTCCGGCTATGCGCTGGGCGTCGTCATCGGCGCGCCGCTGCTGACGATCGCCACCGGCCGCTGGCCGCGCAAGACCGTGCTTCTGGCGCTGATGGCGGTCTTCACGCTGGGCAACCTCGCCTGCGCGCTGGCCCCCGACTACTGGACGCTGATGGCTGCCCGCGTGCTCACCGCCTTCGCCCACGGCACCTTCTTCGGCGTTGGTGCGGTGGTTGCGACCGGGCTGGTCGCTCCCAACAGGAAGGCCTCGGCGATCGCCCTGATGTTCACCGGCCTGACCATCGCCAACATCCTCGGCGTGCCCTTCGGCACCTGGCTCGGCCAGGCCTTCGGCTGGCGGGCGACCTTCTGGGCTGTAACCCTGGTCGGCATCGTCGCCTTCGCCATCATTCTCCTGCTGGTGCCGCGCAGCCCGGCAGCGCTGGAAAAGAGCGACCTGCGCGGCGATCTCGCCCTGCTCGGCCGCGCCCCGGTTCTGCTTGGCTTCGCCGTCACCGTGCTGGGCTATGCGGGCGTCTTCGCCGTCTTCACCTATATCGCCCCCCTGCTGACCGAGATCACCGGTTTTGCGGAAGCGGCGGTGTCGCCGATCCTGCTTGTCTTCGGCGGCGGCCTCATCGCCGGCAATCTCGCCGGCGGCAAGTTCGCCGACCGCTGGCTGGTGCCTTCCGTCCTCGGCAGTCTCGTTGTGCTGGCGCTGGTGCTCGGCACGATGACCTTCGCCCTGCACAGCCGGGCGATGGCCGTCATCCATGTCGGCCTGCTCGGCGCCGCCGCCTTCGCCACCGTAGCGCCGCTGCAGATGTGGGTGCTGGAAAAGGCTGAAGGCGCCGGCCAGAGCCTCGCCTCGTCCTTCAACATCGCCGCCTTCAACCTCGGCAACGCCGCCGGCGCCTGGCTCGGCGGCATGGTCATCGCGCATGGCCTCGGCCTCGGCGCCGTCACCTGGGTCGCCGCCCTGCTGCCGCTCTCGGCGCTCGCCGTGGCGTGGCTGGCGCTGCGCCTCGATCGCCCGACGCTTGGAGAACCGGCATCTGCCCGCTCGTAGCAACCCGACGAACCCCTTAGACATCACAGGAGAAAAAGATGGATTATCGACGTCTTGGCGCCTCGGGCCTGAAGGTTCCGGCGCTCTCGTTCGGCGCTGGAACCTTCGGCGGCTCGGGGCCGCTGTTCGGCGCCTGGGGCAACAGCGATGCGACGGAAGCGCGGCGGCTGGTCGACATCTGCCTGGAGGCCGGCGTCAACCTATTCGACACCGCCGACGTCTATTCGAACGGCGCCTCCGAGGAAGTGCTCGGCGCGGCCGTCAAGGGCCGCCGCGATGCCGTGCTGATTTCGACCAAGACCTCGCTGCCGATGGGCGACGGACCCAATGATGCCGGGTCCTCCCGTTCGCGCCTCATCAACGCGGTCGAGGACGCGCTCAAGCGTCTCGGCACCGATTACATCGACCTGCTGCAGCTGCATGCTTTCGACGCCGCAACGCCGATCGAGGAGGTGCTGTCGACGCTGGACAGTCTCGTGCGCGCCGGCAAGCTGCGCTATGTCGGCGTCTCCAACTTTTCCGGCTGGCAAGTGATGAAATCGCTCGGGCTGGCGGACAAGCACGGCTACCCGCGCTACGTCGCCCATCAGGTCTACTATTCGCTGGTCGGGCGCGACTATGAATGGGAGTTGATGCCGCTCGGCCTCGACCAGGGCGTTGGCGCGCTGGTGTGGAGCCCGCTCGGCTGGGGCCGCCTGACCGGCAAGATCCGCCGCGGCGAGCCACTGCCGGAAAAAAGCCGGCTGCACGACACCGCAAGCTTCGGGCCGCCGGTCGAAGACGAGCTGCTCTACAGGGTTGTCGATGCGCTCGAAGCCGTGGCCAGGGAAACCGGCAAGACCGTGCCGCAGATCGCCATCAACTGGTTGCTGCAGCGGCCGACCGTCGCCTCTGTCATTATCGGCGCGCGCACCGAGGAACAGCTGCGCCAGAATCTTGGTGCCGTCGGTTGGTCATTGACATCAGACCAGATCAAGACGCTCGACGCAGCAAGCGCGGTGACCGCAGCCTATCCGTATTTTCCGTATCGCCGGCAGGAGGGTTTTGCCCGGCTGAGCCAGCCTGCGGTTTAATGCGCGCGGGCCGCCAGGCCGCGGGACAGCGCCCCCCTTCTGTCCTGCCGGACATCTCCCCCACAAGGGGGGAGATCGGCAGCTTCGCTGACCGTGCCACTCTTTAACCACGTTGGAGATCTGGCGAAAGCCGCTGCACCATCCGATCTCCCCCCTTGTGGGGGAAATGCCAAGTTTTGGCAAAGAGGGCAGGACAGAGGGGGGCGCCGTAAAACGCGGATCTCAACAGCCATACAACTGCAAGCTGACATCCTGCGCCGTTACACTAATGCAGCACGAACTCGCCATCGAGCTTCCGCCACTCATTGGGCGCGATCAGTTTCTGGTGCGTATAGCTCACCGAATGCAGCGGGCCATCGAGCTTGGTCTGCCAGAACTCGATGAACCGGATCAGCACCGGAAATTTCGGGGCGATGTCGTAGTCCTGCCAGATGAAGCTCTGCAGCAGATGCGGATGATCGGGAAAATGATAAAGGATCTGGGCCGTGGTCAAGCCATAGCCCTTGAGCATCAGGTCCATTTCGGATTGGTCGCGCATCGCGGTCCCCCTGGTTGATTCTCCTTTCCTCCCAATTTGAAATTGTGCGCGCAATTTGCTTAATCGTCTATTGATTTTTTGTGGTATAGACCGGATTTACGACACAAAAACATACGGTTAGCAGCGATCGTGGTCGAGTGCTGATAGCGGCGAAAACGACGTCTGCGGCATCCCGCCGCGCGAATCCAACGTCTAATGTTGCCGTCACCGCGGAACTGTTAATAATGCGCGCGAATTCGCGGCCTCTGCGCCGCGATGCTGCTCGGCGGGCAAGCTGGCAGTTGGTCTTGGGAGGGAATGGAAAAAATGTCCGATGTTCATGTCCATCGCGTCCAGCCGGCGTGGAAAAAGAACGCACTGATCGACAATGACACCTATTTGAAATGGTACGCCGACAGCGTGAAGAACCCGGACAAGTTCTGGGGCAAGCACGGCAAGCGCATCGACTGGTTCAAGCCCTACAGCAAGGTCAAGAACACCTCCTTCGACGGCAAGGTCTCGATCAAATGGTTCGAGGACGGCCAGACCAATGTTTCCTGGAACTGCATCGACCGGCATCTGAAGAAGCGCGGCGACCAGACCGCCATCATCTGGGAAGGCGACAATCCCTACGACGACAGGAAGATCACCTATAACGAGCTCTACAGGCATGTCTGCCGGCTCGCCAATGTGATGAAGAAGCACGGCGTTAGGAAAGGCGACCGCGTCACCATCTACATGCCGATGATCCCGGAAGCCGCCTATGCGATGCTCGCCTGCACGCGGATCGGCGCCATCCATTCGGTGGTCTTTGGCGGCTTTTCGCCGGACGCGCTGGCCGGCCGCATCGTCGACTGCGAATCGACTTTCGTCATCACCGCCGATGAAGGCCTGCGCGGCGGCAAGTCCATTCCCTTGAAGGAGAACACGGACAAGGCGATCGACATCGCCGCGAAGAACTTCGTGATGGTCAACAAGGTCGTGGTCGTGCGCCGCACCGGCGCCAAGGTTGGTTGGGCTCCGGGGCGCGACGTCTGGTACCATGACGAGATCGCGACAGTTGAGGCGGAATGCAAGCCGGAGAAGATGAAGGCAGAGGACCCGCTGTTCATCCTTTACACATCGGGCTCGACGGGCAAGCCGAAGGGCGTGCTGCACACCACCGCCGGCTATCTCGTCTATGTCTCGATGACCCACCAATATGTCTTCGACTACCACGACGGCGACATCTACTGGTGCACCGCCGATGTCGGCTGGGTCACCGGCCACAGCTATATCGTCTACGGGCCGCTCGCCAACGGCGCGACCACGCTGATGTTCGAAGGCGTGCCGAACTATCCGTCGCAATCCCGCTTCTGGGAGGTCATCGACAAGCACAGGGTCAACATCTTCTACACCGCGCCGACGGCTTTGCGCGCGCTGATGGGTGCCGGCGACGCCCATGTCACCAAAACCTCGCGCAAATCGCTGCGCGTGCTCGGCACGGTCGGCGAGCCGATCAACCCGGAAGCCTGGGAGTGGTATTTCAACGTCGTCGGCAACGGCAAGGTGCCGATCGTCGACACCTGGTGGCAGACCGAGACTGGCGGCATCCTGATCACGCCGCTGCCCGGTGCCACTGACCTGAAGGCAGGGTCCGCGACGCGGCCGTTCTTCGGCGTCAAGCCGCAACTTGTCGACAGCGACGGCAAGGTGCTGGAAGGTGTTGCAAGCGGCAACCTCTGCATCACCGATTCGTGGCCGGGCCAGATGCGCACTGTCTATGGCGACCACGAGCGCTTCGTGCAGACCTATTTTTCCACCTACAAGGGCAAGTATTTTACCGGCGACGGCTGCCGGCGCGACGCCGACGGCTACTACTGGATCACCGGCCGCGTCGACGACGTCATCAACGTTTCCGGTCACCGCATGGGCACGGCCGAGGTCGAATCCGCGCTGGTTTCGCACGAGAAGGTCTCGGAAGCCGCCGTCGTCGGCTACCCCCACGACATCAAGGGCCAGGGCATCTACTGCTACGTCACATTGATGGCCGGGGAGAAGCCGGACGAAGAGTTGCGCAAGGAACTTGTCGCCCATGTCCGCAAGGACATCGGCGCCATCGCCACGCCCGACAAGATCCAGTTCGCTCCCGGCCTGCCGAAAACCCGCTCGGGCAAGATCATGCGGCGCATCCTCCGCAAGATCGCAGAGGACGATTTTGCCGCGCTCGGCGATACCTCGACGCTGGCCGACCCGGCGGTCGTCGACGACCTCGTCGCCAACCGGCAGAACAAGCGGGCATAAAAAACATTCGATCAACGGTCGGCGGAAACCCGATCGGATGAGATCGGCTCGCTCCCGCTCTACCGATAAAGGTCCGCCCGTGTCGGTGGCAGTCCGCTCGGGCCCCGCGCGCGCTTGGTGACGACGGTCTGGAAAATCTGTGCCGAGGCGCGTTCGAAAGTGATCGAACAGCCGGTGAGATAAAGCAGCCAGAGGCGCGCCTTGGCTTCGCCGACCTCGGCGATCGCTTCGTCGAAGCGTGCGTGGAGGCGCTCGGCCCACAGACGGCAAGTGCGGGCATAGTGCTCGCGCAAATTCTCGACATCGTAGACAAGAAAGCCGTGCGCTTCGAGATTGCCGAGCGTCATGCCGATCGTGTCGAGTTCGCCGCCGGGAAAGACGTATTTGATCAGCGCTTTGAATTCCGGGCCCTTGCGCAAGGTCTTCTTGATGCTGCCCTTGTCGCGCCGGGTGATGGCGTGATGCAGATAGATGCCGCCCGGCTTGAGCAGGCGACGAATGGTCGAGAAATAGGCGGCGTGGTTGGCCAGCCCCAGATGCTCGAACATCCCGATCGACGAGATCTTGTCGAAGGAGCCGGACAGCTCGGCATAGGACTTTATCTCGATGGTGATGCGATCCTCCAGTCCCTCAGCACGGATGCGCTCGCGGGCGAGCTGGGTCTGGGCTTCCGACAGCGAGACGCCATGGCCGACGACGCCGTAATTTTTCGCGGCATGGATGAGCATGGCTCCCCAGCCGCAGCCGATGTCGAGCAGCCTTTCGCCGGGCTTCAGCCGCAGCTTGCGGCAGATATGATCGAGCTTGTCCTTCTGCGCCTGGTCGATGCCATTGGCGAAATCGGTGAAATAGCCGCAGCTATAGACCATGCGTTCGTCGAGGAAGAGCCGATAGAAGGCGTTCGAAATGTCGTAGTGGTGCTGGATTGCCTGTCTGTTCGACCCGCTGACGAAGGGGTTGCGCCCGGAAAGGTCGGTCCGCGCCGTCATCTGTTTTCGCGAAAACAGCACGGCTGGCAGGTCGCGCAGGACCGCGAGCTTGGGCAACGACTTGAGCTTCGCCCTGAGCTTGCCCTGCGCAGGCAGAGCGTAGAAATCGAACAGCGACCCGTCTTCCACGTCGATGGTCTTGGAAATCCACATTTCGATCAGCGTCGAGAGGTTGGGCCGCCGCATCACCTGCCAGACGATGTCCTGGTCGTTGATGGTGACCACGGGGCCGGTGGCGGGGCCGATCCGCTCGCCGTTCCACAGCTTGACCGCGAAACCCGGCTTCAACGTCTCGATAACCGTTCTAACGATCCGTGCGGCTCTCTCGGCTGCCTCCATCCGCGTTCCTCCTGCTCAGCCCCTGGCGGTCCGGCAGCGACATTGCCTGTCCGATCGGATAGCCGCAAGCAGTTAGCGGCAAACGCGCACCGCATTTTCACGATGGCGCCTTGCCATTTGCAGATCGACACCCCATCATGAGGGCGTGTTCAACAAATCGAAAGGAGGTGATCCGATGTCGAGTGATTTCGTTTTCCTGAACGTGGCCTCAGCGGATTGCACTTTCGGGAAGCAGTCTTCCCGTTAAGGCGCGAGATGCGCGGCTGGCGACGCCTGGAGCGCCGCGCGTCCTTTGGATGCGCAAAGGACGCTCCAGCACTTTAAGTCACGTCGCTGCCATGAGCCGCGCCATGGACGGAAACACGGAAGGCCGCCGGCTTCGAAAGAAGCGGCGGCCTTTTCCTGTCCGGATCCTGCCTGGTCAATGCCCTCTATTTGGTCAATGCCAGGCTTTCGATGTTGCGCGCTATATCCTGGAAAGCCTGGTTGAGCTCCGTCCCGTTCGCGGCCTGATAGAAGTGCTTGATCTTGCCGGTATCCGGGCTCGCGCAATTCTGCAGTGTCGCCTGGGCATTCTCCTCGTTGAGATCGAAACCGATGGTGAAGATTTCGATGCCCTTGTCGCGCATGGCGGTACAGAGCGTCTTGGCTGCCGTGCGGGTCGGTTCCTTGCCGGCATCATTGTAGACCTCACCGACAGTGCTGGCATCGAAATAGGACAGGTTGAACTCGCCGTCGGTCATCAGGATCGCGATTTTGGCGACCTTTTTCGGATCCGCCTTGGCCGGCCGCTGCGACGCGTTCATCACACTGCCCCAGTTTTCCGAAAGCATGTACCAGGTCCACTGCACGCCGATATGGCCCGCGGTGCCGCCCGATGCGACAAAGTTCTTGATGACGTTCTTGAGCGCCACGGCGTCCGCCGTCAGCGGCTTCAACGCGGCGACCGGGCAGGCAGCCGTGCCGGTCGGCCAGGCGAAGAACGACAACAGGTAATCGCGATTGATCATGCTGATGTCGGGACCTACATCCGAATATTGATAGGTGCCCTTGCGCTCAGTGGCGCAATTGTCCGGACGCGTTAAGCCGGAGACATACTGTATAGCGCCATTGCCGGGCGCCTGCTTGCGCTGGCTGGTCGAGGCTTCGACGTAGACGCTGCTGCCGGCAAGCGCGCCGGCATTCACCGAATTGGCGTAGGGCACGATGGAGACTCGCACTCGGGGGCTGGCGGGGTCCTGACCGCCCAGGAAGCTGTCGACCGCGTTCGCGGCGGCCGTCCTCAGGTCGATTATTTTCTGGCCGGCCATTGAACCTGTGACGTCGAGCATCATCGCCACTTCGATCGTCTTGTCCGAATAGACTGCCGTCGTCGATGCGGCTATGCGCTTCATGTCGCCCATGCCGAAGATTGGAAAATAGAGGCCAAGATCGACATGGATCTCCGCCTGAACCGTCTTGGCGATTTTGTCGATGGTCAATTTGTCGAGGACGATCCGATCAGCCTGCAGCATGCCCGCTCGGCTGTTGGCATCGAGAAACGCCTGCACCGACTTGTTGGCGTCGGCCTCGTTGATGACGCCGGTGGTCAGGTCGCGTGCCGTCGAGGTCACCGCCGCATCGACCACGCCCTGTAAGCTCGATTTGGTGTTGTAGAGCTGGGAAACATTGACGGCAAAGCAAACGCCAAGCGCCAGCACCGACGCGACCATGCCGAACAGAACCGCCAAATTTCCGCTTCGATCTCGGGCAAAGCCGCCGATCGCGTGAACAAGACCCCCAAAACGCCGCATGCTTTCGCCTCCATTCGCCACGACCTCGAAGCCGTGTGAAGGCCGCATTGCAGGATTCCGGCCGGGCGGCGTCGTCAACGCAGCAAAAGCCAGCGGCTCATCGTCAAGCCATTGTTTTTGCTTTGTTTCGAAATGCGGCAATGTAAACAACTGGTAAACGACAAGCCGCTGCGGCAGTTTCGTTTACCAAGCGCTCACCATGATCCCGACGTCTGCCGTGGAGCACAACAGCCCGATCCCGATCCGGCACAGAGGGTCTGTGCCGAAGCGGATCAGGGGCATGATATCCGTAGGACAGCCCGATGATCGTAACAGCCGGACGCGCTGGACGCGCTGCGCCGCTATGTCAGCATCTGCGCGCTGGCCGTCCTGTCGACCCCGCGATGAGGCGGGTTGAACAGATTGCTTTCCTGCTCGTAGGTCCAGACCTTGAACAGGCTGAGCCGGTGCGGGCCGAAACTGTGCAGCAGCGGCACGTCGGTCGCGTCGCGGCCGCGCGCGATGACGACGCGGCCGATCCTCGGCACGTTGTGGCGGGGGTCGAACGTGTACCACTTGCCGTCGAGGAACACTTCCAGCCACGCCGAAAAATCCATCGGTGCCGGGTCGACCGGCACGCCGATGTCGCCGAGATAACCGTTCACGTAGCGGGCTGGGATGTTCATGCAGCGGCAGAGCGTGATCGCCAGATGAGCGAAGTCGCGGCAGACGCCGACGCGCTCCTCATGCGCCTGCGCCGCCGTGCGGGTCGGGCGCGCATAGCCGTAGCCGAACGACAGACGGTTGTGGACATAGTCGACGATCGCCTGCACCCGGGCCCAGCCGGATGGAACAGGCCCGAAAACCTGCCAGGCCAGATCGCTGAGATGATCGGTTTCGCAATAGCGACTGCCGAGCAGATAACACAACACCTCGTCGGGCAACTCCGCCACCGGCACTTCCCTGGCCAGCGTGTTGACCTCGTCGGTCTCGCCGCTGTCCTCGACGACGGCGTCGTAAAGAATGCGAAAGCCTCCGCCAGGCGCGGTGAAGCGGCGGCAGGTGTTGCCATAAAGATCGTGATAGAGCCTGGTTGGGACGGAAGGCGAGGTCAGCACGCGCGTTTGCCGCTTGATGTCGGCCTGGCGCTGCTTGTGGATCTCGAGCAGCGAAATCACCGGGGTGGATTCAGCACAGTCGATGGCGATTTCGTAGCCGAGCCGAATCAGCATTGCGGTTCCCCTCTTGTGAGTGTCGTGGAAGACGATTGGATTAACGCGAGATGGCCGGCCGTGGTTCCCTGGTCTGTCGAAAAAGGCGATCTCGTGCCTTCCCATGCCGCCGGTGCGACGTTACGGTCGATCGACAGGCTTTGGTTCCTTCCGAAACAACTTGGGATAGCAGATGTTCGCAGGCAGAAAATTCGCAGCCTTGCTGTTCGATATGGACGGCACGGTGGTCAATTCGATTGCCGCGGCAGAAAGGGTCTGGGCAGACTGGGCACGCCGGCAAGATCTCGACGTTGCCGCATTCCTGCCAACGATCCACGGCGTGCGGGCGATCGAGACCATCGCTCGGCTGGCGCTTCCAGGCGTTGACCCGATGCGTGAAGCCGATGCGCTTCTGCAGGCCGAGGTGGCCGATATCGACGGCATCCTTCCAATCGCCGGCGCCGCGGCGTTTCTGGCGTCGCTGCCACCCGAGCGCTGGGCAATCGTCACTTCGGCGCCGCGCGAGCTGGCTCTGCTGCGCATCGCGGCCGCCGGCATCCCGCTTCCCGCCACCCTTGTCGCGGCCGAGGACGTTTCCCGCGGCAAGCCGGCGCCGGATTGCTTCCGGCTGGCGGCCGAGCGGCTGGGCGTCGACGCGCGCGACTGCCTCGTTTTCGAAGATGCGCCCGCCGGGATAGCGGCGGCCGAGGCCGCGGGAGCCACCGTCGTGGTGATCAGCGCCACGCACCAGCATCCGTTGCAAACGCCGCATGCTGCGATCGCCGGTTATGAGGGGATCGGCGTCACCGTCGACGACCGCGGCTGGATTGTCCTCGGCGCGGAGCGCGCTGCGGCTTAGGGTATGTTGAGATTCAGGTCAGGCCGAGCCGGAGTCGAAGACGGGCGCGAAGCGACCAGACTAGGTGGGTTCCGAGAACCGGAACGGAGCGGACTTTCAGGTCCGTGAGAAGCGCAGGAATCCGCTGTTCGCAGGCCGGCATCACCTGAATATCGACATACCCTTAGAAATCGCTGGCCCTTAGAAATCGCTGGTCAGGCCCTTCACTTCCCAATCGCCATAGCGGCCGGGTTCCCTGCCGCCACGGCCGCCGAGTTCCCTGGGCATCGCGGCTTCCTGCTGGCGATAGTGTTCGCGCCGTGCTTCCCCTTCCGCCAAAGCGCGGCGGGCTGCCGGTGTCAGCGTCCTTTGCGGCACGTCGTGACCGGGGCCGGCGTCTGCATTGCTGGTTTCGCCTGATATATTGGCTTCGTCGATCATGCGATATTCCCGGCGATTGAAACCGGCCCCAATTGAAACAGGGCCACACGTTTCCCATCATATAGCGATGAGCCGACAAGGATCGACCCTTTTCCGAAAGGCCGGCAGGAACGGAGCAGACAATGAACACACTTCGCACCGCCATGCTTTTGGCAGCGATGACCGCGCTGTTCATGGGCGTCGGCTATCTGATCGGCGGATCGGGCGGCATGGTGATCGCCTTGCTGATTGCCGCCGCGATGAACCTGTTCAGCTATTGGAACGCCGACAAGATGGTGCTGTCGATGAACCGCGCCGTCGAGGTCGACGAAAGGAACGCCCCGGAATATTACGCCATCGTGCAGAGCCTCGCCAGACAGGCCGGCCTGCCGATGCCGAAAACCTATCTGATCGACAACCCGCAGCCCAACGCTTTCGCCACCGGCCGCAACCCGCAGAATGCCGCGGTCGCCGCCACCACCGGACTGTTGCAGCAACTATCGCACGAGGAAGTCGCGGCGGTGATGGCGCACGAGCTCGCCCATGTGCAGCACCGCGACACGCTGACCATGACGATCGTCGCCACGCTTGCCGGCGCGATCTCGATGCTCGGCAATTTCGCCTTCTTTTTCGGCGGCAACCGCGACAACAACAATTCCCTTGGCATTATCGGTGTGCTGGTGGCGATGATCGTGGCGCCCTTTGCCGCGATGATCGTGCAGATGGCGGTCAGCCGCACCCGCGAATACGAGGCCGACCGGCGCGGCGCCGAGATCTGTGGACAGCCGCTCTGGCTTGCCTCGGCCCTTGACAAGATCGCTCGCGGCGCCGAACGCATCCGCAACCCGGATGCCGAGCGCAATCCGGCAACTGCCCACCTCTTCATCATCAATCCTCTTTCCGGCGAGCGCATGGACAGCCTGTTTTCGACCCACCCGAGCACCGACAACCGCATCGCCGCCCTGCAGGCGATGGCGCAGGACATGGCCGGTGGCGCATCCGCCTCCGCGCGGCCGCAAACGCCGATGCCGCGGCAGGCCGACGAACAGCGGCCATCGGGCCCGTGGGAGAAAGCTGAGCAGCCGGCTGAACCGGCCAGGCCGAAGTCCAATCCCTGGGGCCGCAATCCGACCAGACCCAAGGGTCCGTGGTCGTGAGCGAAGCGAAACGCCGGCACCGAATTTCAGGCGATCATGAAAACAATGCAGCGAGCCCCGGCGAACCTGTTGCGGGCCTGGCCGCGCGCAAGGCCGCGGCACGAATGCTGGCCGCCGTCATCGATGCAAGGACGCCGCTGGACGGGCTGACCGACCACGAGAACGGCCATCCGCAATACAAGGCGCTCGACCTGCGTGACCGGGCGCTGGTGCGCGCCATACTGGTCACTGCGCTGCGCTTCCGAATGACCATATCAGGGTTGCTGGCCCGCCGCCTGGAAAAGCCGCTGCCACCCAACGCCACCGCGCTTTCGCATATTCTGCATATAGCAGCGGCGCAGATCCTGTTCCTCGATATTCCCGACAGTGCCGCAGTCGACCTTGCCGTGACCCACGCCAAGTCCGATCCGCGCACGGTGCGCTTCTCCGGTCTCGTCAATGGCGTGCTGCGCACGCTGGCGCGATCCAAGCAGGCCGAACTCGCTGCAGCGCTTGCCGCCACCGACGAAGCGCCGAAATGGTTTTCCGACCGGCTGAAAGCCGCCTATGGCACTGAGAAAGCCCGGCAAATCCTCGCCGCCCACAGATACGAGGCGCCGGTCGACTTCACGGTCAAGACCGATCCTGCGCTGTGGGCCGAGCTGCTCGGCGGCATCGTGCTGCCGACCGGCACTGTGCGCGTGGAGAAACTCAGCGCCTCGGTCACTGAACTGCCCGGCTTTGAAGACGGCGCCTGGTGGGTCCAGGATGCCGCCGCCAGCCTTCCGGCCCGGCTTTTCGGCGACGTGAGGGGTTTGCGCGTCGCCGATCTCTGCGCCGCCCCCGGCGGCAAGACCGCTCAGCTCATTCTCGGCGGCGCCACGGTCACCGCGATCGATTCCTCGAAGAACCGGTTGGCGCGGCTCTCGCAAAATCTCGAACGGCTCGGTTTGTCCGCAGAGGTTGTCCAGGCCGATCTGCTCAAATACGAGCCGGAACAACTGTTCGACGCCGTCCTCCTCGACGCGCCCTGCTCCTCGACCGGCACGGTGCGGCGGCATCCCGACGTGCCGTGGACGAAGACGGCGGCCGACATCGAAAAACTCGCCGATCTGCAACGCAGGCTGCTCGCCCGCGCCGTCAGCCTGGTCAGGCCTGGCGGGCGCATCGTCTTTTCCAACTGCTCGCTCGACCCGCTCGAAGGCGAGGCGCTCCATCGCGCCTTCCTCGCCGGGACGGCTGATGTCGTCGACGACCCGCTCCGCCCGGGCGAGATCGCCGGCATCGATCCGTTCCTGACGCCGCAGGGCACTCTGCGCACCACGCCCGCAGATCTGGAGCTCGGCTCACCGGAACGGTCCGGCCTGGATGGCTTCTTCGCCGCCCGCATGCGCAGAACCGGCCAACGCTGAAAATTTGAAGACTGTTTTAGGAAGAATCCTGCGGAAAACAGGCTGAATTTCAAGGCCTCCGTGGAATTCACCTTCGCATAAGTTCTTGAATCGCATAAGCTTGTCTTCGGATTGGGCGCTATGAGGAGGGCTTTTGGCGATCGCTGCCGGCAGCACGACGCGTCTATGGACGCTTGTCGCGAAGGAGTTCTGGCGCAAGACGCGCCGGCGCCTGCGTGGCGGGCCGATCCATCGCTGGCGCTACTCCGGCCGCACACCGGAACGCGTGTTGATCGCTCCGCCAGACCTGCGCCTGGCCGACCGACAGATTGCGCTCGAGATTTATTATGGCCGCTATCCGCTGTCGGGACATCTGGTAGAGACCGGCGGCAAGTCGCCCTTCCAGATTGCCGTGGCCAATCCCGGCTGGCAAAAGGCCCTGCACGGCTTTCGCTGGCTGCGCCATATGCGCGCCGCCGGCACCGAGCTTGCCGCCGCCAATGCCCGCGCGCTGGTCTCCGACTGGATCACCATCCATGGCAGCAATATTTCCGGTGTCGCCTGGGAGCCCGGCACGACGGCCAAGCGCGTCATTGCCTGGCTGCAGCATTCCTCGGTGGTGCTGCAGGGTGCTGAATTTCCCTTCTACCGGGCCTTCCTGAAATCGCTGGCCATGCAGATCCGCTATCTCAGGGCGATGGCACGCGAGATGCCGGACGGCAAGGACAGGCTGCGCGCCCGCATCGCGCTTGCCTTTGCCGCTCTGTCGCTACCGGCGCCGGCATCGGCGCTGCGCGGCGCGACCCGCAACCTCGCCGAGGAACTCGACCGTCAGATTCTGCCGGATGGCGGCCATATTTCGCGCAATCCGATGGCCGTGCTTGAAATCCTCGCCGACCTTCTGCCGCTGCGCCAGACCTATGCCAATCAGGCCGAAACGCCGCCGGCGGCGCTGATGGGCGCCATCGATCGCATGCTGCCGGCGCTGCGTTTCTTTCGCCACCAGGACGGCAGCCTCGCCCGCTTCAACGGCATGGGCGCGACCATCCACAACCGCATCGCCACCATTCTGCGCCACGACGACACCGCCGGCGCGCCATTGCTGCACGCACCGCATTCGGGCTACGAGCGCCTCTCCATGGGCGGCGTCACCGTGATCGCCGATACCGGCCCGCCACCGCGCATCGATGTTTCCAACGCGGCGCACGCCGGATGCCTTTCCTTCGAGCTGTCTTCCGGCCGCCGCCACTATGTCGTCAACGCCGGCGTGGACACCTATGGCGCCGCCGAATTCCGGCCGCTTGCCCGCGCCACGGCCGCCCATTCGACAGCCACCATCAACGACACCTCGTCGGCGCGTTTCAGCCACTCGCTGCGCGTCAACGATCTGCTCGGCACGCCGTTGATCGGCGGCCCGCAGCATGTGCCTTGCAAGCGCACCGACCAGCAAGGCACACAGGGTTTTCTGGCTCGCCATGACGGCTATGTCGCGCGCTTCGGCTTGCTGCATGAGCGCGAACTGAAATTGTCGACGAACGGCAATGTGCTCGCCGGCAGGGATCGCCTTCTGCGGCCGGGCAATGCTGCGATCCGCAACAACGGCCGCGATTTCGTCACCGTGCGCTTCCACATCCATCCCGACATAGGCCTGCTCAAGGACGAGCACGACCGTCTGGTGCTGACCGCCGATGAAGCCGACACATGGGTGTTCACCTGCACCGAGGTGGCGCCCGAGGTCGAAGAATCCATTTATTTCGCCGGTCTTGGCGGCCCGCGCCGCAGCCGGCAGATCGTGCTGGCCTTCAAGGCGTCAGAGATTTCCGAAGTCCATTGGCAACTGACACGGACGTTCATCGCCGGTCATCCGGCAAAAAGCTGAGACTGCGGTTAGTCACGCAGTTTGATTTCCAGGCCTCATGTGCTACGGCGCGCGGACACTGTCCCAACCAGCCGTGAAAGGCCGCCAGCCCATGGCCGTTGCCGCCAAGAACATTCCCGCGCCCGACCTCGTTCCCGTTCGTCGCGCGCTGCTTTCCGTTTTCGACAAGACCGGGCTCATCGATTTCGCCAGGGCGCTGGCCGCGGCCGGCGTCGAGCTGGTCTCCACCGGCGGCACGGCAAAGGCGATCGCCGAGGCAGGCATGGCTGTGCGCGACGTCTCCGAACTCACCGGCTTTCCCGAGATCATGGACGGCCGCGTCAAGACCCTGCATCCGTCCGTGCACGGCGCGCTGCTTTGCGTGCGCGACGATCCCGAACACGCCGCGGCGATGAGCGATCATGGTATTGAGCCGATCGATCTCGTCGTCTCCAATCTCTACCCTTTCGAGGATGTCCGCCGCTCCGGCGCCGCTTACGCCTGGATCGTCGAGAACATCGACATAGGCGGCCCGGCGATGATCCGCGCTTCGGCCAAGAACCACGCTTACGTCGCCATCGTCACCGATCCCGAGGACTATGCCTCGGTGCTCAACGCGCTGGAGATGAATTTCGGCTCGCTCTCACTGGATTTCCGCAAGAAGCTGGCGGCCAAGGCCTTCGCCCGCACCGCGACCTATGATGCGGCGATTTCCGGCTGGTTCGCCGAAGCGCTGGAGATCGAGCATCCCACCTGGCGCGCCTTCGGCGGCAGGCTTGACCAGGTGATGCGCTACGGCGAGAACCCGCACCAGAGCGCCGGCTTCTACGTCGATGGCGACAAGCGACCGGGCGTCGCGACGGCGCGCCAGCTTCAGGGCAAGCAGCTTTCCTACAACAACATCAACGACACCGACGCCGCCTTCGAACTGGTCGGCGAGTTCGATCCGGCCCGCTCCGCCACCGTCGCCATCATCAAGCACGCCAACCCATGCGGCGTCGCCGAGGGCGCTTCGCTGAAGGCGGCCTATGCCAAGGCGCTTGCCTGCGATCCGGTCTCGGCCTTTGGTGGCATTGTCGCGATGAACCGCACCCTCGATGCCGAGGCCGCCGAAGAGATAGTCAAAACCTTCACCGAGGTCATCATCGCGCCGGGCGCCTCGGACGAAGCAATCCGCATCGTCGCCGCCAAGAAGAACCTGCGCTTGCTGGTCACCGGCGGCTTGCCCGATCCGCGCGCGGCCAGCTCCACTGTGAAATCCGTTTCCGGCGGGTTGCTCGTCCAGGGCCGCGACAATGCGGTGGTCGACGACCTCGACCTGAAAGTGGTGACCCGGCGGGCGCCGACAACGGCCGAAATGGCCGATCTCAGATTCGCTTTCCGCGTCGCAAAGCACGTCAAGTCGAACGCCATCGTCTATGTCAGGGACGGTGCCACCGTCGGCATCGGCGCCGGCCAGATGAGCCGCGTCGATTCCTCGCGCATCGCCGCGCGCAAGGCGCTCGACGCGGCCGAGGCAGCCGACCTGGCCGAGCCGCTGACCAAGAATTCTGTCGTCGCCTCGGATGCCTTTTTCCCGTTCGCCGATGGGCTGCTGTCGGCGATCGAAGCCGGCGCCACCGCCGTCATCCAGCCGGGTGGCTCGATGCGCGACGACGATGTCATCGCCGCCGCCGACGCCCACGGCATCGCCATGGTGTTTACCGGCGTCAGGCATTTCAGGCATTAGCGCCTCTTGCCTTCTCCCCTTCTTGTGGGAGAAGGGAAGCCGCGCCTCTACTGCGCCGGCCGGTTGTCCGCCGGATACGGCGTGCGGACCAGGATCGCCAGGCCGACGCCGAGGAACAGCACGATTGCCGCCATGCCTAGCCGCGCCGAGCCGCTGGCGGCGGTGATGGTCGCCACCATGAATGGGGCGAGGAAACTCGTAGCCCGTCCGGCCAGCGCATAGATGCCGAAATAACGGCCCGACTCGGCTGGGGTGACGCTGCGCGCCATGTAGGAGCGTGACGACGCCTGCACCGGCCCGAAGGCCAGCCCGATCAGCAAGCCGTAAAGTATGTAGGCCTTTTCCGCCGCCGTGCCGAACATGCCGCCCGAATCGGCGGTGGACAGCGGCAGCGCTCCGAACAGCGTGAAGCCTGGCCCGGTCGAGACGATGCCGATAGTAGCGGCCGACAACATGACAAGCGCGATCATGACCACGCCCTTGGAGCCGAGAACCGTGTCGAGACGGGCTGCTACAAGACAGCCGATGATGGCAACGACATTGAGGATGATACCGAACAGGCCGATCTCGGGAATCGACCAGAGAAACATTGCCGCCGCGAACGTACCGCCGAGCGCCAGCAGCGCGTTGACGCCGTCCTGATAGATCATGCGAGCGACGAGAAAACGGAAGATGCCGCTGCGTTTGCGCACTTCGGCCAGCGTCGACTTCAGTTCCGAAAGGCCCTCGCGCACCGCCGGCCGAAGGGGGATGCCTTTCATAGCATCGGGCGTGAAGAAGAACATCGGCAGGATAAACAAGAGATACCACACCGCTGCCATTGGTCCGCTTGCCCGCGCGTCCTCGCCGAGCCGCGGGTCGAGGCCAAGGACCGGGCTAAGGCCGAGAATCGTCTTGCCGGTTTCTGGCGAACCGGCCATGAACAAGACCACGAAGATCAGCGCGATCATGCCGCCGAGATAGCCAAGGCCCATGGCGATGTTGGAGATGCGGCCGATCTCGCTCTTCGGCATTAGGCGCGGCATCATCGAATCGTTGAACACCGTCGAGAATTCCGCCGCTACCGAAGCCAGCGAGAAGAACAGCACGACCAGGAAAACGTTGGAGCCGGGAGCGGCGAACCACAGCATGCACAGGCTAGCGATCTGGATCACCGCGAAAAAGCCGATCCATGGTTTGCGCGGACCGGTTTGGTCCGCGATCGAGCCGAGGACAGGCGACAGCACAGCTATGACTAGTCCAGCGGCGGCAATGCCGTAGCCCCAGGCCGCCTGGCCAATGACTGGATCGCTTGCCATACGCGAGACGAAATAGGGGCCGAAGATGAAGGTGGTGATAACCGTGAAGAGCGGCTGCGCCGCCCAGTCGAACAGCATCCATCCCCAGATGCCGCGTCCCGACGTCCGCTGCACTGCTATTTCGGCCATATGCCCTCCCGCAGACGGTGCCCCGAAGCAGGGCACCGTTTCGCTCTATAGCGCAGTTCCTGCTGGCAATCGCGCGCGATGTGGAAGACTTCTCACAGCGCCGTCAGGTCGCTGATCAGCCCCGATGCCACCGACAGCCGCGACACGGTGATGTCGCCGCCCTCGGTCAGCGCCTGCAGCCGCTCGCGGATGCGCCCGACCCTCTCGCCGCCGGCCTCCAGCCATGCCGCCACCGGGTCCGCCGCTTCGGCATGGCCGGTGAGCGCTGCGACGGCGATGCCGCGCCTGGCTGCGCCGATCGTGTCGGTGGCGCGGAAAAGCGCCAATTGATCGTAGTAGTCGGACGGCGCGATCGAGCGCGCCGCATCCTCGACGCGCGGAATGCGGAAGGCATCGCTGACCGCGAAAAACGCCTTCGCGGCGGCGATGATGTCGGCGTTGGCCGTTCGGGCCGTCAGCGCGATGTCAGGCACGACGCCGGCCACATCGGTCAGCGCCAGATGTTCTGCCAGCTGTTCGGGCGCGCCGCCCTTGGCCAGACCATGCCGCCGCTCCTCTATCCGCTCGCGCGAGAAGGCCGGAAGCAGCGAAGGGAGCTTCGGCTCCAGTGCCTTGCGGGCGTTCTGCAATTCGGCGATCCGTTGGCCCAGCGGAGCGGTACCGGTATAGTTCTTGAGATACCAGCCGCTGGCGACATAGGTGAGCCGGCTGACGGCTTGATAAAGGTCGAGCTGCACCTGTCCGTCGATCTGGTTGTCGAGCGCGTCGATCTGGCGATAGAGCGCCGGCAAGCCAAAGCCGTCGCGCACCACAGCGAAGGTCCGGACCACGTCGGCCGCGCTGCGGCCGGTTGCTTCCTGCAGCCTGTTGATGAAGGATGGGCCGCCGCGATTGACCAGATCGTTGGCGACGACACGGGCGATGATTTCGCGGCGCAGGCGATGGCCATGGATTTCGGCCGCGAATTTCTTGGTCATACGGTCCGGGAAATAGCCCATCAGGTCACGGTCGAAATGCGGATCGTCCGGCACGTCGCTGGCGACGATGTCGGAAAACAGCACGATCTTGGCATAGGCCAACAGCACGCCGAGCTCGGCCCTGGTCAGCGGCTCGCTGCGCGTCTCGCGCTCGGCAAGGGCTGCCGGCGACGGCAGAGCTTCGACATTTCGGTCGAGCAGGCCGCGCGCCTCGAGCGCTGCCATGAAACGGCTCTGATGGGCGATATCGGCAAGGCCGCGCTTGCGGGCAAGGGACAGCGCCAGCGTCTGCTCGTAATTGTTGGACAGCACCAGCGCGCTCACCTCGTCGGTCATTTCGGCGAGAAGCTTGTTGCGCGCGGAGCGGGTCAGCGCCCCCTTGCGCATGGCGGAAGCCAGCGCGATCTTGATGTTGACCTCGACGTCGGAGCAGTTGACGCCGCCCGAATTGTCGATGGCGTCGGAATTGCAGCGCCCGCCATTCAGCCCGAACTCGATGCGGGCCCGCTGCGTCGCGCCGAGATTGGCGCCCTCGCCGATGACCTTGGCGCGCACTTCGAGCGCAGTCACCCGAATAGCATCGTTGGCGCGATCGCCGGCGTCCTGGTTGGTTTCCGTCGATGCCCTGAGATAGGTACCGATGCCGCCGAACCACAAAAGGTCGACCGGCGCCTTGAGGATGGCGCTCATGATCTCGACCGGCGAGGCGGTCGTCTTGCCGAGGCCGATCGCCGCGGCCGCGGCCGGCGGCAGGGTGATCGATTTCTGGTTGCGCGAGACGATGATGCCGCCTTCGGACAGTTTTGTCTTGTCGTAGTCCTGCCAGCTCGAACGGGCGAGGGCGAACATGCGCCGGCGCTCGGCCATCGAAACCGCCATGTCGGGAGCGGGATCGATGAAGATGTCACGATGGTCGAAGGCGGCGATCAGCCGGGTCTGCTCGGACAGGAGCATGCCGTTGCCGAACACGTCGCCCGACATGTCGCCGACGCCGACAACGGTGAAGGGTGTGGTCTGGATATCGCGGTTCATCTCGCGAAAATGCCGCTTGACCGCTTCCCAGGCGCCCTTGGCGGTGATGCCCATCTTCTTGTGGTCGTAGCCGGCCGAGCCGCCGCTGGCGAAGGCGTCGTCGAGCCAGAAGCCATGCTTCTCGCTGATGGCATTGGCGGCGTCGGAGAAGGTCGCCGTGCCCTTGTCGGCGGCGACGACGAAATAGGGATCGTCCTGGTCGCGCCGCACGACCTCAGCCGGCGGAATGACGCCGTCCAGGCCGATATTGTCGGTGATCGACAACAGGCTGGAGACGTAATTCTTGTAGGCGGACGCGCCGGCTTCGAAGATGGCGTCGCGGCCGGCGCCCATCGGCAGCTTCTTCGGATAGAAACCGCCCTTGGCGCCAACCGGCACGATCACCGCGTTCTTGACCTGCTGCGCCTTGACCAAACCGAGCACCTCGGTGCGGTAGTCCTGGGCGCGGTCCGACCAGCGCAGGCCGCCGCGCGCGACCGGGCCGAAGCGCAGATGCACGCCCTCGACCTCGGAGCCGTAGACGAAGATTTCCCGCCACGGACGCGGCGCCGGCAGGCCGTCGACCGCTTGCGAGTCGAGCTTGATCGCCAGCGACTGGCTCTTCTCCTTCAGATCGGGAACGAAATGATTGGTGCGCAGCGAGGCTTCTATCAGGTTGAGGTAGCGACGGATGATGGTGTCGTCGTCGATGTTGGGAACCTCTTCCAGCGCATCCCTGATCTTGGCCTTGAGGTGCCTGGCCGCGACCGCCCCTTCCGTCTGCGCCGTCGGTCCGAGGCGGGCGACGAACAGCTCATGCAGGCCACGCGCGATTTCCGGATAGCGGTTGAGCGCGGCGGCAATGAAATCCTGGCTTTGCGGGATGCCGGCCTGCTGCAGATAGCGGCCGTAGGCGCGCAGGATGGAAACCTCGCCCGACCACAGGCCGGCGGTCTGGGCAAGGCCGTTATAGCCGTCATTGTCGATGTCGCCGCGCCAGACGGAAAGGAAGGCGTCTTCGAACAGCGCGCCGCGATCGCCAAGGTCGATTGGCTTGCCGTAGCTGTTTTCGAGTTCCATGTCGTGGATGAAGACCATGCCCGGCTGATCACTATTGATCATGCCGGAAGCCTCGTCCCCGACCTCGAAGGTGCGCTCGCTGATAACGCGGAAACCGATGTTCTCCAGCACCGGCACCCGCCGCGACAGCGCCACCGGGCTGCCATGGTGATAGATCTTCAGCGCCGCCTGATGCGGTTCCTGGTTGGCATGACGATAGTAGTCGATAGCGATCGGATTGGCCGCGCTGATCCTAGCGATGCGACCAGCATCGGCCAACGCCTCCGCCGGCGAGAAGCTGTCGCGATAGCTTCCCGAGAAGCGCGAGGCGATCGCCGTGAGCGCCGCGTCGGCGCCGGTCTCTTCGGCGGTCTCGCGCAGAATGTCGTCCCAGGTCCGCACGATGGCGCGGATCGCGGCCTCGATCGTCGCCTGGTCGACCTTCGGCGTCCTGCCGCCGGAACGGCCGATGATGAAGTGGACACGAGCCAGCCCGCCTTCCGGGAAGGCCGGGTAGTAGGCCGAAAGCCGGCCCTGGAACATCGTCTTCAGATAGCTGCCGATCTTCTCGCGCACGACGCTGTCGTAGCGGTCGCGCGGCACGAAAACGAGGATCGAGACGAAGCGGTCGAACTGATCGGCGCGCACCAGCGCTCTGACGCGCGGCCGCTCGATCAGCCCCAGAATGGCTTCGGCGTGCTTGCGCAGGATCGGCACCGGAACCTGGAACAGTTCGTCGCGCGGATAGCTCTCCAGCACGTTGATCAGTGCCTTGCCGGAGTGATCTTCAGGGTTGAAACCGGATTTGGCGATGATGGTTTCGGCTTTCGACCTGAGATAGGGGATCTTCATCACCGAGCGCGTGTAGGCGGTCGAGGTGAACAGGCCGACGATGCGCAACTCGCCGGCGAGCACGCCCTTGGCGGTGTAGGTCTTGACGCCGATGTAATCGAGATAGATGCGGCGGTGCACCGACGATTTGGCGTTGGCCTTGGTGACGATCAGCGGTTCCGGCCCGTGCAGAAAGGCGCGGATTTCCGGCGTCGTCGACACCGCTTCGGTGCCGCGCCGCAGCACCAGCACGTCGGGATCGGAGAGGATGCCGAGGCCGGGCTTTTCGGTGCGCTCCAGGGTGCCGCTCTTCTCGCCGCCGGTATATTTGAACTCGCGCATGCCGAGGAAGGTGAAATTGTCGTCGCGCAGCCATTCGAGGAGGGCGATCGCTTCGGTGACGTTGGCCTTGTCGAGCGGCACTGGAGCGTAGCGGAACTCGGAGATTGCCTGGTCGAGGCGGGCCAGCATCGGCTTCCAGTCGGTGACGGCGGCGCGCACCTGGCCCAATATTTTATTCAGCCGGTCAGCCAATGCCTCGGCCTGCTCGGACGAAACACGGCCGATATGGACGTGGATGACGCTCAGCCGTTCATGACTGTGATCGCCCTTGGCGAAGCCGCCATCGCCGAGGATTTCGTCGACGCCGCTCTTGCCGTGCCTGACGACGATGACCGGATGGGTAACCAGCAGCGGTTCGCCGGCGCTCTCGGTGATCTCGCCGAGGATGGAATCGAACAGGAACGGCATGTTGTCGTTGACGACGGTGATCACCGTCATCGGCCTGCCCTGGCGCACGACACCGGAATCAACCTCTATGGCGACGACGCAATCGCCCTTCTTGTGCCTGGCGACGGCGCGTCCGGCGAGATCGGCGGCGCGTTCGAGGGCGGTGACCTCATAGGCGGCGACATCTTCGGCCGGCGCACGGGCCAGCAGGTAATCGGCAAGCCTGCCGGGTTTCTCGCCGCCCTTGGCCGTGCTTATCTTTTTCAACTGGCTTGCAGATTTCAGGCCGGCCATGTCGCTAAATCCCTCCCTCATATGTTTTGCGACTATGGTAGCAGATGACCGATATTTGGCGACAAAGGTTTGACCGCTTGCGACGAAATGTCGGGATTTGCCGGTGGGTCACCGAAAATGAGGAGAAAATCCGCCATAAAAGACAAAATCATCGCACTTGACCTCGCGCCTGCGGAACTGAGCGAAGCGACGAAAGCCTATTTCGCCAAATGCGAGGAGAAGCTCGGCCTCGTTCCCAATGTGCTTTTGGCCTACGCTTTCGACGAGACGAAGCTGCGCGCCTTCACCGACATGTACAACGATCTGATGCTGGGTGTCTCAGGCCTGTCCAAGCTGGAGCGCGAGATGATCGCGGTCGCCGTCTCCTCCATCAATCATTGCTTACTGCTGCCTCGCCGCCCATGGCGCGGCGGTGCGCAAGCTTTCCGGCGACCCGGCCTTTGGCGAGATCATGGTGATGAACTTCCGCGCCGCCGACCTTTCCGCGAAACATAAGGCGATGCTCGAATTCGCGGTGAAGCTGACTGAGCAGCCGGGCAAGTTCGTCGAGGCCGACCGGGCAGCGTTGCGTGAGGCCGGCTTTTCCGATTGCGACATCCGGGACATCGCCTCGACCGCCGCCTTCTTCAACATGTCGAACCGGGTGGTGGCGGCGGTCGACATGCGGCCGAACGATGAATACCACGCGATGGCGCGGTGAGGTGCGGCCCAACCGGATCTTATATTAGCTATTGCGCATTCTCGTTGCGTCTTTGCCGGTTTGGTCCGATGATCGCTCCTGCGGCGTGACCCGCATGTCGGTTCGACGCCGCTGATCAACGGAGGAGAACATGGCGAAATTTCTCTATGTCTATCACGGCTCTGGCAAGATGCCGACCGACGAGGCCGAACGGCAAGCGGCGATCGATGCCTGGAACGGCTGGTACGGCAAGCTTGGCTCGGCCGTGGTCGACGGTGGCAATCCGGTCGGCATGTCGAAGACCTTGCTGCCCGGCGGCAAGGTCGAGAACAATGGCGGCAGCAATCCGACCGCCGGTTACACAATCATCGAAGCGAACGACATCGACGATGCCGTCGCCAAGGCTAAGGATTGTCCTATCCTGAAGGACCCGGGTTTCAGCGTCGAGATCGCGCCGATCATCGAAATGGGCTGACGCACCGGCTCAGGATCGAGCCGCGATCGCCGCCGCGGCACCGGCCATGGTGGTGGCGCTGACGCGGTTGGCGATCTTCATCGCCCGCCTGCTCTTCAAGAGTTTTCGCGCCTGCGCTGCCGCCAGCACCCAGGCCAGATCGATGGCGACCAGAACCACGGCCATGGTCAGCGTCAGCTCGATCCAGCCGACGACCGTCACTGAGGCGAGATCGATGATGGTCGGCAGCAGCGCCAGGTAGAACATCATGATCTTGGGATTGCCGAGCGTCACCGCCATGCCGGCAAAGAACAGTTTGACGGCCGACTCCTCGCGCGGCATCTCGCCTTCGCGCGCCTCGACCGGGGCCGTCCACATCTTCCAGGCGAGGTAGGCGAGATAGGCGACGCCGACCCATTTCAGCACGACGAAGGCAAGATGGAAGGTCTGCGCCACCACCGCCAGCCCGAACACCGCCAGCGACAGCCAGATGGCCTCGCCGATCCACATGGCGAGCAGGAATGGAAACACGTCGCGAAAGCCCTTTGCGATAACCCGCGCCACCAGGGCGGCAATCGAGGGGCCGGGCGAGCCCGCGGCGACGAAAAGGGCGGCGGCGAAGATCAAAAGCGAGGTGACGTGCATGTGAGTGCCTTCGAGCGTCAGAGAGCCCAAGGATACCCGATCAGCGGCGGTTTGGCACCCCTGCAGCTTGCAGAGAACTTTGCCCTCTGAACAGGCGTCGGCGCTGCCCCTCATCTGGCTGCCGCCATCTTCTCCCCGTCAACGGGGAGAAGGGCGCCGTCATCGACGGTTCCGCCAATTACCAGCGTTGCAAAAAATGAACGCCGAGGGTGCGGTCAGCGATCTTCTCCCCGTCCACGGGGAGAAGGTGCCGGCAGGCGGATGAGGGGCAGCGCCGATCCCCTTCAATGAGACGTCGCCTTACGCCGCGCCGACCACTTTCGCCGATTTCTCAAAACGCTTGCGCTCGTTCGGATCGAGATAGAGCTTGCGCAGGCGGATGGTCTTCGGCGTCACTTCGACCAGCTCGTCGTCCTGGATCCAGGCCAGCGCGCGTTCCAGCGTCATGCGGATCGGCGGCGTCAGCTTCACCGCCTCATCCTTGCCGGCGGCGCGGATGTTGGTCAGCTTCTTGCCCTTCAGCACGTTCACTTCGAGGTCGTTGTCGCGTGAATGGATGCCGATGATCATGCCCTGATAGACCTTGACGCCCGGATCGATGACCATCGGGCCGCGGTCTTCCAGGTTCCACATCGCATAGGCCACCGACTCGCCCTGCTCGTTGGAGATCAGCACGCCGTTGGTGCGGCCCGGCAGCTCACCCTTGTAAGGCTCGTAGGCATGGAACAGCCGGTTCATGACGGCGGTGCCGCGGGTGTCGGTCAGCAGTTCCGACTGGTAGCCGATCAGGCCGCGCGTCGGCGCGTGGAAGACGATGCGCTGGCGGTTGCCGCCTGACGGGCGCAATTCGACCATCTCGGCCTTGCGCTCCGACATTTTTTGCACGACGACCCCGGCATGCTCCTCGTCGACGTCGATGACGACTTCCTCGACCGGCTCGAGCAACTCGCCGTTCTCGCCCTTCTGCATGACGACGCGCGGCCGCGACACGGCAATCTCGAACCCTTCGCGGCGCATCGTCTCGATCAGCACGGCAAGCTGCAATTCGCCGCGGCCGGAGACGAAAAACGAATCCTTGTCAGGCGATTCCTCGATTTTCAGCGCGACATTGCCTTCGGCCTCGCGCAGCAGGCGGTCGCGGATGACGCGGCTGGTCACCTTGTCGCCCTCGGTGCCGGCCAGCGGGCTATCGTTGACGAGGAACGACATCGTCACGGTCGGCGGATCGATCGGCTGCGCATGCAGCGGCTCGGTCACCGACAGGTCGCAGAACGTGTCGGCGACGGTACCCCTCGACAGGCCGGCGATGGCGACGATGTCACCCGCCTGCGCCTCGTCGATCGGCTGGCGCTCGAGGCCGCGGAAAGCCAGGATCTTCGAGATACGGCCGGTTTCAACCTGGGTGCCGTCATGATGCAGCACCTTGACCGCCTGGTTGGATTTCAGCGTGCCGGATTCGATGCGGCCGGTGATGATGCGGCCAAGGAACGGATTGGCTTCCAGGATGGTGCCGATCATGCGGAACTGGCCGGGGTGGACGGTCGGCGCCGGCACATGCTCGATGACGAGGTCGAACAGCGGCGCCAGACCCTGGTCCTTCGGACCTTCGGGGTTTTCCGAGACCCAGCCGTCGCGGCCCGAACCGTAAAGGATCGGGAAGTCGAGCTGCTCGTCGGTGGCGTCGAGCGCTGCAAACAGGTCGAACACTTCGTTGACCACCTCGACGTGGCGGGCGTCCGGCCGGTCGATCTTGTTAATGACGACGATCGGCTTCAATCCGACCTTGAGCGCCTTGCCGACGACGAATTTTGTCTGCGGCATCGGCCCTTCGGCGGCGTCGACCAGCACGATGGCTGAATCCACCATCGACAGGATGCGCTCGACTTCACCGCCGAAATCGGCGTGGCCGGGGGTGTCGACGATGTTGATGCGGGTGTCCTTCCAGTCGACCGAGGTCGCCTTGGCCAGGATGGTGATGCCGCGTTCCTTTTCGAGGTCGTTCGAATCCATGGCGCGTTCGGCAACGCGCTGGTTGTCGCGGAACGAGCCGGACTGTTTCAGGAGCTGGTCGACGAGGGTGGTTTTCCCATGGTCGACGTGCGCGATGATCGCGATATTACGAATTTTCATATTGTGGTCTCGGGAGCGTTGCAGGCAGCAGGCCAAAAGGCGCTGCCTCTTTCGGTTGGGCGGCTCATACAGGGTTTTTCGCAATTGCGAAAGAGGAGGCGTGCCACCAAATACATGGTCACCAAATCTTAAGCGTCTTGGTGTGAAATTGAATTATTAACCAAAGCGGAACCTTTCACGGTCGGGACAGTTCAAATTTCATGAGCAAAACGGGCATCAGATACCGGCCAATCCTTGCATGGGCTGCGCTCGCCGTTCTGCTTGCGGCAGGCGTGGCACAGTCGGCCGCGACGTCGAAGGAGCCTGCCCCGCCGTCCGACACCCGAACGGCGGAGCAATTGTTTGCCGACGCTCCCGATGGCGTCGACCCGGTGGTGACCGGGCCGGTCAGCGCCGCCTTCAAGCAAAGGCAGGAGGCCGCCAACTGCGACGGCGCTGTTTGGCCCAATATTCCGACCGTTTGCTATCCGGACTGACGACCGCCGACGGCGGTAGTCATCCCGAGATACCGTTCCGCGATCCTTCACGCCCCCCTCTGCCCTGCCGGGCATCTCCCCCACGAGGGGGGAGATCGGACGTCGCCGCCGCTTTCGCCAACCTCCAACGTTGCAGGCGCGAGCGGAGCGCCCAAGCTGCCAATCTCCCCCCATGTGGGGGAGATGTCCGGCAGGACAGAGGGGGGGCGCTGTCCCGCCTGCGTTTTGGCCATTATTGAACCCAGTCCCCTCACGCCGAATGCACCGGGTCGAGCGTGACCTTGTAGAGTTCATTGTCGTCGCGATCCATCAGCCGCACCGTCATCTGTTCAGTGGCGCCATCGATGTCGACGAGGCCGAAGAACTGCAGGCCGGCCGAGGGTGGCAGGTTCTGCCCCTGCTCGGCGGTTGGCGCCTTGATGAATTTCAGCTCCGGGCCGAAGGTCATGTCGAAATCATTGGGTCCATAGGTGCCGGCATGGAGCGGACCCGAGACGAATTCCCAGAATGGATTGAAGTCCTGGAACTGCGCCTTGTCGGGATTGTAGTAATGCGCCGCCGTGTAGTGCACGTCGGCGGTCAGCCAGACGGTGTTGGTGATGCCGGCATTCTTTATGTAGCGAAGGAGGTCGGCAATTTCCAGTTCGCGGCCCTTGGCCGGGCCATTGTCGCCATTGCTGACGGCCTCGGCGCCGGCCTTGTTGGTGGCGTCGTTCCAGACGACGAGACCAAGCGGCATGTCGGCGGCGATGATTTTCCAGGTCGCGTTGGAGTTTGCCAGTTCGCGCTTCAGCCACTTCATCTGCTGTTCGCCGAGGATGCGCGATTGCGGCGTCACCGTATCCTGCATGCCAGGACCGTTGGCGCCGCGATAGGAGCGCATGTCGAGGAAGAACACATCGAGCAGCGGCCCGTAGGCGATCTTGCGATAGACGCGGCCCGGTTCCGACGGCTCGTAGCGGATCGTCGTCATCTCATGGAAGGCGCGTGCCGCGCGTGCCGCCAGCACATGGATGTTTTTTTCCGAGTAGCGGTCGTCGGCGCTCAGGTTCTTCGAATCCGACCAGTTGTTGACCACCTCGTGGTCGTCCCACTGGTAGAAGGTCGGGCAGATGGCGTTGAGCCCCAGCACGTTCTTATCCATCATGTTGTACTTCCACTGGCCGCGGTACTCGTCCAGCGTCTCGGCAACCTTGCGCTTTTCGTCGATGAGGACCTTGTTCTTCCACTTGCTGCCGCCGGGCAGCTCGACCTCGTCCTTCATCGGGCCGTCGGCATAGATGGTGTCGCCGGAATGCAGGAAGAAGTCGGGCGTATGCTTGCCGATCGTGGCATAGGTCTTCATGCCGGTGTCGTCGATGCCCCAGCCCTGGCCGGCGGTATCGCCCGACCAGGCGAAGCGGATGTCGCGTTTCGAGGCCGGCGCCGTGCGGAAGCGGCCGACGATCGGCTCGGAGACTGCGTTGATGTCGGCAAGATCGGCCGCGACCATGCGGTAGAAGATGTCCTGGTCGGAGGTGAGGTCGGTGAGCAGCCGCTTTACCGTGTAATCGCTGGCCGGCGACGTATCGAGCGGCGCAAGGCGCAAGGCATTGGCGAAATTTTCCGTCGACGAGACTTCGAACATGACGCGCGAAGGGCGGTCGGTGCGCGTCCACACCACGCCGCTGATTGCGTCGACATCGCCCGACTGGATGCCATGGGTGAAGGCGGGCCGCTGATTGGCGCGCGAATAATAGGGAAGCGCGAGGCCCGATACGCCGACGAGGCCGGCGGCGCTCGCTGACGTGACAAAAGCGCGGCGCGAAATCTTGTTCATGGCTGTCTCCTGGATGGCTTAAACGTCGCCGCCAAGGTCCAGCCTCAATGTTTCACGCACATCTCGAAACCATGAAGGTTTCGTTACAAACAACAGGAGAAGGCTGGGTCGCCCAGTCGGCGAAACTGCCGATCTCCCCCACGTGGGGGAGATGGCCGGCAGGCCAGAGGGGGGCTGTCCCGCCGACGTACAACAGATAGAAATCAGACAGAGTCGCAAACCCTTTGCCGACGCAGAATCCAGAGGCTGGCGATCCTTCGCGCCCCCTCTGCCCTGCCGGGCATCTCCCCCACAAGGGGGAGATTGGCAATCCGGCCGACGGCGCCTCTCCTGTGACGAGGGCGCCTACGCCGGTTGGCCTTCCGGCTCGAAGGCCGGACGGCTGGTGTTGATCAACAGCGAGATGCAGGCTGCGGCTATTGCCGTCATGCCAGCGATGAGGAAGGCAAGTTCGTAATTGCCCTGCAATTCACGCATGGTGCCGCCGAAGAAGGCGGCCGCCGCCGCACCCACTTGATGGCCGGCGACGATCCAGCCGAAGACGATCGGGCCGCTGCGGTCGCCGAACGCCTCGTTCGACAGCCTGAGTGTCGGCGGCACGGTGGCGATCCAGTCCAATCCGTAGAGCACGGCGAAGATGATCAGGCTGGTCGACGAAAAGCCGGAATAAGGCAGATAGATCAGCGACAGGCCGCGGATGCCATAATAGACGCCGAGCAGCTTGCGCGGGTCGAAACGGTCGGTGAGCCAGCCCGACAGAGTCGTGCCGATCAGGTCGAAGATGCCCATCAGCGACAGCAGACCGGCGGCTTGCACCTGGCCGATGCCCATGTCGCCGCAAAACGCGATCAGGTGCGTGCCGACCAGTCCATTGGTGGTGAAACCGCAGATGAAGAAGGTGGCGAACAGGTACCAGAACACGCGCGTGCCGGCGGCACGACACAGCGTGCTGAACGTGTGGGTGAGGAAATTGCCTTGCGAGGCCGGCGGAACCGGCGGCACGTCGTCGGCCTCAGCGCCGTAGCGCACCATGCCGATCGCGGACGGCAGTTCCGGCACCAGCAGCCAGACCAGCGGCACCAGGCAGGCGGTGGCGACGGCAATGGCGATGGCGACAGGCTTCCAGCCGCCCGACTGGGCGAGCGCGGCGAGCAACGGCAGGAACACCAGCAGGCCGGTGGCGGCGGAGGCCGACATCAGCCCCATCACCAGGCCACGATTGGTCTTGAACCAGCGATTGACGATGGTGGCGCCGAGCACCGTGGCGACCGCGCCGGAACCGACGCCGGAGAATACGCCCCAGGTGAGAAGCAGGTGCCACGGCTGGGTCATCAACAGGCTGAGCGCCGTCGAGCCCGACATCAGCACCAGCGACGCCAGCAGCGTGCGGCGCAGCCCGATCCGTTCCATCAGTGCCGCGGCAAACGGCCCGGTCAGGCCGTAGAGGAAGATGCCGATGGCCGCGGCGAGCGAGACGACATCGCGCCGCCAGCCGAAACTCTCCTCCAGCGGCAGCATCATCACGGCCGGCGCCGACCGCAGGCCCGCCGCGATCAGCAGGCACAGGAAAATGACGGCGACCACGACGAAAGCATAGCGCTGGCCAAACGGGCGGGATCGAGCTATCATGTTACTGACCGGTACGTTGCAATGCGTGGGAACATACGTACCGATCGGTAACATTGTCAAGCAGGCAACGGCACGTCCAAGAATGAAAAGCATTGAACCAGCGATCAAAGCGGATGAACGGCCCCGCGCGGGCGAAAAAATCCTTCGCGTTGCCCGCGACCTGTTCTACCGGCAAGGCATCAGGGCGATCGGCGTCGACGAGATCGTGCGGCGCGCCGGCGTCACCAAGCCCAGCCTCTATCGCAGTTTTCCCTCCAAGGACGAATTGGCCGCGTCCTATCTGCGGCAATACGACCTCGAGTTCTGGGCCCGCTTCGACGCGGCGGTGGCTGCCCATCCCGGCAATCCGCGCGCGCAGATCGCCGCCTTCCTGACCCGCATCGGCAAGCGCACGCAAAAACCCGACTATCGCGGCTGCGGCATGACCAATGCGGCCGTCGAATATCCCGAACGCGGCCACCCGGCCCGCGTGGTGAGCGAGGCCAACAAGCAGGAATTGCGCCGACGCCTGCGCGCCATGGCGGCGGCGATGGGTGCCGGCGACGCCGATACGCTGGGCGACGGGCTGCTGCTCCTGATCGAAGGCGCCTATATCAGCGGCCAGCTGTTCGGGGCCGGCGGACCGGCGAAGTCTGTGGCCCGCAATGCCGACCTGCTGATCGAAGCGAGCTTGAAGAAATAGACCTCTTGCGGTCCTTTCCAGCCGGAAGCAGTATGGCCGTCACGCTCGTGGTCTGCTGATAATTGCCGGTAACGACTTGAACCTTGCTCGAACGTTTTTAGACGACCTCGAAAAGATGTTCCTGCTTCACTACCTGAGGCGAGGGAGTTCGGGTTTAATTGGCGAGCAGGAGAAAAGAGACATTCGGACGGTCTTTGACCTGAACGAGTATACGGTCAAGGAAGCCGTCCTGCGCAGATTTTTGTTTCTCATACTTATTTCATCAGCCCTTGCCTATTTCTTATTTAAGGCTCCCGACTATAGTCCCACAGGGAGCGCTCTTATCGTCTTGATATCGGCCTCGGCTTTGATTTTCCTGTACACCGGCGTCGCTGTGCCGGTAACGCTGTTTGCAACCTTCGGGTCGCTCGTCGCAATTTCCTGGATGGACTACCAAACGTCCATTGTATCCATTTGTTTTTCCGCGTTGTACGCCCTGTATTTTTTTGCGAAGCTTAGAGCCCGGCAGCGAAAATGACCACAGGGTGTATCGCGTGCGTGCGCTTCTGATCCCGCTTGCCCTCGCCGGCCTCTGCCAGCCTGCCCGGGCCGGCGACATTTCCAGTGCCTACACCGATCTCTACTGGAAGAAGGACTGCGTGACCTACGCGCAGGCGGAGGAAGGCGAAGGCGACTGGGCCAGTCTCGTCTGTTCGGGCTATCGCGGCTACCCGGTGCTGATCGCCTACGACGACGCCCGCGAATCGCTGTTTTATGGTTTTCCGCCCAGCGACATGACCGCGGTCTGGGAAAGTTTTGTCGCCTTCAACACGGCGGCACCCAAACTAGAGTGGCGCATCGAGACGAACGGCGATCGCGCCGTCCCGTTTGCGGTCATCCATCGGCGCTCGATCAGCAATCCCGAGGCGGAGAACAAACCGACCGACGTGCTGATCGTCGCCAAGGTCGCCCAGCCGGAGACCTATGAGGGCTGCACCGTCGGCCTGGTGCTGGCCACCGGCAACCCCGGCGCCAACGACCAGGCCCGCAAGCTCGCCGACGAGAAGGCGCGGACCTTTGCCTGCGGCAAGGACAAGCGCGTGGTTATCGGCGATGTACCCGCTTTCGGCCGCGTCGATAACTGACTTCGTCATCC
>NZ_JBVVPZ010000034.1:0-75938 GCF_055811415.1 Mesorhizobium sp. WSM4846
ACCTTTCAACCAAACAGTTCACGCCTCTGCTGACGCGCGTGCGTGCGCACTCGATTGAGGAGTTTTCCAGAATCGAGCATATGGGGGAGGAATTCTTCTATGTTCTGTCGGGTGAAGTGCTGCTGTATACCCAACACTATGCGCACATTCGTCTTTCCCCGGGGGACAGCAGCTACTTCGATTCAACCATGGGACACGCACTTGTCTCGGCATACGAGGACGATGCATTGATTTTGTGGATCGCCACCAGCGTTCACGGATGCTTGTGCGGGAGAAACCCTCTAGTCTAGCTTAGCAGGATGTTGAAAAAGGCGCTCGCTCTTGGCCGCGGTCGTGATTCATTTTTCTCTGAAGGGATTGGAGGATGAATCGTGCGGGGCAGCGATAGTCGGACTGGCGAACTATTCAGATCCCGTGAGGAGGGGATAGCGACCGGCGCGGTGGCAAAGTGAGGTCGCCAAAACATCTCACCTTGGAAGCTAAACATGCCAGCCGCAGTTCGCCAGCTGGAAGCACCGACCGCTATCCGCACCCATCTTGGGGCAATTTTTGTGTCGTTGGAATTGAGCCGCTCGACATGGCTAATCACGTCGCTGTGCCGGGTGGCGGAGAGAAGATGTCGAAGCACATGGTGGCGGCGGGCGATGTCGCCGACCTGCTAGCGCGGTTTCCCGAGCTCAAGCGGAGGGCTGAGGCGCGAAGCCGGGACATGCTTTCCGAGCATCGTGATCCAGGAAGCGGAACTCGACGGCTTCTCGGTCCACCGGGTACTGGAGGCCGAGGGGATCGAGAGCCACGTCGTGGATCCGGCCTCGGTCGCCACGTCGCGTCGGCGGCGACGGGCCAAGAAAGATCGACGGCGAGGCGCTGGTACGTGTCGCTGCTTGCCTACAAGCGAGGCGAGCCGCGTGTGTGCGCGATGCTGCGGGTTCCCACACCCGAGGAAGAAGATCGCCGCCGTATTGCACGCGAGCGGAAAGCATTGACGAATGAGCGCACACCCCACGTCAATCGCTTCAAGAGGCTGCTGTTTGCGCAAGGCATATCCGGCCATGAGCCGTTGCGCCGCGACCGGCGCGAGCGGCTGGAGGAACTGAAGACCGGCGATGGTCGCCCGTTGCCTGTTCATCTGAAGCGGCAGATTGGCCGCGAACTCGACCGGCTCGAGCTGCTGATCGACCAGACCAAGATGGTACAGGCCGAACGCGACGCCATGCTACTGCTGAGCTGGCCGTCTCGCCCGCTCCGGCGATGCTGCTCGCTCTGAAAGGCATCGGAACGGAGTTTGCCGCCGTCTTGTGGCCGGAAGGTTTGTCCCGCCACTACGATAACCAGCGACAGCTTGTCGCCTATGCCGGCCTGGCGGCGACGGCCCAGGAACAGTGGTGCGATCGATCACGAGCAGGGGGTGTCGAAATCCGGTAATCCGAGCCTGCGAACGACGCTGGTCCAGATGGCCTGGCTGTGGGTGCGCCATCAGCCGCGGTCGGCACTCACCTTATGGTTCAAGGAGCGGGTGAGCAGAACAACGCCCGGCTGAAAAAGACGATGACCGTGGCGCTCGCCCGCAAGCTGCTCATGGCGCTGTGGAAATACGTCTCAAGGGGGCAACCATGACGGTCGCCCGATGCGCTACATCCACCGAATTCTGCTATCTTCCAGGACCTGATCTGTCCTGGCGGATCCAGGTGGACGAACCGGCACGTAGCGTGGCTTCAAAATGCCGTTGTCTCAGAATGGTCTCGTCTCCTGAGCCCTTGTCCGCCGTAAGCGGGATGTTGGTGCGGCTGCTTCGAACAGCGACCGTATATAGCTTGGATCTGGCTCGGGGAACGAGCCGGGTCATGCAATCGGGCTCAGACCACCCCAAAATGCGGAGCCTAAAGCCTTGACACTCCTCACATAAGCTACGTGGATCTTGAAGCGCGGGTTCGGTGAAACCGTCCGCTGCGCGCATCCAGGGGATCGTGAACGAGGCACTGTCGGCACTGGCGGAGGATTCGCGGCGCTGTATTCGCCAATTGGGCGACCCTCGATCCCGCCGGAGAAGCTCTGAGGGCGATGCTTTTGCAGGAATTCTACTCAATCCGCTCGGAACGGCTGCTGATGGAGCAGCTGGAATATGATCTCCTGTTTCGCTGGTTTGTCGGGATCGGCGTCGACGATCCGGCCTGGAACCGTTCGGTGTCTCGAAAAACCGGGACCGGCTGCTTGAGGGTGACATTGCGGCTAAGTTCCTTGCTGCGGATCACTTTCAGCCGACGGCACGCTGGGCGAGGCCTGGCTTCGATAGAGCGTCAAGCCACAAGATGGGGCGGGTGAGCCACCTGCCGACGGCGGCGGGCGCAATGTGGAAGCGGACTTCCACAGGCAGAAACGGTCCAATGAGACGCATGCTTCAACCACCGATCCCGACGCCAGGCTCTACCGCAAGGGACGCGGCAAAGATGCAAAGCTCTGCTTTATGGGGCATGGGCTGATGGAGAACCGCCACGGCCTTTTGGTCGACGCCTGCCTGACATTCGCAGACGGCCATGCTGAGCGGGTGGCGGCACTGCACATGATTGAGCCGCGTGCCGACCGGCCGGGCGATCACGCTCGGTGCCGACAATGCCTATGAGGCGGAAGACTTCGTCAGTGAACTGCGCTCGATGAAGGTGACGCAGCACATGGCGCAGAAACGGGCGCAGTTCGGCAATCGATGGCCGCACGACACGGCACGCCGGCTATGGTGTCAGCCCGCGCATCCGCAAGCGCATCGAAGAGGCATTCGGCTGGATCAAGACGGTCGCCGGGCAGAACAAGACAAAGTTCCGGGGGCGCGACCGCGTCGGGTGGGCCTTCACCTTCGCTGCCGCCGCGTACAATCTGGTGCGGCTTCCGAAGCTGCTGACGGTGCCGACATGATTGCGCCAGCAGGCTGCCAACTGATCGGCCGCTGGCGCATCGTCAAGGCTGATATATGGGATCGCGGCTATCTCGATCTCGGCGGACCAGCCACGATCACCATCGGAGCGGCAAGCACGGCGAGATCGCCTTCGGCTCTCTGCAGGCCGGTCTCGACCTCGGCTACGGTCCTTCAACGGTCTTCTTCACCATGGGTCGGCTTCGACGAGATGGACGAGGTCACCGGCGACGGCTCCGCGGAATGGCTCGACGACGGCTCGATCGAGATCACATTCGCCTATCACAACGGCGACAAGGCCATCCTCAAAGCCAAGCGGGATCCTTCTTCAATAGATGGGGTGACTGGGGTCGGCCCCTAGCTGAAATGAGGGCGGCTGCTCCTGTCGAGATGTGAGAACGTGGTCGATGTAGATCGTCATAAAAATCAGGAAAGAGCAGCCATGAAGTATTTTGCCGGACTGGATGTATCTTTGGAAGAGACCGCCATCTGTGTCGTCGATGAGAACGGCCGGATTGTGAAGGAAGGGCGGGCGGCGAGTGAACCACAGGCACCTCTTCATGCCCTCCCGAAAGTCGATCTGCCGCTGGAAAGCATCGGACTGGAAGCCTGCTCGCTGGCGGCCTGCCTTTATGATGGTATCCGCGCCGAAGGATGGCCGGCCGTCTGCATTGAAACTCGACAGGCCAGCGCAGCGATGAGACGATGCCGAACAAGACGGATCGGAATGACGCACGCGCCCTAGCGCAGATCATGCGCACCGGCTGGTACCGACAGGTGCATGTGAAAAGCCAGCAGTGTCGGCTTTGGTGTTCCTTCCTCGTCGCTCGACGCACGGTCCTCAACGAAATGCGGACGATCGAGAACGTGGTCAGGTCGATTCTTCGGGAGGCCGGCCTTAAGACTGGCAGGCCAAGCCGTTCAGCCTTCGCCGATCGCGTGCGCGAACTGATTGGCCGACAATATCGTCATGGCGCTGGTCGAGCCGCTCCTGGGCGATCCTGGCCACGATGCTGCGCGAGTTCGGGCGACTGACAAAGCAGGTCCTCGATATCGCCCGCCAAGAGCAATTATACGGCGGCTGATGAGCGCGCCCGGCGTCGGGCCGATCACTGCGCTCGCCTTCCATGCCACGATCGATCAGCCGGACCGCTTTCGCCGGTCAAGGGATGTGGGCGCACATCTGGGCTTGACCCCGGCACGCTATCAATCCGGTGAAACCGACATTCAGGCAAGGTCAGCCGATGCGGCGACGACCTCGCCCGCACGGCCCAGGCCCTCTATGAGGCGGCGCATTCGCTGCTCGTGCTCAGCAAGAAATGGTCGGGCCTAAGGGCATGGGGCATGAACTTTAGGAAGAGCTCCACGACCTCAATAACCAGCCACGCCGCACGCCCCTTAGGTCTGCGGCAAACAGTCGGCACAGGTGCCCGGGTAGCTCAGTCTTTAGCGCGCGGAAAAAACCATGTTGACGGGCCACCGTTCTCGATCGCAGCAAGCGGGTAAGGTTTGTTTCCTTTCGCAATGACCATTTTGCAGCCCGCGTCCGTGGCTATCCTTGCCGCCACCAACTTTGTTACCATGCCACCCGAACTATGGCGAGCAGGCGAGTAACCAGCCATGGCTTCTATTTCGGGGGTAATACATCGCACCTCTGTCACCAGACGGGCCAACGGATTGTCATGTGGATCTTCCGTGAAGAGACCATCTATGTTAGAAAGCAGAATGAGAACCTCGGCGTCTACCATCTGCACAACCCGTGCCGCTAACCGATCATTGTCACCAAAACAAGTCTCGGCCGTTGCGGTTGTGTCGTTCTCGTTGACAATGGGTACAACGCCAACTTTGAGAAGTTGTTGAAAGGTTGACCTCGCATTGAGGAAGCGATGCTGGTCATCTATATCTTTGCGTGTTAATAATACCTGCCCTAGGCCAAACCCATGCCGTTTTAAGCTCTGTTCGTAGGCAATCATAAGTCGAACCTGACCAATCGCGGCGGCCGTTTGCTTCTCCTCAATTCGCAGAGATCTATCCAGCTGATTGAAGTGACATGATCCAAGCGCGACAGCACCGGAAGTGACGATGATCACCTGCTGCCCGCGGGCTAAAAATCGGACGACGTCCTCTATCAGCGTCTCTAACCAAGGACGGCGTACCTCTCCGGTCTCTGTATCGGCAATCAGTGCGGAGCCAATCTTCACGATCAGCCGGCGAGCCGAAAGCAATTGGACCGCGCTCGCTATCTCTGACGTTGAGTGTTGCTGCACTGGAAGTGACGACATGTTTCTCCCAATCTCCCTTTCTTGATCATCATGACCTGCAGCGCGCTGAAATACCTCAGCATATCGGAGCTTACTATCCAGGCCCTGCGTCTAAGAGCAGACTGAGCACACAGATTGGCCAGAAGACGGTTGTCGGTCGCAGATGCGTAATGCCTTTACTGTCTTCAACAGCATAGAGGTGCCCAGAGGATAGGCATTCCCGTCGACCTGCGTCTCTCTCGTGCTCTCGATTGCACCAATGTTCGGCGACGATCACCTCCTCCCTGGCGACTAGCGAGGCCAGTCACCTCAGCCCAAGTCGTAGAGGCTTAGGCTCGGAATCTGCAATGATCGGCGGCATTCGTTTTGATAGGGCCAGCGATTCCTTTCGACTCACGACAGATCGTCAATCTCTTCCGCCGTCCTGCAAACAGCAACGCGGCCGATCATCGGAAGGATTGAGCTCAGGCCTTCGCGATTTGGGTCGGCGGCTCCTGCCACCTCGCTTTGAAAAGAGCAAATCTCGTGCCAGTAGGCTGATCGAGCCGAAGAAAAAATATTCTGCTTATTATTCAACCTTCAACTAGAGTGCGGCAGGACGCCGGGCCGCACCGCACCGTGGCGCGGACCTGACAAACCCGACAGCAGGTGTCGGTCGCCGCGTATTCCCCAAGACTGGCGGACAGGATCCCCCGCGGGAACAGCGCAATCACACGTCATCCAACCGCATTCCGCATTGTCCGATGTCGGACCATCGACGTAGCCGGTATGGGAGCCATCATGCTGTTTAGAAGCGATTTTCTTCTTTGGCACGGTACATGCACAGTGAGCTGCGAACGCATCATAGAGTGAGGAGAATTCGTCCTTTGCGCACCGGCCCCCGCGCGCCATCATGCTTGCCGTTGGCATCGTCAGCGATCAGCCGTTGGTTCCTTTCAAACTCCGCCCAGGACAAATAGCCTTCGTGATGGTCAATGAGCAAGACACCCCAATCTGAACGATCTTTGCGACGGCCTCGCACGATTCGCTTGCGGCCGTTTTCGATTATCGTCCGACTTCCGGTTCGGCCAAAGGCGTAAGCGCCGGCATAAACAGGATTGGTGAGAAGATTGCTCACCGTCGTACAGACCGGAAGCTTCCACAGCACCTGCCGTTGTCCGGAGTTCCTGGAGTTGAGGTACGGCAACGCGACCTGGTCGCTTCGAAGCGACAAGAACACTTGGCGGATGCTTTGCATTTCGGCAAAGCGGGTGAAGACCAACCCGATCGCCTCTCGCACACGCAGGTCTGGATCTATTTCGATCTTGTCGCGGCCCATTTTCATATAGCCGACAGCTACCGTGAAGAAGAGCTCGCCCCGTCGTGCCTTCTGCTTCAAGGCTTCCATCGAACGGGCCCGCAGGAGCCACAGTTCGAGTTGCTCATCGCCCCTTTCATCCCCAGCAACAACCGATCGTTTGGATGGCGTGGTTCATAGATTCCATCCTCATCGACAATCACCGTGCCAACCAGTCCGCAAAATTCGATCAGCGTGCGCCAGTAGCGTCCATTGCGCGGCAGCCGCGACACTTCGATCGCAAAGACGGGACCGACGCGGCCTTCGCAGATCGCTGCCAACAGCTTCTCGAAGCCCGGACGACTGACGCCTGACCCCGAGCGGCCAAGGTCGTCGATGACTGTCACATCCGTCCAGCCAAGAGCATGGGTACGGTCGGCAAGTCCATATTGACGTGTTGGCAAGCTGATCGACGGTGGATTGCCGAATGTAGATGAAGGCGCCGCGCGCCAGGTGGTCAGACGTGATCTTCATCGCCGGCCTCCGTCACTGCGGGGACGCTGAGTGTTTCCGACAGCAGCGCGCTCACCAATGGCAATAACTTCGTCCGCTCGGACGCTGCTACCGGCACCGGTGGGGTCTTGGGCACGAAGAGATCGAATTGGCGGTGACAGGGTTGCCGTTGCTTCATGCTTGTCTCCTCCTTCGTCACGGGAATCGTCACACAGCAAGGTTAGACAGCCATCGAGCTCAAGACGAAGTTCGTGCAGATACGCCAGCGGCAAACGGGGACGCTCCGTCATCATCATCGCCTTCGCTTGATCTTCCGTTATCCAGATCGGCAGATGCGCCAGGGTGCCGTCAGGCTGGCGGATGGTCAGACTGACCTCGTCACCACGACGATTGCGCCTGGCAACAGTAACCGTTTCCCCGTAACGGGGATGGAAACGGTAACGGATAATCGTCTCACCCGACTGATAGCGGGTAGTATGAAGCTATTGCCCCGACACCTGGCGCGCTCATGCAGGCAATCTTCAGCATCGCGCGGTGCAGCCGGGTAAACTCGTTCCACAATGCGGCCCGGGCGTGCAGCATCGCGCCGATCACGGTCGCAAGCATGTCATGGCCTTATGACATCGCGAATGCGCGCCTCGAAACGCCCGCTCACCTCGCCAACCTTGAGCCCGTAACCGCGTAGGATTCCGCGGACGCTGAGCTCGATGTCGAGCAGCTTGGCCCGCAATAGCTTACGGCCGACCAGCAGTGCCCGCACCTCCTGGGCATCTGCAGACTTGCGTGCACAGGACGGTACCAGCCCATGCGCAGCAACTGCGCGATCCCGCGGGCATCTTTGTGATCCGTCTTCACCGGCATCGCCGACAGTGCCGCATTGCCGTGTCTCCAGCAACACCACCTCAGCCGGCCGTCGACCAGATCCTCGCGCTACCACTGCGACAGTGGGCCCGCCTCAAGGCCGACGCGGATGACCGGCAATCCCAGATCGGGAATTGCTGCAACAGTGCCTCGGGCTCGCTCGCCACCTTCGTCTCTCGCACGATCTTGCCCGATGAATCCACCACGCAAACGCCACATCAGTTCCTGCATAACAGTCCATGGTTGTCCCTCGCTTGATGCTTGGGGCCGACACAATCGGCCCCGTCCAAAATCATCACCCTGAGGGACAGCCGCCTTCTTGGCTATTCGAGGAGCGCCGGCCCATTACGGCATCGTGACGACGTGTGCTTCGTCGGCATCGGCGCACCGTTGGCGGCCTGCAACGTCGCCCGGCTCCCCCACGCACCCGACATCACGCTCATTTCCATGGGCTTGCTCATGCCGGCCGTCGGTCGCGGTCAGTTGACGTGACAACACCGTTGGAGTTGCCCCTCCTCGCACTCTGTATGCCTGCGACCCGGCGCCTCTCGCGACCCAATTCGCTGGTCCATTGTCAGAAGCCTGACAAAATTGCGTCGGAGCAAACAGAATCTGACGCGAAAAGCCAAGATTCTGAACTAAATCCAGCTTTCTGAGTTGGCACGGCCCTTGCGTCGTGAACTGTGACGTCCACCCAAGAACGGAGCCGTTCGCTGTCCGTACCGCTGATTTCGCTCGACAGCCTGACTACACGACATCCTTCGACCAGGTGCCGGCGACGAAACGGTTCACACCGATGTGCCTGGTTGAAGGCTGAAAACTGCAGGGCGGTTGACGGAGAACTGAAATGGGGAACTCTACGATGCAGACTCTAATACCAACCCTGTCCGGTCCGCGCCGGCCGCTACGTTTCGGCCACGTCAAGATAGCCGATGTTATTGCCCAGACGTTGGATAAGTTTCCGTCGAACACCGCTGTGCGTACGAACGACGGTGACGGCGTAAGCTACCGGGAGTTAGGGAAGTCCGCGTCCAGGCTTATGGAGCGCTTCGAGGCCATCGGCATCCGCCCCGGTGATGCGGTCGTCATCAAGCTTCCCCAATCAGTTGATTTGATCACGGCCATTCTTGCTACCCAAATGCTGCGCGTTGCCTTAGTCCCTGTTGATCCGCTGGAATCCGACCAGCGGTTGGATCATATACTCCACAAGACGAACGCCAGTGCAATAGTTAGTCAGGATCCAAGTGGTTCGATGCACGTTGAGCGACTTCCGACACGTCGTCGCATCAGCCCAGCGTTCCCAGACGTCGCGTACATCATGCACACGTCCGGCAGCACGGGAATCCCGAAAGGGGTACCGGTTTCCCAGGCAGCTCTTCTGAATTTGATCGACTGGTATATCGACATGATCGATTTCTCGGAGAGCGCCAGCATTTCGCAGCTTACGCGGTCAGCATTCGATTTCTCGATCCCTGAGTTCTTCGTACCATTTGCGACGGGCGGGGCAATAGTCTTGCCCACCACCCAACTGCAGGCACAGGTCATTCAAACAATCGAGTTCCTAATTCAAAGCGGCACAAACGTCATCCAGATGGTTCCAACGCTGTTGCGACGCTTCCTTGGAACTCTTGAACGTCTCCCCTCCATGGCGGAGCGGTTCACTGATCTCAGATATGTAGTCAGCGGTGGTGAATCTTTACCGGATTCGATGAGGCGGCGATTTTACTCGATTCTGCCCAACGCGACGTTGATAAACAGCTATGGACCAACCGAATGCTGTGTTGCCGTTAACTACCACTATTGCCGTCGTGATGATGCCGACCTCCCAATGTTCACCGGCAAACCAGCGTGCAACATCGACTTCTTTGTCCTCGATGAGAACCAATGTAACGTTGGGTTTGAAGCCGAGGGCGAGCTCTGGTTAGGAGGCGTGCAGACGTCGCAACGCTATGTGGCTGACGAAGTCCAATCGAAACTGCGCTTCGTGCCATGCATGACGGCCAACGGCGAACAAGTGCTGTACCGCACTGGTGATTATGTCATGGCATCGGAAGAACATGGATTGCGACTTCTCGGGAGAAGGGATGATCAGATCAAATTTCGAGGAACCCGACTTGAGAAGGGGGAAATTACCAGCGCGATCGATCGAACAGGCCTGTGCGCGGACTCGGCGGTGGTCGTAGTAGATAGAGAGGGCGGCACGGGCCAGGAGCTGGTCTGCATTGTGACGCCCGCGAGCGCCGACGCGGATGAAGTTCGTCGGCGGCTGTCGGATGCGCTGCCGAATGATCGTGTGCCGAGGCTCATCGTGCCTCTTATCGAGCTCCCGTGTACTGCCAATGGGAAACTCGACCAGCGCGCCCTTGAGAGAACTGCCAAGCAGGCGCTCAGGGCGAACGGGAAGCCTGCCGAACACCAGACTTGCAATGCAACGGAGTCACCATTGGACCATTTGCTGGCTGCGGTACACGCCGTCACGGGACGATGGGTACCACCCAGCATGACAGCTCGGGAGTGCGAGATTGATTCACTGAGATTCCTCGAGATACAGCTCAAGCTGGCCGAAACCGGCCTCATGTTCGGCAAGGACGTCTATCAAGAGCAAGACCTGTCGATCAAGGAGTGGGCAAGGCGAATTCAACCGGTCGCTCGCAGCGCATCTCGAGCAGGTACCACAGGCAGGAACGGACAGGCTGCCCAATTTCGGGACGAGCTCGGAAAAGTTATCGAATACATTGAAACACAGCTCCCCAGCACGATTGTGTTGCATTCTTCTCTTGTAGCGTTGAGGAATGTAACTGCGGATGACGTATCATCCATTCTACTTGACGCGATAGAGCGCGTATCCGCGACGTGCACGGTTATTTTCCCAGCGTTCACATTGAGTTACTGCGCCACGAAGCATTTTCATTGGACAGAGACCAGGTCCGAAACGGGAGTGTTGGCCGATCTTGCGCAGCGACATCTCCTCGCCCGGCGCACCAAACATCCCGCCTATTCAATGGTCGTGACCGGCCCGAGAATGCACGAACTGTGTGATACAGACTGGTGGAAATGCAGCCCGTTCGGTGAAGACTCGATATTTGGCGACATAAGCCGCTCAGCTGGTTTGATCGTCGGCCTGGGGACGTCAAGCTTTACACATGTGCACAGGTGCGAACTGCTAGCGGATGTGCCTTATAACAAAACGGTCAACTTGCGGGGGCTCGCCGACTTCGGAGGAGGCCCGATTGATGTGTCGACGGCGGTTTATATTCGCGACATCAAGGGCCGACCTGAGTATTCATTTCTTGCACACGATACTACGCGTGACGTTTGCGAAATGAGAGATGTTCTGCGGCAGTTTCCCATAGCTGGGACCTACGCGAGGCTAGTCAACGCAAGAGACATGGAGGCCGTACTGGTTCGCGCAATGCGCAATGAGCCATATGGCTTTCTCAGGGAAGAGGGACGGAAGGAGGCACGACGCGCATATCCTGATTGAGTCAGTTGAAAGTACACTTGATTCTTTGAACTTAGATAACTCGGAGCTGGAAATGACAACGAAGATTTTAGGTATAGTCGGTCTTAATAAAACGCGGCTGGCAGCCGATCTAGACATCTTAGCGAACACAAAGTTCTCGAGCGCATATTCGGATTTCGCCTGCGGGAGGTGGGAGTCGTGCGTACTCCGCAACCAGTCTGGACTGCAGGAGGAGGATACTCTCGTCAGCCACGATGCCCGAGCTGTGGCAACGCCTCTGGGCCAATCCTTACCGTATCTCAACGAATTGATGGAGACACACTTCGATACGGAAGCTATACGTTACGCTAGGATTATACGTATATCGGACAACGCTTGTATCATTCCTCACCGTGATTACTTGGAACTGGATGCAAAGTTCGTAAGAGTGCACTTGGCCCTTGAAACGAATGAAAAGTGTACCAATACAGAATTGGATAAAGCCTACCACATGAGATCCGGGGAGATTTGGTTTCTCGACGCGAGCATACCGCACAGCGCTGGGTGTTTCTCATCAACGCCACGAGTGCATCTGATAGTCGACTTCGAGGGGACTTGCCACCCCGACGCGGTTGTGCGCAATGTCGAACAGCCATTGGCAAGAGATGAGGTGGTCGATACCCGCGAGGAGTGGACCAACGAAGCGCTCGAACGCGTTCTGGGATTATCAGAGATTATCAGCGAGGCCAATTACCGAGAGATTGTTTCTATTTTGGCGAAGATTCACTTCTTCTACAAGGTCGACTGCCAGGCTATGTACGCTTGGCTGAAGGAACTATGTCGACGTCGCGGCGACCCCGCGCTTATCAAGAAAACCGACGCGCTCGAACGATTCTGCCTTATTGATCGTGCAGCCGGCGAAGTCATGACTTATTGAGTGTTCGTGCGTTTCAATCTGAAATCAGGAACATGAGGGATATGCCGCGATCGATCAGTTCGAAGAGCACAATGTTCGCGCGCAGTCTGCATTTTGAGCCCACCGACCTTCCTATTGGGCGAGGGTCCTAGATAGGTCGGACTTGGGTGCATTGCAGGCTTCGGAGAGCGGGGGGCCTCGGGCTCCCATCCTCAGATGGTCGTGTCGTCTAAAGAAGAGCCGAGCTAGGCCCAATCGAAAGGCGGCACGACGGCCCCGAGATTCGCATGACGGCTTCACGTTTGCAATGGAAACATTGGTATGGCTGTAGGGGGTTGTGCGCGTCGAGAGGCTGAGGCTTTATGAAGCGGGCCTGGATACTATGAGCGAGCAGAAGATGTTTTCTTTAGAGCGGCCTGCCAGTGTCGTATTCGAGATCAATCGGGGGGCGATACAGGCGAACTTCCAGACCATCTCGGCCCTTGTTGGGCCAGACGTAAGGGTAGCCGCTGTCGTCAAAAGCGACGCCTACGGGCTTGGTCTCGTAGAGATCGCAGGGGCGCTCATTGATATCGGCTGCGATCTGCTCTTTGTCGCCAATCTGCACGAAGCGCTGCTTCTACGGTCGTCCTATCCAGGCGTGGCAGTTGCGGTGTTTTGCGATGAATTTGCGAAGTTTAGCCGATGCTATCGCTCCAACGACCTCATACCCGTTGTGAACAATTGCGGTGAATTGGATGCTATCAGTGCCACAGGGGAGACGCAACCATACTTTCTCAACGTGGATACGGGGTTCGCGCGCCTTGGGCTCGCTTTTGCCGACGTGCGGCGCATGTGCGTTTCTGGTATGTTCGAAAGGCATCGTCCTTCGGCCGTACTCAGTCACCTCGCATGCAGCGACTGCGTTGCGGACCCGACTAATGCATTGCAAAGGAACCGCTTCCGGGCAATCTACGATCTGCTTCAGCCCACCCGTGGCAGCCTTGCTGCCTCCGCCGGTGTGTGGCTAGGTAAATCCTATCATTTCGACATGGTGCGGGTGGGCTCAGCACTGTACGGGCTCAACAACGCTGGGATTCAGCCAAACCCTCTGCAATCCGTTGCCAGCCTCCGAGCAAAGATACTCGACGTGCGTAATGTGGCAAGGCATGAGGCTGTTGGATACGGCGCGACGTTTCGTACGACCCGAACCAGCCGCGTAGCCATTGCGGGGATCGGTTACAAGCATGGCCTTCCCTGGACCTGCGCGAACAAGATATACGTTCGGGCTGCTGGATGTACGGCTCCTCTAATCGGAAGAGTATCCATGGAATACATAACGATAGACGTAACAGACGTACCTGAGGGGCTTTGTGGTCCAGGTAGATTTGTGGAATTGCTGGGTAAAGATTTCACCGTCGATAACCTTGCAGCGGCCGCTGGCGTCAATCCACAGGAAGTGCTAACGCGCCTTGGTGCCGGTTGCGCAAGAAAATATCTGAATTCTTCCGTTTCATCTGCGGTCGCCAATCGCGACTCGGATGACGCGGACCATCAAGTGTCCTCATCATAAGCTCCTGCGTGCGATCCAGCGGTCGGGGGGAAATCCACCCCACGGTGAGCTGAAACCAAAACAGAGCGAGAACGGCGGCGACCTGGGGATTATGCGCCGTCCTCCGCGCGCGACCTTCGAGCGAGGGCAAGCAGATAGTCCGACACGAACTCCGATTTCAGCAAGAGTCTGCCCATTTTACTTGCGCGCCGATCTTACACGTCGGGGCAAGTCCTTCCCTCGATCCCCCGATTGTCAAGCCGGTCGCATCTTCATGCGGCATTGACTGAGGCCTCGGCCAATTCGCTAAGCAGCCATGGCTGGACGTCTCGGAACGTCATCGCATGCCGCCGCCTATGAAAGGATTGCTCCAAATCGATGGTGGCCACCAGGAAATCCTCCTCGTCAACCTCCGCTTCGGTAACGATCTGCCCGAAAGGATTGACGATCTAGCTTCCGCCGAAGAAGAAGGAGAAGTCTTTCTGCTTGCCGACCGTATTGCAATAGGCTGTCCACATTACATTCTCCGTCGAGCGCTCGCGTAAGGTGTTGGCCCAGCCCTCATGAGAGCCGGATGGGCCCGCCGAGATCACCAAGTTAACAACCCGCGCCGCGGATTGCATATAGGCGCGTAAGCTCAGGGAAACTTGCATCGTAGCAAATCTGGGGGGCCACCTTGCAGTGCGGGTCGAACACCGGCGCGCTGCGGCCTGGGCGAAGTGAAGTAGACACCCTCGATATAGGGATGGAAGGTGCCCAAATATCTTATCGTACTACCCGATTACGTCAACCCAGGAAACAAAGAGAATTATAGCACAGATCTGGGAATCCTGCCGATCTGCGCCCCATACCCATGACGATGTAGAGAAAAAACAGGATCAATAACTGGTCAAGCTGGCTCCCTTGAACATCGCAATATCCGAAATTCATCGAGACGCTCCGCGCCAGACCGTCGGCGATCAAGGCTTCGCAACATATCGTTCAACTTAATTCACAGAATCTTTGCCACCGCAAATAGCTGAAATGGTACGTTCACCACAAAGTCTGAGGTCAGGCAGGGTAAAAAGTTGATGCCTGTTCACCACTCAGATCGCCGCACAACCCGCAACGGAGGGTCAACCCCAATGGAAAGAAGAGCGCTCATCCTAGTTGAAGGCCATGCAAGGGGTAATGGTCTGCTGTACGTTCAAGCGGCCCGTCGTCTCGGTCTCCATCCAATTACCCTGTCCTCTAATCCAGCTCAATACGACTATCTGGCGGCGGAAGGGCTTGATTCAATCTGCGTCGATACAGACAATCTCGATGCGCTGATCCGCGAATGTTCTCGGCTACGTGAGACCTACGACATTGCTGGCATCACCGGCTTTACGGACCACGATGAGTCCATCTATGCGACAATCGGCAAGCTCTGCCGGTACTTCGATCTACCGGGACCGAACCCCGCATCGATTGAACGATGCTGCGATAAATTCACTCAACGTCAGCTCCTTGCGGAGGCCGGTGTTCCAGTACCTGCTTATCGCTTGGCCGCGAATGCAACGGACGTAAAACGCTCTGCCGCGGAGATCGGCCTGCCGGTGATCCTTAAGCCAGCTGTAGGCAGCGGCAGCAGTGGCGTCCGATTATGCCGGAACGTCGATGAGTTAGCCGAACATACGACCTATCTGTTGGGCGGGAAGCACTCGTGGCGGTCCTCGCCAAGGATCCTGGTCGAAGAATTCGCACAAGGCCCCTTTTACTGCGCTGAGATAATGGGAAATGAGGTCATTGGGATTGCCGCCGCTGACTTCGGCCCCCCACCGCAGTTCCTCTTTCGCGAGACGACCTTCCCGGCTCCGCTGACCGATCACGAGCATGAGCATATGAGCGATGTTTCTCAGAGCTGTTTGCGAGCTCTCGGCCTTGGCTGGGGGCCAACGAACATCGAATTCCGGTGGACGAAGCGTGGCGCAGTCGTCATTGAAGCCAATCCGCGCCTTGCTGGCGCGCCCGATCCTCAACTGGTTCAGCTGGCTTACGGTGTTGATCTCATCACCGAGCACGTCAAGCTTGTCATCGGCGATGAATGGAATTTGCGCAGAAGGCATTCGCACACTGCAGCCACGCGGACCCTGGTTCCCGATCGTGATGGTACCCTCGATTGGATTGGTGGCGACCGTCGGGCGGCTGCCTTATCAGGTGTGACCGAGGTTAAGTTTTATGTTGGACCCAAGACGCCGATTGTCAGGAAAGGCGATTATCGAGACTACATCGGCCATGTCGTCGCTGCTTCGCCCAGCCTTACTGAGACTAAGGCGATACTTGAGCGGGCTGTCGACCTAATCAGCTGGTCCATCACACCATTTCCGCCCCTTGACGAATAGGGGCAATCACCGACCTCTCACGGGAGGTGGCGCCAGATGGCAGGTGATCTTCGCCGAACATTGGTGCAATTTGAGGGCATGAGAGAGACGCAGGTCGACGACGATGCCTATATTCGGTTCTGGGCAGTTGAAAGCATTTCGGCGCGAGAAGGCCCTGACGCTCAGGAAACGGGAGATTGAAGAGGCATGTCTTCACTTCTAGTCTAGCGCAGTAACATTCAACGGCAACAATAACGAGCCCGGTCCGATTGCTTTCGGCTCGCCGGCTGATCGTGAAGATTGGCTCCGCACTGATTGCCGATGCGGAGACTGGAGAGATACGCGGTCCTTGGCTTGAGACCTTAATAGAGGATATCGTCCGATTTTTCGCACGCGGGCAGCAGGTGATCATTGTCACCTCCAGTGCTGTGGCGGTTGTCTCACAACACTTCAATAATCTGAACAGATCTCTGCGAGTTGAGGAGAAGCAAACGGCCATCGCGATTGGTCAGGTTCGACTCATGTTTGCCTATGACCAGAGTTTAAAACCTCATAGGCCTTGGGAATATCTCAATCGTGTTACGTCTCTGATCCGGCGCGTCGCCAACATGTTCGGCGCTCGCAGCTCTCCGGCCACGTCACCGTCAACGCTCACATACCCAACGAGCGTGGCGCCATTCCAACACGACACAGCCAACCTGATCATCCGCTCGACCAGGATGGTCTCAACGCCGCTATCCTGGTCGAGCGGATGATGCGCAATTGGGCTGGAACAGGGTTTTCGCGCGGCCATGGGCATCCTGTCGCTCTCGCCGCGCAATGACCGGGAGCGCACGGAGGCGGTTTGTGCGTATTTCAGGCGAACGTGACCACGATTTCACCGCATCGTGAGCAAGGATTTCGCGGATCGTGAGCAGCGATTTCAGGCGATCGTGAGCAACGTTTTCGGAGGTGCTGGACGCTTCGGCCGACAACGCAACTGGCTACAGGATGCCTCGCTCAAAACGAGGAAGCCTGATGCATCGATAATCTCTTGGTTGGCGGTTTGGCCTGGGCCAACTATTATTAACCAGAAGATATAGAGAACCAGCATCGCGGCCTCAATGCAGGGTCGAGCCTTCAACAACTTCTCAAAGTTGGAGCCGTACCCATTATGAACGAGAACGACACGACCGCAACGGCCGAGACTTGTTTTGGTGACAATGATCGGCTGGCGGCACCGGTCGCGCAGATGGTAAACGCCGACGTGCTCATGCTTTCGAACGTAGATGGCCTGTTCACGGAAGACCCACACGACAACCCGTTGGCCCGTCTGGTGACAGAGGTGCGATTCATTACCCCCGAGATAGAGGCCATCGCGGGTCATTCGCTCGCTCGCCACAGTTCGGGTGGCATGGTGACAACAAGGATTGCCATGGAGGCGGGCTGTGAAATGGTCATCGCGAAAAGAAACAAATCTTACCCGCTCGCCGCCATCGAGAACGGCGGGCCATCAACGTGGTTTATTCCGCTCGCCAAAGCCGGCCGACGCGCCACGTCGGCAAAAGCCACCTCGAACTGCTCTAGGAGATCGAGCGGGCAGTCTTGAGGCGGCACCGTTCGATATGCCGAATGGAAGACGGCCAAGGTGCTCGGTTCCGCATTGGCTGATCGGCCGCAATACCCAGGTCCGGCTCACCCATCGGGTGGTCGAGATCTTCCAAGATCACAAGCGCCTGACGGAACGCGTCATCGCGCGCAGTCTAGGGATCAGCAATGGCGTCGTCCTCCGTCCCGTCGAAGTAGACGAGCTTGATGCGGTCGGCCCGCTTGGCCCGGAACACGTAGACCGCGCCCGAGAACGGATCCGCGCCCATCGCCTCGCGCACGAGCGCGCTGCCAGACTTCCGCTCCCTTGCGGAAGTCGACCGGCTTCGTCGCCACCATGACCTTGACCGCTCCCGTTGGCCCGATCACGACGTCGCCCTCCAGCGCGCGGATCACCGCTGCAACCGTCTTCGAATCCGCCCCACGACCCACCCGCATTGCGATGCCGTCGATCTCGAGCTCGATCACACCAGCGTTTCGAGCCGGCTCCCGCTTCCTTGGCTGTGGCGGATGCTTCGCCGCAGGCTTCCGAGGCGCCGCCGTCACCACTGCCGGCACGAATATGGATTCCGATATCGCTGTCTCACCATCGGCCGGCGAGCAGCCCGACGCCAGGTGAACAATTGCTGCGGGGAAAGTCCATACCGGCGTGCCACAGCACAAACCGTCTCGTCGGCCTCGTAGCTCTCCGCCACTATCCGGGGCCTTCTCCTCCGGCGGCCACTCACGCCGCCGACCCGAACCAGTGAAGATCTCCAGCCGACGGTCCGGTTCCTCGCCCCTGGAGTTAAGACGTAAACTCTGAAATCGTCATATGTCGAAGCCCTCAAAGCGTCGAACATCGTCCCTTACATCCACGCGCGAAAGGTGCCGCCGGAACAGCGCTTACACAAATTAAGAAGCTGCCGTTTATGGACGGGCACTAGTCAAAAGCCGTGGACTGAGCACAGCGGTTACTGGGGAGGTAGCCCTGAGCACCGAGTGCGGCCGGCGCGCCCTCGATTTGATTTTGGCTCTTCCTGCGCAATTTGCGTAGCCTCATCGGCGCTGGCCTTGCGGCCGAGGTCCTTTCGCGCGTAACGACAAACACGCTGCAGCGTTCCTGCCGGTAGACTTAGTCGGGTAGCGCGAAGCGCGGATCAAGCATGTCGCGAAGGCCATCCCCTATGAGATTGATTGCGAGCACGACGGTTGCGATCACGACGCTCGGATACAATATCAGATGCGGCGCTACCAACACGAAGCTACGTCCTTCGGCAACGATGTTGCCCCAACTCGGGTGCTCCGGTGGAACACCAACACCCACAAAGCCGAGATAGGCCTCGAATAGAATAGCCAATCCACAGATGTATGTCGCCTGGACAACAATCGGTGCCAATGCGTTTGGCAGGATGTACTTGAAGAGCAGCCGGATCGTACTAGCACCATACGATCGGGCTGCTTCGACGAACACTTGTTCGCGAAGAGTCAGCGTAAGGCTTCTGACCAAACGTGCGACAACAGGAACTTCGGGGACTGCCAAAGCAATAATGACTGTTAAGATACCACTTCCGAATATCGTGGCCAACGCGATTGCAAGCAGAATACCCGGTATTGCCATGATTCCGTCCATGAACCGCATCAAGACGGCACCAGTCAACCTACTCGTGCCACCGACGAGACCAATGATGGTTCCTACAACTATCGCCAATGCCGCAGTGCCAACTCCTATTGCAAGCGATATCTGCCCACCATAGAGCACACGGGTCAGCACATCCCTCCCAAACATGTCAGTTCCAAGTACATGTTCGTAGTTGGGTGGCATTAGTCTGTACGCCGGGTTGATCGCCAAGGGATCAGTGTCAACGATGTAGGGGGCGCAGTAGGATGCCACGACTACCAGGAGCAGTAGGAATGCAGCGGTTGGCCCGGCCCCCGGCGAGCGCAAATTTCTCCACGACCGCAATCGATTGGCCATTTTGTTGAGTGCCATACTTTTCGACTCCTCAGGTGTATTTTATTCGGCGGTCGATGAGCGGGTACGTGAGATCGACGATCAGGTTTATTGCAACGTAGACGATTGCGCTCAGCAGCAAGACACCCTGGATAACGGGGATGTCCTTATGCTGAATAGCCTCGACCAGAAGCCGTCCGACACCGGGAATTGCAAACACGGTCTCAGTGATAACAACTCCGCCCAGCATGGCTGCAAAGGAAGTCCCGACAATCGTGACGATCGGAACACCAACCAACCTTAGGCAATGCCGCGTAATGATCGCAAACTCGCTCAGGCCTTTCGCCCTCGCAACCCGGATGAAGTCCTGGCCAAATATCTCGATGGCGCTTGCTCGTGTAATACGAGCGATCAAAGCGGTCTGGGTAAATCCCAACATGATCGACGGAAGCACCACGTGTCGCGCGAGCTCGCCAATTCCCTGGCTGATGCCTGCGAAACCCTGGACCGGCAGCAAACCAAGTGACACGCCGAAAGTGAAGATCAGGAGATACCCGATCAGGAAAACCGGAACCGACATGCCCGCTACACAGAACAAGAGGACGAACCGGTCCAGAACCGTCCCCGGTCGATGTGCCGCCAGCAGCCCCAGCGGCACAGACACAACCACCGCGATCAGGGTCGCCGTGGTCGCGAGCGTGATCGTCGGCTCGACACTCGACAGGATTAGACTCATCACCGGCTGCCCGGAGAAGAGCGACACACCAAGGTTGCCGTGCAGGGCATCACCCAGCCACAGAAAGTATCGAGTAACAACCGGAGCATCGAGTTGAAATCGCTCCCGGATGGCCTCAATCTGAGCGGGCGTCGCATAATCGCCCGCCATGATCGCTGCCGGATCGCCCGGACTTAGATAGACCAACCCAAATACAACCGCTGTCACTACCCCGACGATAGGAATGAGCGAAAGAATTCGGGTAATGATGTATCTGATCATATTCGCCTCTTAAGTCCGGGGTATGAGGCCATTAATTGCTGGATCGACGAACGTTCCAGAAATAAAAGACCGCTACATCGGCGTCGAAGCCTTCAATTTCGGCCCTACGGACGACCGGTTGAGAAGACTCTCCAATCGGTACGAAGGGCAGATATTCCGATGCACGCGTCTGGATGTCGAAGGCAATCTTATTCTTTTCGGTGTCATCTGTTGCACGAAGAAACGCGGCCCTCAAATCCTCCAGTTTCTCGTCGCATGGCCACCCAAACCAAGCTTCGTCACAAGTAGAAGCCAGATGAATATGCTTGATCGGGGACGAAGCACTTGGGAAGTCCAGACTCGATATCATCAGATTCCAACCGCTTTCCGAGACCGGTGCTTTCGACGTACGCTTCGATGTTAGAGTCGACCAGTCCATGGATTGCAAATCGACTTGTGCACCGATCTTTCGGAGTTGCTGCGCCAGATACAGGGCGGCTGCGTGATAGGGAGCGTAATCTGTTGGTTCGAGAATTACGATCGGCTCGCCGTCGTAGCCAGCTTCCGTCAGTAGCTGTTTGGCCTTCTCGTAATCCGGCGCACCGCGGTGTCCTGTATAAGAGGCTTCGTTGCCGTGGGGGCTGCCACACATCAAGATCGCAAAACACTCGCGCCACAAATTTGGATCTCCTGCCACCAGAGGGCCAATTTCCTTTTGATCAATCAAATATGTGAGTGCCTCTCGTGCCTTGACGTTGTTGAAGGGAGGATTCAAAATATTTGGTCGAATGTTGAACTGCCACCAAACTCCGTTTTCGACAGCGAATCTGCTGTCACTCCTCATGGCAACTGCATTATCCACCTGTGGTTGAAGCCAGATGTCGTATTGATCCGTCAGCATCGCCGCCATGGCGGTGTTCGGATCCGGGATATAGCTCATCTCGATCTTGTCGGAGACAGCCTCCTTTTTGCCGGACATAAAGCTGGCTGCGTCGCTCCTCGGAACATAGTAGGGGTTCTTGGAGTACACCCGCGGCTGGCCGGGCTTCCAAGTCGAAAGGTCAAACATGTATGGGCCAGAGCCAGTTGCATCCTTCAGAGATTCAGTTGGTGGCAAAGATGCAATCCGCTGCGGCAATATGAACGGAATGTTTCCTGTCGCTCCAGCTAACGCAGCAGGTACATCGAAGGGCTCCGCCATTTCAATTTGTAGCGTTACATCGTCGACGCTGCTCATTTGCTTGAGTCTAGCTGAGAACAGTTTTCCGATCAGATCCGTAGATGCCCAGCGCTTTAGCGACGCGACCACATCATTGGTCGTTATTGCAGTGCCGTCGGAGAACTTCAGACCAGGACGGAGCGAGATCGTGTAGGTTTTCTTATCGGCGCTAACTGTTACCTTGTCAGCCAACGCCGGTTGAGCTGCACCATGTTCATCGGGCTCGAACAGTTTGTCGTAGATCAGGGCGGCATGCACCTTTGTTAAATCAGCGGTTGTGAGCATAGGATCGACGGTTTTCAAATCGCCATCTGAAATAACACGCAGCGTATCGCCCATCGCCGTGCCGGCGAAAAGCACGCCAGCGAACAATGCAGCAATTGCAGCAGGCCGAGCGAGACGCGAAAGCGTCCTACTATTGGATATGCCAGTCATTTCAGTTCCCTTTCTGGAGTTGTGGTCTTCTATATCCGTCAGGCTGTTGCGCCTGAGCGTCCCCGCTCTCCCACTCCTCACCCCAGTTCATGACGCTGTGGCCTGACGAGACCTGACGATACTGGCGCACGGGTGGGATATAGTCTGCGGATCGGATCGGACTCTTTATCTCGTCATTCGAGACCGGTCGTTTCTGCAGGCGCCGCGCGGGATCGGCGATTGGCACTGCCGCGAGCAGCCGCTTGGTGTAAGGATGCTGCGGGTTCTGGAAAATCGCTTCGCGCGGACCAATCTCAACGATCTCACCGAGATACATCACCGCGACCCGGTGGCTAACGCGCTCAACCACCGCCATGTCATGCGAGATGAAAAGATATGCGATCCCCATACGGGCTTGCAGTTCCAGCATCAGGTTGATGACCTGTGCCTTTACAGAGACGTCGAGAGCCGAAACAGCCTCATCCGCTACGATCAACCGCGGCTCGAGCGCGAGCGCTCGTGCTATGCAGATACGTTGGCGCTGGCCGCCTGAAAACTCGTGCGGGAAGCGACTTGCCATTTCTGGCGAAAGACCGACGCGCTTCAGGAGATCGGCGACCTTGTCGTGTGCCTCCGAACGGTTGGCGAGATTGTTGATCAGTAGCGGCTCGGCAACGGCGATGCCGACGTTCATTCGCGGATTTAGCGATGCGAACGGATCTTGGAAGATCATCTGCACGCGCTTGCGGTGCTCGCGCAATTCACTAGGGCTGAGCTTCAGCACGTCGATCCCGTCAAGAAGCACTGAGCCCGAGAGCGGCTCCGTCAACCGCATGACCGACAGGCCGGTTGTCGACTTACCGCAGCCGGATTCACCGACCAATGCCAACGTTTCGCCGCGCTGAATGCTGAAAGAGGCGTTCTCGACCGCGAAGACCCGGCCCCTGACCGAAGAAAACAGACCAGAGCGGATCTCGAAGCGCTTGGTCAAGCCGGCGACCTCTAGGACGGGGCGCTCGGTGTCCTCAATGGTATCCGGCACCTCCGCCGGCATGTCGGACAAGCCAGTAGTGCGGTCGACAACAGGGAAGCGCATGGGCCGTATGCGACCCTTCATTGAGCCTAGCCTCGGAACGGCCGAGAGCAGCGATCGCGTATAGGCGTGGTCGGGCCTGTTGAAGATGTCCTCGGTCGGTCCGGCCTCGACCGCCTGGCCGTTGTACATGACGACCGTTCGGTCGGCGATCTCGGCGACCACGCCCATGTCGTGGGTGATGAAGAGGACGGACATACCCTCCTCTTCCTGCAGCTCCTTGACCAGTTCGAGGATCTGCGCCTGGATCGTCACGTCGAGGGCCGTAGTCGGCTCGTCGGCGATTAGCAGCTTCGGCTTGCAGGCCAGCGCCATCGCGATCATCACGCGTTGGCGCATGCCGCCCGAGAAGTGGTGTGGATATTCGTGCAAGCGGGACTTGGCGGTCGGGATCCGCACCTTCTCCAATAGTCGAATGGTCTCCGCCTCAGCTTCGGCACGTGATAGGCCGCGATGCAGGATCAGCGCTTCTGCGATCTGGAAGCCAATGGTCAGCACCGGGTTCAGTGAAGTCATTGGCTCCTGGAAGATCATCGCGATTTCATTGCCCCGGATGCGGCGCATCTCGGCATCTGGCAGGTTGAGCAGCTCCTTGCCCTCAAGCCTGACCGACCCTTCGACCTTGCTCCGGCCTGGCGCATTGAGCCGCATGATCGAGAGCGCAGTCACGCTCTTGCCGGATCCGGATTCGCCGACCACGGCGACAGTCTCGCGCGGTCCGATCTCAAACGAAACGTCATTCACGACCGGATTCCAGTGCCCTCCCATTCGGAAAGAGGTGACCAGATGCGAAACGGACAGGACGGGTTGGGTCACAGGCTTTTCATTATTATTGGATGAGAGGCGGATCCCAATCCGCGCGCCCTCTGACCGCCGGCGCGACAATCTGCTATGCGCTCTTGATCATCCAGAGGTGGACTAACAGCATCAATGATGAGCGCAGTGTCATGGAGTTCTGTTGCGCTTTTACTCACACGAGCGTCCATTCCGTTGTTCTTGAACTTGGCCATCAATCGGAACCTTGAAGGAGGCACGCTGTACGTGTCTTCCTGTGCAAATTTATCTTAAAGGAAAATTGTGATTTTCGCAACCACAGTTTCGGAAATTCCGGATTATACCGGCTGCCATCGACACGGTCCCAGCCGTGTTGCCCACGCCCTGCCCATTGGCAGCCGGTGTTCACCATTTCGGTTTGGATCGACCGTCTAAGTGAGCACTGGTTGCACAGCCATGCCCAATTCCACGATCCGTCTGGAGTCGAACATCAGGTTCAACTGGCGAGGATCCCGCGGTATCGATGACGATTGCATCGCCGTGATGCTCTCGGCTTCCAAGCCTCTTCTTCCAATACGATTTCCTAGCCCTTGCAGGCATTTTTTGAATTCACGCCATGCACGGCGGCACGGCGCGCATCAAAAGCTCGGTGTCGAGACTTACCTCACACTGAATAGCGGTTGACCCAAGCGCGCCAAATCAACATCGATATCCAAACCTGCACCGGTTGGTGCAATCCCACGGCCATCTGCACTGCGGGGCGGGTTTCTAGCGATATGTTCATTCGTCCATGTGTTGAAGAAGCTTGTGCTCAGCATGAGCTCCGGGCGAGTGCTTGCAGCGACTTGCGCGGTAGCGGAAGTAGTAATATCTCCGCCCCATGTATCTTCAATCGTCACGGACAGGCCCAGGCTTTGGGCGAGGTCCCGCATGGTCGCAAGAGGCGTAATCCCCCCGAGTCTGCTCAGTTTAAGGTTCACTGATCCTGCGCCCGCGCGATACTTCGCATGGTAGAGATCGGCAACGCCCACTACTGACTCATCCATGACCATTGGGAGAGCAGTCGTGGCTTTAACTAGAGCGCAATCCTCTTGGTCACGGCAGGGTTGCTCAACATAGACATCGAGGCCGTCCATAGCTTTGATCGCGATAAGCGCATTCTGAAGGGACCATCCGCCGTTTGAATCAGCGATAACAGTCGTCCCAGCTTCCGCTGCTGCGGCCACTTCCCTTACCCGTTCGGCATCTTCATAGGGATTGTTACCAACCTTAAGCTGGAACGTGCGGATACCTGCTGCAGATCGTCTCGCGACGAAGTCGACCATTGTTGCAGGGCTGCCGAGAGGTACGGCCTCGTAGAGCGGGAAGTCCTCCTGAAGTACGCCGCCAAGCAAGGTGGCTATGGGAAGATCCACAGATTTTCCCAGCAGGTCCCAGCACGCGATATCAATAGCGCTCTTTGCGCTTTGCTGGCCCAACAATCTTGATTCCATCATCTGCCAAACCCGTGAGATGTTACGCGGATCTAGGCCGATGAGACCCTCAGCAAGTTCTTGAAGAGCGGCCCGTGTGCCGCCAGTGAAGCTGGGCAGATACGTGCCAGCAAGCGTGGATACTTCTCCCCAGCCTTCAAGCTCATTGTCTGTGACAAGGCGTACCACGGTTGAGAGTTGCGTGGTGGCTATCCTGCCCCCAGACATTACGTATTCACCGTGGGCGTAGCTGAGAGTGTATCCGTACACCTCACACATCTTTATCTTCATAGTGTCCTCATATAAATGGCGAAAAGGTATTGCATCGACCTTGTTGCTGCGATCACGCGATCCAGACCTCGCGGAAGAATCTCATGAGGTTGCCACCGAGAATTTTTCTGATATCAGCATCGGAAAATGAATTCCGGGCAAGGGCTTCTGCGAGCTCGACGGTTTCTTGAGGTGTTTCGATTCCCTTTGCGTGGGCCCAGGGTGGAGCAGGCCACGTGTCCGGATCTAACCGGCCGCTTCGGACAGCGTCAGCATAATGCTTAATTTGTTGTTCCGGCGACATGTGCGGAGAATGACCCCAGAAGTGATCAAGCCCGACAGAGATGTAGTCCGTTCCGACCTCTTCGGCGATGAATTCTGCGTGCCGGATCAGATCATCAACAGTCGACTTTCGTCCCACCTTAATAAAGTACTCGCATCCATTGAGACCAATCACTCCTCGTTTCGCGGCGACCACTCGAACCTGGTGACGATTGATGTTGCGCTTGGAGGGAAAAATCTCGTCAATGTTGGAGTGGGAGAACATAACGGGCTTGGTTGAGTGTTCAATAGCCTCCATCGTTGTACGATATCCCGTATGAGATAGATCAACCGCAATGCCGACTTTATTCATCTCGGCAATTGCGCGGCGGCCAAAGTCTGAAAGGCCAGCATCCTCCGGAACCGTGCATCCATCTCCAATAAAGTTCCTGCGGTTATATGTGAGTTGGATCGCTCGGACCCCCAAAGCGTGGAAGATGTGCAGGCGTCTCAGATCTTGCGCGATCGCGACAGAGTTCTGGAAATGAAACAAGATACCCGTTTTGCCATCCCGTTTGCACTGTTCAATGTCGGCGACACTGCGGACCAACCGTATGCGGTCGGAATGCTCGTTGAACCAACCATACCAGTTCGTAATGTTGGAAATGGCGCCAGCGAAGTCCTCCTCAACGGCGACTGTTGGGCCGACCACCGTGACCCCACCGCGTCGAAAGTCTTCGATCTTTTCCACTGTTCCTTCTCTTTCTGCTGCGAGCAGAGGCGCAACTAGATCGATGACAATACTGTCTTTATACAAATCTGCGGTGGACATCCTGTCTCCTTTTTAGATGAACGCTAGCAAAAGGACCGATCTCGCCGTTGATCCTTGCTCTTATTGAACTTCGCTTTCAATAGCTCGACCTTGGCTGATAGCTGCGTCTGCTCCGCCCGCTGAACCTCGAATAGCAAGCGTCCCGGTCAACTCACAAAGGCAGTAGCGGCGAGACTGCTGCATGGCTGAAACGAGCCGCCCCTTGATTTGCACCGGCCCGCCGGCGGCCACCTGCAGGCTTGTCATCGGCCTTAGCCAGCGAATTCTTGAGCACCCCTTTCTCGAAGGGTTGTTTTGTTCGAAACTTGAACCAAAACCTCTTACTGAGCAGAAGCTCATGCCTTGCCGACCTTCCCTAGTCGACACGATCCATTATACACTACAATAAAACGTTTTTCCAATAGGAAAGAATGGGTCTGTGAAATTAATGAGCGCTCTAGCGGTTCCGGGCGAATCTTTAAGCTTGTCGGGGAGCATCTAATCACGCCCCGCTACAGATCTCGTCGTTGGCAACAAGGATATGCTGGCTCGGTGGCGCCGCGGGACGTGTCGAAACCCGTGCTAACGTGGGACCGCAGCTCCGCTGCTCCTTCAGCGCAGTCGACCAGCTCCGACGCCGACCCGTCCCACTCACAATCTCCATCCGATGAATGGACACGTGGTTATCCTCGCTGCTTGCATCGTCGGTCAGTGAATCAACCACGACAACAGCCCTTCACCTCCTCGCCGACAGCCGCGGCAATGGGCGAGGAACGGGACTAACTCATGATGGCCTCGACGCGACTTGGGCAGCAGCTGCCGTTCTCCGACGCGCCGCGGTCCCTAAAGGGACCATTGTGCGGCACGATCGTATGTCGGCTAAGCCTTAAGAGCGACGCGAGCTGGGCGCACAGAATTCTTTGTAAACCATCTTAGCGGCTGCGAGATCGGCAAGACCGGATCCGACTGCCTTGAAGTAGGTTATTTCGACGGGTGTTGTACGACCTTGAACAAGACCTTTTGTCAGATCTGCCAAAGTACCTTGGATATGGGTTTCACCCACAATCCCGGCCTGGATAGGTTGAATGACGTCGCCCGCCTCGTGCAAAGCTTCGTCGGTGTCAATAAATGCCCTAGAGATAGCTAGCGCCGCGTCATCAGCTTCACGCATTTGCGGTGTAAAACCGCCAATGAGATCAATATGGGTGCCGCTCTTGATCCAATTTCCTCGGATAATCGGACTCGTCGCTAATGTAGCTGCACTTATAATATCCGCCTGCCTGATTGCTTGTTCTCGATCCGTTACAACCTCCGCTGCGATTCCCCTGTCATTCAACGACCGTGAGAGCGCGTGAGCATTATCGACATTGATGTCCCAGATTGCTACTTTCTCAATAGGCCGCACTGCGCGATAGGCATCTGGGATGAGGCTCGCCACCCGACCGGCGCCGATAACTAACAATGACCGCGCATCGTCACGAGCGAGAAAGCGGGCGGCCAACGCGGAAGTAGCGACTGTGCGTCTTGAGGTGATGACGTTTCCGTCCATCAAAGCTAGTTGGCGACCGTCTACCGCACTGTAGAGTACGTATGTTGAGGTTAGTCCAGCCACCCCGCGTGTCCTGTTTCCCGGCACGACTGTGACTAGCTTCACACCAAGAAACTGCTCGCCGTCGCTTGGGTTAGACCAAGCGGGCATCAAGAGCAGGGTTGCATCTGGCTCTGCCGTCTTAGCGATGGTGTGATGATGACGCACTGGCACGATACAACCTTGCGTAAAGGCGGTCTGTAGTTCATCGACGAGCGCCTTAAGTGGCAAGCCAGCTATCGTGCTCTCTGCATCTATCACTTTGATTTGGTTATCATGCATACAAGCTGTCCTTACACTCATTTCGTTTTCAAGAAAGACTTCTTGCTAGGGAACCTCGGCAGTAAGATGAGCGACCGACCGCAGCATAGCCGGCGTGCGTCATGGAACCCACTACGGCCTCAGATGACGCTCCGCATTTATCGTATCGGAAAGAATATTTCTTTCAATAGATTTTTCTCGGGTTTTGTGGGCTCCTGGAGAGCATTGGTTCCCAATCATTGCCTTGCCTCTCCGTCTGTAGGTTGAAAATTGCTCGCACAGAAGGCAGCTCATAAGATACAGAAACGTCTTGTAATGATAAATTTTCCTTATGATAGTTTAGGCGGATACCGGTGCCTGTGAATGGCGCAGTTTGGAGCTGCAAGCGCGAAAACGTAAAGCGTTTAAGGGTCAATTTCGAACGCAATTCGCGATTGCGATGCTATGGACCTTGGTTGTCGACTTGCGAGCATTTGGCCCGAAGGCTTTCGTAACCAGAAACCTAATGAGGCTGAGGGGAGGATAGATCTCTCTCGGACAACTACCGCTCGATTGGAATAGCTGCGTTGCGGGCGGCCTTCGATCCAAATAGCTTAATAAGAAAAGAACGTCAGGTGAAAACGTGCTCTGGAAAATATTGTTACCCCAGAGGATTCATAATTCGTTCTGCCTTCATCGGATCCCAAAGAGTACGCCATGCTTGAAACTGTTGAATGTGTTGCTGAAAGGAAATCCGTATCGACGTTCGCGCAATTTGCTCCTAGCGTCCGGTCCTCGCAAAGTTGCGTGATGCCGTTACCGAGGCGTATCGTCGTTCTGAACTCGAATGGACAGGGTCCCTTACCGAGGCTGCCTCCCGCGTAGAGCCGCCCCAAATGAAGGCGGCGATCACCTTGGTCGGGGCGCTGCGTGCCAAGCACAAGGGAACGGGCATCGAGGGCCTGGTGCATGAATATTCGCCCTTCAGCCAAAAAGGCATTGCGCTGATGTGCCCTTGCCGAAGTCCCACTGCGCATTCCCGATACAAAGACCCGCGACGCGCTCAGCCGCGACAAGATTGCCGAAGATGTCTGGAAATTCCATATCGGCGGCGGCAAATCGCTCTTCGTCAATGCAGTGACCTGGGGCGTCGTCGTCACCGACCAGGCAAGGGATCCGGCCGCGGCGCGGCGCTCACGCGCCTCATCGCGCGCGCCGGCGACCCGGTGATCCGTCGCGGCGTCGAAATGGCCATGCGCATCATGGGCGAGCAGTTCGTCACCGGCGAGACCATCGACGAGGCGCTAAAGCGTGCGCGTCCGCTGGAAGCCCGCATTCCTAGACATGCCGCGACCACGGGCGCCGATGCGAAGCGCTATTCGCGATTATGAGAACGTCATCCACGCCATCGGCAAGCCGGCGAACGGACGCGGCGTGGCAGCTGTTTACGCCGATCTATGCCTTGCTTGCTCGATCTCGCTTCCATCGCTGCGCTTCGCTAGGCAGCACCTGTGACAAACGAGGATCCATCAAGTGAATTATAATTCGCAGCAGACCGTTATCGAGGCCGATGAGCCGCTTTCGACTAGCTTCCTTGAAAGCGTAGACCAGATCTTCCGCCACGCGATGTCCTTCCTTGATTTACCGGAGGGACTGGCAGAACGGGTCATTCAGTGCAACTGTTCGCTTCGGTGTCCGGCTGCGCGGGCGCATGTACAGCTTCATCGGCTGGCGATCGGTTCACAGCGAGCACTGTGAGCCAGTGAAGGGCGGCATTCGATATGCATCAAATGCGGATGCAGAGGAAGTAGAGGCACTTGCTGCGCTGATGACCTTGAAGTGCTCACTCGTCGACGTGCCTTTCGGTGGGTCGAAAGGAGCGTTGAAGATCGATCCCCGGGAGTGGACGCCACAGGAACTCGAACGCATCACACGCCGCTTACACAGGAGTTGAACAAGCGTGGTCTGATCGGTCCCGGTATCAACGTACCGGCTCCCGATGTCGGCACTTGCGAGCGTGAGATGGCCTGGATGGTCGATGAATTCCGCCGAGCGAATCCGACTGATGTCGTCAATGCGCGCGCCTGCGTGACAGGCAAGCCGCTTTCCAAGGGTGGGATTGCCGGTAGAACGGAAGCGACTGGCCGGGGCGTCCAGTTTGCCATTCAGAGCTTCCTTCGCGATTCCCGCACGCCTGCTCTCGATGGCTGCCGCGATCTAAGAGTCGCATCGGTCATCGTTCAGGGTTCGGCAACGTCGGCTATCACGCGGCGAAATTCATCTCCGAAGAGGATGGCGCACGCGTCACCATTGTCGCTGAACGAGATGGATATGTCGCCAATCCTGATGGCCTTTCCATCGAAGCACTAAATCAGCACCAAATCCGAACCGGTAGCATTCTTGGCTTTGAAGGCGCGAAGTCCTTTGCCGGCGAAATGACCGGCATCGAACAGCCTTGCGACGTTCTCATTCCAGCGGCGATGGAGAACGCCATCAATGCTGTGAATGCAAAAAACATCAAGGCGCACCTGGTTGTCGAAGCAATGGACCGATCACGTTCGAAGCGGACAAGATTTTGCGTTCTCGCGGCGTGACCATTCTTCCCGATCTCTACCTCAATGCCGGCGGTGTGGTCGTCAGCTACTTCGAGTGGGTAAAGAACCTCACACACATCCCGTTCGGCCTAATGGAGCGGCGCCGGCGCGAGCGGCGCAACCAGACGATTGCTACAGCCCTCGAACGGATGACTTGCAGGGAGTTCCCGGCCGATCTCCGAGACGAGTTCCTCGAAGGCGGCGCCGAGATCGATCTGGTTCGCTCGGGCCTGGAGGATGTTATGCGCAGCATCTGGGCTCGCATCGGTGATCTCCTGGAGGCTCAACCAGAGTTCGGCGACTACCGCACTGCTGCTTACGTCGCTTCCATCCGTCAAATCGCGGAAGCCTAGGAGGCAATTGGGATCTAGGCCCGGGATCAGCCATGCAGGTAAGATTTTCGGACAACCGGACGGACAATAACATCAATGCCGCACTATGCGCGGCCGTCCCTCTATTTCTCCGGCCCTGCATTGGTCGAATATGTCGCAGTGACGCACCGGCACACCGGCCCTGGCTAGTGCCGAATAGCCATTGCGATATAGGTCCTGCTTCAAGGCCAACCCGCTCAAGATTCGAAGCCGGATCTCAGGTCATCGGGGTGGCTGGAATTTTCACCTCTTTGGAAATCTTGCCCGTTTTGCCTTAACCCCAGATTGTCAAGATATTGTAGATTGGATACAGTGGTCCCTTGTGGGACGCGGTTGACCGATCCGCTTGAAAAAGAAAGAGCAGACACATGGCTGAAATGAGCGTCATAGTCGTGGGCGCTGGCATTGTCGGTTTAAGTGTTGCCTACGAGGCGCTCCGTAGTGGAGCAGCAGTCACAATCGTCGACCGAAACCCTGAAGGTGATAAGGTGTCATTCGGCAATGCCGGCGGTATCGCCGTAACAGAAGTGATACCTGCATCGGTTCCAGGGTTATGGAAAAAAGTGCCGTTCTGGATTGTAGATCCGCTTGGTCCGCTTGCCCTCCGGGTCGCGCACACGCCTCGTCTATTGCCATGGCTGTGGCGCTTTGCGCGAGTTGGTAAGCCGTCCGAAATGATGCGAATTTCCGCGGCACTGGCCGAACTCAATAGCCGAGTCTATGACGACCTCGTGCCGCTATTTAACAAAGTTGGGTTGGCAGGTGATCTATTTCGCAAGGGTGCGTTGACCGTATACGAAAGCAAGAGCGCTCTCATGAACAACAAATATGAATGGAACGCAAAGCGAGCACTCGGCGTTGAGGTGCAAGAGTTGTCGGCGGCACAGGTCAGAGACATGGAGCCGGCGCTGGGCCCGATCGTCAAAGGCGGGGTGTTCACGCCTCAATGGTCTCACATTTCCGATCCGAAGGAAGTCGCGGGCGTTCTGCGTAACTGGCTTGCCGCTAACGGCGCGAAAATCTTAAGAGGTCAGGTTAACCGAGTAAGTCCGACAACCGACGGGGCCGAGATTACGCTGAGCGGCGGTGGGACGCTCAGCGCGGCGAAGGCCGTCATCGCAGCGGGAGTCTGGTCGGCCCAACTTGCCAGGCAGTTGGGGGATCGCGTGCTTCTCGAAAGCGAGCGCGGATACAACACCACGATTGCCTCGCCGGGCGTCGCGCTTGAGCGCGAAGTGATATTCGCTGAGCGAAAATTTGTGGCGACGCCGCTTTCGATCGGCTTGCGGATCGGCGGGGCGGCAGAGTTCGGCGGCTTGAACGCCGCACCAAACTATAGGCGCTCGAAAGCTCTCGTGAAGCTTGCGAAACTCTATCTTCCCGGCCTTAAGGAAGGAGGCATTGAATGGAGCGGTCACCGGCCAGCCACGCCCGATAGCCTGCCTGTTATAAGTCGGTCTGGTCCGACCGGGCACATCATTTATGCATTCGGACATGGTCATCTCGGACTGACGCAGGGCCCGACAACCGGCAAAATCGTCAGTGACCTACTGTTCGGACGTGAGCCCTGCCTCAATCTGGAGCCTTTCTCTGCCGCCCGTTTCGCTCGGAGAAGTGCGCCATCGTGAATTACGGGTACTCTTTCCGCGCAAATGGCCACGCCAACCGTGACGCTGTTCGAGTGGCCATTTCGGCTTCCGAACCCACAATCAGTCAGTCCAGTTACATCGGCCAATCTTGGAGTTTAAGTTCCACACGAAGAGAGAGTTAAATATGCGTCCCATCTCCTGCCCATCTCCGCGAGATGTTCGCTTGCTGGCGCGTTCGGGTGCTTTATCCGGTCCGACCGCCAGCCTCGCACCAGGATTCGTTCAAGCCAATCTCGCGATTCTACCACGAGACCTCGCTTACGACTTCTTGTTGTTCTGTCAACGTAACCCAAAACCCTGCCCACTACTTGGCGTATCCGATCCGGGTGCATCGATCATTGAAGGTCTTGGTGACGATCTCGACATTCGTAAGGACTTGCCGCGCTACCGCATTTGGAGGCACGGGAAGTTGGTTGATGAGCCGCAGGATGTTGCCAGCGATTGGCGTGAAGACTTGGTGGCTTTCGCAATTGGCTGCTCGTTTTCTTTTGAAGAAGCTTTGTTGGCGGCCGGCGTGCCGGTGCGGCACATTGAGGAGGGGCGGAACGTGCCAATGTTCCGATCGTCGATCGAAACCACACGGTCTGGGGTGTTCTCCGGTCCGCTGGTCGTATCAATGCGGCCTATGTCGCCCGAAGATGCCATAAAAGCGGTGCAGATTACTGGGCGGTTTCCTTCGGTTCACGGCGCCCCGATTCACATGGGTGATCCAACTGCTATCGGCATTCACGACCTCTCCGATCCAGACTACGGTGAAGCTGTGACAATCAAACCGGGCGAGGTTCCGGTTTTCTGGGCCTGTGGAGTCACTCCCCAAGCTGCCATTGCGGAGGCAAGGCCTGAGTTTTGCATTACACATGCGCCGGGGCACATGCTCGTGACAGACATTCCGAACGCTGAAATGGCGATCTGATCGGTAATCGATGTGCCCCAGGGAACGAGCCCACCCTACTCGATGGCTGCGCAAGCTAAACGACGGATGCAATGCTATCTTTGAACCTGCTGGCGAACTTTGGTTGAACCGCAGCCACGACCAGGGTGGTTGATAGTTTGCGCCCCGGTTGCGCTAGTTTCCGCCGCGATGGCAAGGGCGACGGGGATGACGGCGGCACCCGGATGTCCCATCGCCGCCTAATGGCCGTCATCGAGGATAAATCGCGCAGATTTCTGCAGCCCGTATTTCAGCAGCCGACGCATTTTGGCGCAAACTCTCCTCCCGAGCCGCTATCAATACAACGTGGTCCCTCGAACAGGCATTTCTTAGAGGCAAGAGGTCTGCCGCTCCATCGTCGGCGCCGTCTTCGCGTTCCTCAACTTCCTTTGACGAACTCGTCATTACGTCGTTGGTCAGCAGTTTCTCCGTTTACACTCTGCCGTTGAAAATGTGGAGAACATACGCAACGAGATCGCCCCCGCAGTCGCTGCCGTGGCATCACTGCTGACCCTTATGCCGGTGCTCAAACTATGGTCCTCTATGTCACGGGGTGGCGGTCGACGGCGCGCCCGCAGCGCTGGCTCCCCGACCGCGCGGTTTGAGTCACAGGCGTTCAGGCGCCATCTCAGATGGTGCGAAGAACCGTTACGCATACTCAGTAGAACCACAGAGGTGGAATGACGAATACTTCGATTGAATGGGCGATGATCCCGCCGACTATGGCAGCGGTCAAGGGCCCCGCGCCCCTGCCGCCGAGGGGCTTTTCCTTCCGCTTGACTCCTGACCAGCAGAGACCTCGTCGGGCAAGAACGTCTCACCGAGCGTGGCGGCGCTGCTCGATGTGGCACAGGTATCGGAAATCATCGAAGTCGTGTCGCCCGACACCTTCAAACGGCCGATCTATGCCGGCAACGCCATCCAGACGGTGCAGTCGACCGACCCCAAAAAGGTGATCGCCGCCGTGCGCACCGCTTCGTTCCCAAGCGCCTCCCAAGGCAATGCGGCTGCCGTCGAGAATCTCGGCGGCAGCCGACCCGGGTCTTTCTATTTTGTCGAAAACAAGCTCTCCGAGACTGATCGTCCGGAGCTGACCTCGGCTAAGATCATCATTTCGGGCGGTCGCGCGCTGGGCTCCTCCGAGAAATTCCAGGAGGTCATCCTACCCGTCGCCGACAAGCTCGGTGCCGCCGTCGGCGCTTCCCGCGCCGCGGTCGATGCCGGCTATGCGCCGAACGACTGGCAGGCGGCCAGACCGCCAAGGTGGTGGCGTCTGATCTCTACATATGGCTGCCTCGAACGATCATGAGGACATGCAGACCGATGCCGACCTTTGGTATGATCGGGAAACGGGTGGACCTTCATGGGGTACTGGGCCGAATGCAACGTTACCGTCGTAACAGCAATGATTCCGGCTGGACCCCAAGCATCTCAGCAGCGAAGCAGCTTTCTCCCCGATCGGCCGGCATTGCGCTGCTCGCAAAGGTCCCGAAGCGTCCTTGTTCGAACAGGCAGAAGGTTGGCCCGATATCGTGCCGACTTCGCGGCGTTGGGTCTGAATCTACGACGTGCTGGATTCCCGCGATTTAGGCCGCCTGTCTTTCCGCTGTCTGCTCGCGGTATGCACTGTAGCAGCGCTTCAAGTGTATGGATCGGGGGTGAGTTCAGGTAGGGGCGAGAAACGTGCAAGCTGCCTTCGAGAGATTTTTGGAACGGCTTTCAGAAAGCGTCGATGAGGCTGATCTCCGCGGCGCCCTGGCCGATGTCGCCTCAGGACTCGATCTGCTCGCTTTTGCCTACCTCTCCTTGCCCCAGCGGTCTGATGGCAAACCCACGCTGATCTCGAATTATCCGGCGCCCTGGACAGCACGTTATCTTGAGAACCGGTATCAGAGTGTCGACCCCGTCATTGTGCGAGCACGCGGTGGCGGATGCCCGTTTCGTTGGGGATCCGATCTGAGCGGCGAGGAGGCTGCAGGGGCTCATGTTTTCGAAGAAGCGGCGCAGTTTGGCATCTGCTGCGGCATGACGATCCCAATTATTGACCGCCGAGGGAATTTTGCAGCCATAACCTTTGCCGCCGACAAGCCCGACGCTGTATTTTTCCGCGCCGCAGAACGCCACGAAGAAGGTCTCCCGTATATCGCGACCTGTTTTCATATGTTCGTTCGCCGCAAACTGTCCGCCGATCGAATGATCGATGGTGTCTTGCTAACGCCGCGGGAATATGAGTGCCTGCAGTGGGCAGCACAAGGCAAGTCCGATTGGGAGATCGGCTGCATCCTGGGGATCACGCAGCGCACCGCCGCCTTTCATCTGGGCAACGCTCGCCGGAAGCTTAGGGTGACGACCACCCGGCAGGCAATTGGGCGCCTGGCCGGTTCGGGTTTCGGTTCACTGACAAGTTAGCTTCACGTGCGCGGCGGCGTTGAAGCGTCGGCTGTGGGCGCTCGAGTGCCTCAATGCCCTTTGTGCTGCCTGCCCCCTTGTTTCCGCCGAAAAACTGGGCCCCTGAGTGAACTTTCTTCGGTCCTCGACGGATTGCTCGCCGGAGAGTCACATCGCGAAATCGCTGAAGTGCTGATGGGGGAAAGGTCGCGTCCACGCCGATTGGACGGATCCTCTCGATCACCTCCGCGACCCATCCGCCACGCCGTCTCTCGCGGCCGTGCGCTCACGAATGGAGCTATCGTGAGTTCCTTGCCTGAAAACGTGACAGTTCCAGCCGTGCGTCAGCCGCCGAACATTTCCTTGTAGCCGGTCGTCACCATCCAGTTCGCCCGGTCGATATGGCTGCGAACAGCCTTGCTTGCGCGTACCGGTTCAAGGACGGGGTCGATGCCGAGAATGAGTTCGGCCATTTCCTCTACGCTGGCATTGTCGGCGCAGGCGTCGAGGATGCGCAGGTAAATGGTGGAATGCTGCCTGTCGTAGCTCGTGATGTTGTCTGACCAGGGGACTTCGTCGCGCAGTGTTGAGCTTTGAGTCCCATCTGTTCCCGTTGATCGATTCATGTCTGCCGCGAACCTCGCATGTTGATCGCTGGATTCAAGACAACATATCCCAAAATGGGATAATCCGGAACCGGGATTAGTGGCTGAGCCGGTCTTTACCTGACCGGTTCGCCTACATGCCCAAATCTCTTCGCTCTCCCCGCCACCAGCGGTTTCTGGACCAGCTGATATCGCTGCGCAAGGCCAAAGGCCTGACCCAGACGCAGGTAGCTGACAAACTTGGTCGGCCGCAATCTTTCGTGGCCAAGTATGAGGGTGGAGAGCGGCGTCTCGATGTCATTGAGTTTCTCGACGTAACTGCGGTGCTTGACGCTGACCCGTGCGAGATTCTGTTGAGCCTGCGGTCATAGGTGGCGCCGCCGCGGGTCGCGGCGCACCGGCTGCCGCGGACCAGCCCCGCTTTTAGTCGGAAAGCTCACGCGTCTCACCCATTCGGCTCCCAGCTTGGCGCGGTCGTCCGATCCGCCCAGCTCTTCTCTGTTTCGCCTTTCCCGCCGCGCAGGGTAGGCGGCACTCCCTCCTAGGGCCGCCGCGTCATCCCGCAACCCTTCGCTCTCGCTTCCGGTCCTTCTCTTCGTTCCGGTCCTTCGGATGCGGTCCGCCTGGACGGCGGCCCTTCCGGTCGCAACTCGCCGCCCGCCCCGCTTCCGTCCCGCTTCCGGGGAAAGCCGCGATTGGCGAGCGGAGGCAAAACGAAGCATGCAAGATAGAAGCGTGCCGTCATCGAAGAGGCAGGCAGAGGCGGGGGGGCCCATGTCCTCAATTCCCGCTTTGCGGCCGTCGAGCGTCGGAATCGTTCCCGTTTTCGTCTTGCTAAGGCCACCATTGCGCACGCAGGCCCTCGTCCGAGCGGTTCTCCGCTCGCTCGCCGCCTCGATCACTGCCAACAAAACAGGGGCGAGGATTGCTATAGGCAGAAGCTGCCGAAGCCATCATCGTGACGATTTGCTCTTTTGCAGCTCGGTTCGTTAAGCGTTCCAGTCGGGTGGGGTCTGACCAAGAATGTTGCGAACGAAGAAGTCCAGGAGCTTGCGCTCAGTGTAGATGCCTGGCACGTTGTGATCGGCACCAGGCACATAGACCATGTCGAAATCTTTTCCCGCCTTGATGAGTCGGTCGGCAAGCTGCAGCGAGGAGGACGGGTCGACATTGCGGTCCATTTCGCCCACGACGATCATCAGCTTGCCCCGCAGCCTGAAAGCATTGTCGATGGCGGAGGATTGGGAATATTCAATGCCGACTGGCCACCCCATCCACTGTTCGCTCCACCTAATCCTGTATATCCGATTGTCGTAGCAGCCGCTGTTGGCGACCGCGACCTTATAGAATTCGGGATGGAAGAGCAGCGCGCCCACCGCGTTCTGGCCGCCTGCGGACCCGCCGAAAATGCCGACATTGGAGATATCGTACCACGGATACCTCGCGGCGGCCGCCTTGTGCCATAGAATGCGATCGGGAAAGCCTGCGTCCTTCAGATTTTTCCAGGCAACGTCATGAAAGGCGCGCGAGCGGTTGTTGGTACCCATGCCATCGATCTGCACAACGACGAAGCCCAGCTGCGTGAGCGGCTCTGTCCGCGTTGAGAAGGATTTCGGGACGGAGGAGCCCTGGGGCCCGGCATAGATATTCTCCACCACCGGGTACTTCTTCTTCGGATCGAAATTGGCGGGCAGGTGGATCACGCCCCAGATATCAGTCTTGCCGTCGCGCCCCTTGGCGTGGAAGCTGAGTGGCGGCTGCCAGCCGGCGGCGACGAGCTCGGACATGTCGGCGGTCTCCACCTGCATGAGTTTGACATCGTCGCTGGCGCGGTAGAGCATCATGCGGGGCGGCAGATCGATGCGTGACCAGAGATCGACATAGTAGCGGCCGTCGGGTGAGAACTCGACATGGTGGTTGGCCGGCTCGGGCGTGAGCTCAGTCAGCCCCTCACCGTCGAAGCCGATGCGGTACGCATGGACGAAATAGGGGTCCTCCCCCGGGTTCCTACCGCTCGCCTCGAACCAGATCTGGCGCTTGACCGGATCGACATGGTTGACCGCGCGGACCACCCACTCACCGCTGGTGATCTGGTTCTTGAGCGCGCCCGTCTGGCCGTCGAACAGGTACAGGTGCTCGTGCCCGTCGCGCTCGGACGCCCAGATGATCTCCTTCCCGTCGTCGACATCGTAACGAAAGATTTTCCCGGTACGGTGCTGGTTCATCACCAGCAGCCGGTAATCAACGAAGGTCGTGCTGGTCTCTTCGATCAGCGAGCGTGCGCGCCCTGTGGCGGCGTCTACCTCGACCAGCCGATAGAGCTGATGGCCGCGCTGGTTATATTCGAAGGTGAAGCCGCGACCGTCTGCCCACCATTGGAGAGCGGAAAGTTTGAAGGGGTCGGAGAACAGGGCGTTGTCGATCACGATCTGGCGGCGGGCGGCAATGTCGAACAGGACCGGCTGGGGCAGCGGAAGGACATCGCCCGGCTTGGGATAGACCATTGCCGAATATTCGCGCTGCAACCGGTCCGTCGACGAATTGAGGTAGGGGACCACCCGCTTGTAGCCGGGGCGAACGCGGTAGGCCGCGAGATGGCGCGAGTCCGGCGACCAACTCAGTGTCGAAAAGACGTAGTGATTGCCCTCTGATCCATCCCGGCTCAGCGCAACATCCTGCAATCCGTCCTTGCTGCGCAGCAAAACATTGCAGTTCTTTATAGAGACGATCCATTTGCCGTCGGGCGAGACGCTCCTCTGGTCGGGGTTATTCTTGGCCGGGGGGGTGTAGTCGTGGCGGAGCTGAAAGTCCGGCGCGTCCACATCCAAGTTTGTGCTGGTGCAAACATAGCTTGCAACGTCGCAGCTCCACCGGACCTGCTCAATCAGGAAGTCGAGCCTGCGACCATCCTCGGTCAATTCGAAACGCTCGAAGGGAAGATCGCCGGCCTGATAGCTCTTATGGCTCGCTTCATTTAGCGCCGCCGCCAGACGGGCATGGTCGAAGGCGGCCCGTTTCAAACCCGTGGCAGCATCGACCCGCATAAACTGCTGCTCGCCGTGGATAGTCCGGCGGTATACGAACGTGTTGGCTCCAGTCAGCCAGAACGGCCCCTCGGGGACATTCACGGTGAGCCCGCGATAGCGATCGTTGATCGCCAGTGCCCGCTCGAAATCGCTCAGCGCTAGCGGTGGATGTGCACCGTTTGAACCGTTGGCCAGCGCCCCAGCGGTTGCCGATCCCGATGCCTCTTGAATTGATAACGAGAGCGCCGAAGCGCCGATCTTGACCATATCTGTTCACCCATTCGGTTTTCGGGAGACGCATTGTTGGATCTGGCTTTTCATCGCCGGTGTGCAGCAGCGTTGAGCGTTGCTGGAAGGAGTCAGCACGCGGGGTGCAGCCGAGACGGCAGTCACCATGACCCGTGCGCCCTACGCGGATATCCAGGAACTGGCCGGGTGAAGCAGACTGAAGAGTTGGCGCCGAGCCAGCAGGGTATTTTCCATTTCCACAATGATGGAAAATTCAAAGCCCGATGACGCTTTGCAATCACACTCCCTTCCTTTCTCTGTACCTGGAAGGGCCGGAATTGGGCCCGGCACAAAGTGTTGGCTATGGACATTCTCTGCATGGCTGTCGTCAGTCCGTTGATCCGTGTCCGGATGAACGATGCAATATGCGCGCCAAAGGAGATCCTTTTAGATCATGGCAATCGATCGGACTGTCTGTGTCGGGTGAACGACTTTACCGTCGCATATCCGACAGCTCGGACAACCCCAAGTCACATGACCTTGGGTGTATGTCGGTTGACAAAAGTGGACCGTCGGGCCGACGGCAAAAGGGCGCACGAGGCGCCCTTCATTCGACTCGGGCTGCGCGTAAGCCGACTTCGCCGGCGTCAGAAATGATACGTGACGCCTGCGCCAATCAGCCAGGGGTCGAGCTCCGCCTTCCCCGTCTGCTTCGTGCCGGCCACGGTGACGTCGAAGTCTGGCTTCAGGAAAAGCTTCTTCACGTCGAAGTTGACGCCCCAGTGCTGGTCGACCATGTAGTCGAACCCGACCTGCAGCGCGGTGCCGAACGTGTTCTTGACCTTGAGATCATCGGCGCTGCCGGCTTGCTGATGATAGAAGATCGTATAGTTCACGCCGGCGCCGACATAGGGCTTGAAGGCGCCGAAATCGGTAAAGTGGTACTGCAATGTCAGCGTGGGCGGCAGCAGCCAAACCTTGCCGATATTCCCCAGCCCGCCGATCGAGCCTTGGCCTGTGATGTTGGCATAGGTGGTGCCGAGGATAAGCTCGGCTGCGACATTGTCCGTGAAGAAATACGAAATATCGAGTTCCGGCGTTACGGTGTTCGAATAGGAAAGACCGGAGCCGGGCACCGCGTTAACGTAGCCCGAATCCTCAGTGATAACCCCCAACGCGCGCAGGCGGATCTGCCAAGGGCTTGGCCATTCCCTGAACAAGGCACCCTCATCCGGGTCGCACGGTTCTGCAAGGTCTGCCGCGGCCGCCTGCTGTCCTACCAGCAACAGGACGACGGCCGCAGTGAGTCCCCGCAACACGTTCATTCGCTTTGTTGCCATAATGTTGTTTCCTTGCTCGTTAGACTTCACTTTGAATAGTCCTGCTGTGTTGATTGCTATCAACAGAATACTGGCGAGAATTATTTGAAAATTCTACGCGCATTGTTAGGCCTGTACTCACTTCGTCGAAGTTCGCCCTTGTTGACCTGCCGGTCGCCAATGAACGCTATCGGCGTGCGAGCCGATCGCGCTGCCAAGGAAATTGTCGCCAAGGCAATGAATGCGGCCCGCTCGGATTGTCCTTGCCGTAGCTGTGCCCGCCTGCGCTGGTCCGTAGAAGTAAGCGGGATAGGCATCGTATAAACGTAGCCCGAATATGTCCCCGAGGCGGCGCAGGCGGAACTGCCCAGAGCTTGGCTCTTAGATTGGTGTCGTAGACGGGCACGGGTAAGGGGGAGGCGGAGGGGGAGGCGGAGAGGCGCAGGGGGCTTTTGGAGTCGCGATAGCCGGCTGTGCCAGCAGCATCAAGACGACGGCCGCTGGTACTCCCCGCGCCACCTTCACTCGATTTGTTGCCATGATATTTCTCCTTGCTCTTCAGAAATGGTAGACTGCAATAGTCCTGCAGTATTGATTGATATCGACAGCGTGCGGGGCGCGCATTTGCGCAAACCGTGCTCGCATTATTTGCACCTCGTCGCAGTCCTCGACCTCTACTCACTCATTCGACGCCAGCCTTTCTCGAGCTCCCGGTCGTCTATTAAAGCTATCGGCGTGCCAGCCGATCGCGCTGCGAAGGAAGTGGATGCCAAGACTGATGAATGCAGCGCGCTCCCGATTGTCCTTGCCGTAGCCGTGGCCGCCCGCGCCGGGCTCGTAGAAGTACGCGGGATAGCCAAGGGCCTGCAGCTTTGCCGCCATCTTGCGCGCGTGGCCCGGATGGACGCGGTCGTCCCGCTTCGTGGTCGCGAGCAGGATAGGCGGATAGGGCTGTCCGGGCGTCGCGGCGTGATAGGCGGAGACTTCCTTCAGGAAAGCCCAATCGTCAGCCTTGTCGGGATCGCCATATTCGTCGATCCAGCTCGCGCCCGCCAGGAGCTTGGTGTAGCGGCGCATATCGATAAGCGGAACCGTGCAGAACAGCGCGCCGAAATGCTCAGGATAGCGGGTAAGCATGTTGGCGATCAGCAGGCCGCCATTTGAGCCGCCCTCGGCGGCAATCCGCCTCGGCAGCGTAATGCCCCTTCGCACGAGGTCGGCGGCAACGGCGGCGAAATCGTCATGGGCGAGACGCTTGCCCTCCCTCCGCCCGGCATCGTGCCACCGGGTGCCGAACTCGCCGCCCCCGCGGATGTTCGCCACCACACACGTGCCGCCGCGCTCGAGCCACAGCTTGCCGAGCGAGGAGTTGTAGGAGGGCAGGAGCGATATGCCGAACCCGCCATAGGCGCTGAGATGAACCGGGGCATCCCCGTTCCCATCCGCCGGACCGACCTGTGTATAGGGAATCATCTCACCATCGGTCGATACTGCCTCGTGGCGCGTGACCACCAGGCCGGATGCGTCGAAATTCTCCGGGCTGCGCTTCAGGATTACTGAAGCGCTGACAGGCGGCGCGGCATTGAGATCGAATAGGAAAAGCTGCGGCGGGGTGATTGGATCATGAGCCCCGACCAGAACCTCCCCATTGGTCTCGTGGTCTGCGGCATCGAGTGACCAGAGGTGAACAGTCCCTTGCACGGGAACGGTGTCCAGGGCTCGGCGCGTCCATTCCTGCGGGCCCGGCGTGAACACCTCGAATCTCGGAACGAGGTTCGCCAGGTAGGCGATAATGAGCTTCCCGTCATTCCAGAAGAATGACTGCAGACAGCGCCTCTCGTCCGGTTCAAACAGGGTACTGAAACGGCGTTCGCCGGCCAGGAAAGAGGAAAGCGAGATGCCGATCAGCGCGTCGGAGTGATAGGTCGTCCCGGCAACCGTCCATGCTGTGCGCGGCTTTACCGCCAGCCAATCGCCGAAGTTACCCCACCAGGCGTCCTTAGGAAGGTCGATCTCAATCTTCGGCCCGCTTTCATCGCCAATGCGGACTATCTTCTCGAAGCAGGCCAGCTGCTCGATGAACCACACGCGCTCGCTCTCGGCGGTACGGTCCAGATGGCCAGACACACCCAGGGTTTCGGAACCGGTCTCGAAGATTACCGGCGCGGTGAGGGGATCCGCGCCACGCTTCCACAGTCGCACGGTGCGCGCGTAACCGGAGCGGGTGGCCATGCCATGACCAAGCGCACTGGAAAGCAGAAGCGTGTTGGGGTCGAGCCAATCAATGTCACCCTTGGCCTCGGGGAGATTGAAACCGTCGGCGACAAAGCTCAGAGAGCTCAGGTCGAATTCGCGATGCACGACCGCGTCGCTGCCGCCGCGCGACAGGCGCAAGACGGCTCTTTCGCGCGTCTCCGGCTCGATCGACGCGCCGCCCCAGACCCAGTCTTCTCCGTCGCTAGCCGCGAGGGCGTCCAGATCGACCAGTAGCTCCCATTGGGGATCCGCCTTCATATAGGCGGCAAGGGTGGTCCGGCGCCACAGTCCTCGCGGATTTCCGGCATCTTGCCAGAAATTGTAGAGGTACTGACCACGGCGCCAGATGGTGGGAATCTTGTCAGGACGGTCGAAAATCGCTGTCAGGGCCGCCCGGTCGCGCTCGAACTGCGTTCCCGCGAAGTGCTTCAGGGTCTTTGCCGACTGGCTGGCGGTCCACGCAAGTGCCGGTTCGCCTTCTACATCTTCAAGCCAAAGATGAGGGTCATCGTCGGGCGCATTCAGCGTTGGGCGGAAATCGAATTCGCTCATGTGCGAAAGACCTGAGGAATGAAGGCGCAATGGCTCTCGCCTGCTCGAGAAGGATCAATGTTTGCGGCGTCGCCCGCATGTTCGAAAAGCGTGATCATGGATGAGTTCTTCCCAGTCGGTGCGGCGTCGCAGTGCTTTTGCGCATAGGACCGCAACCGTCGTGCCAACTGGGAAATCCTTACGGAACAATGGGATCGCTCTGGCAGCGCTGTGTCAGATGTCAGACATCGTCGCGAATGCGACAACGAGCGTACCCCGCAATCACTGGATCAACCTCCGGCGCGAGCGGTGACACCGTGCAGCACTCAAGCAGGAGTGGCTGGGCTGTGGTCCAGCGGCAAAAAACCGGAGATTCGAGGAAAGGGCTGGGCGCCGCTTGGGCGACCTGATGGTGCCCAAGCCCTGCCGCAATCTTGGCCTGCACCGTTCCCTTGGTTGCATTCTTGAAGTCTGTCGATCAAGTCACCAAGCTGCATTCGGGCGAACGCATGGGACTCGTCCCTATGGCAACCTGGGCTGATGTCGGGCCGCCGTCCGATATGAGGGTTTAGGATTGGGGGAGCTCGGGCTCGGCGTAGTATCTCAACGAGACGCCTAATGGTCGACGATGTCTACCTGACGCTACGCATTGGTGTGCCGCGGCAACAGGGCAGTGCGGGGCAAGTCTGCTTGGAAGAATCAGCTGCAGCAGGCGCTAGTGAGCCCCGGCCGCTCCATCTCCATGCCGCTCGCAAAACCCCGGCGTGAGCACCGGCAAAAAGCGATCTGCGCGCCTCGCCGGTTCGTTTTGCGGTCCACTGAGGTGTCGGCTTAACCTGTACAACTATACAGGCTGCCATAGCGCGGAACTTGGCCTCCAATGGCGGAAATTCCCCCGAGGAGACCTCCATGACTGAGCTTATAGCGCCGGCGCTACGACAACTTTCCCACAAGCAGCGTGCAATCCACCGCCACGCTAATGCGCCTGCAAGGAACGTCTGGAACGCGACGCAGGAGCCGATCACCGCCATCAAACCGGCTCCCTTGGGGTGCTCAGGCCGCGCTGGCTGTCGCTGCGCGGGTTCGACGGTCTGGTGGCCATTTGCGCGCGCCTTCTGCCCTCCAAGGTGCCAATGGCACACTCTTCGACCAAATGGCGTCATCGGGGTCTGGTGGCCCCGGCGCCGGTGCTTTGCCAGGTGGCATGATGTTTCGACCTCCCTGGGGGCGGGCAGGGGAGCACAGTGATGCCTACAGTTCTCGTGACTGGCGCGGATGAGGCTGATTGGCGCGATGAAAGATCGTACGATTACACCGCTGGTCTGACGCCGCGCGAATGGGCCTGGGAGTTCTTGCGCCGCAATCCAGCATTCCAGCGTGATTTGACGGCTGCAAGCCAGCAGGCCAATACTTTGTCGCACCAACCCTTTCTCGACGTGGTCGCGTCGCCCGGCGACCTGTCACAATGGGGTCTCCTGTTTCGCCGAGTCTTATGGGCGAAATTCGCTCGTATTCTGGTCTCCGCTCTGGTGCGTCCATGTGCTGCCGGTCATTGCAGAACAGCTGTCCGCATCCTCGGCGACATTGCCGTTCGAGCTCTCGGCGTTGCCATGTCGTGCGACGGTCCTGCTGGCGCCCGACAAGGGCCAGCATGTTCTTCTTCGCAATGCGGAACATACGCTCCAGCTCGCCGTCTCTGGCGCGGATATCTTGCGCCCTGTTTGCCTCCGCACCGAGGCGATCTGGCCAGCGATGCTTTCGAAGCCCCGTCTGAGGGCGCTCGAGTGCCTCAATGCTCTAAGTCTGGGTCAACACCTGCCCGCCCGCTTGTTTCCGCCGGAAAGACGCGGTCCGCGTTTGACCTTCGTTCTTCGTGCGCTCGACGGCTCACTTGCTGGAGCGTCACATCGTGAGCTCGCCGAAGCGCTGGTTGGTCAACGGCGCGTCCATGCCGACTGGAGGGATCCTCGCGATCATCTGCGCGACCGCATTCGCCGTGCCGTCTCGCGTGGCCGCGCCCTCATCAATGGAGGGTACAGAGATTTCCTTCTTTAAAAAGTGACAGTCCGCCCTGTGCGTCAGCGGGCGAACAGTTCGGAGCTAAAACCCGTTACCACCGATTGGCCCGCTCGACATGGCAGCGAACGGCCTTCGAGGGCGCTCTGGTTGAGGCATCCTCGATGCCAAGAGGCACGTTCGTATTGTCCGATAGCCGACAATGTCGAGTACGCAAGGTACAGGAACCTGACTCTCGGGTGTTTTTAAGCGCTTTTTGACCTGGCACGGTACATGCATGCTATTCAGCAAAACACGCGGACTGAGTGGTTCCCACCTCCACGAGAGTCGCTGAATTACGCCACCTCCCAAGGCGTACCCGGCCCGGCAGCGAGCTCAGTCTCCTGCCGGGCATCCGTGTTCAGATGTACTCGCGTTCAGAACTTCAAATTAGAGGCGCAATGCGGTACCTGTGGAGAGACAGATTCCGCGCATCGCCAGGCGCTCGACATTCGCATCGGCCTCACACCACGGGATGGTCAAAGAGCACGTATTTGGAAGGCGCGGTGCTTGAATCCCATTAAAACGTACTTGCGGCAGGCGGATTGCCAACTCCCGTTCAAAGTTGTTTCGAAGCGCGTCGATGCCACTCGCTGACGCAGCCGCCGAGCCGCCTGTTCGCGGCAACGGCCAGTCAGACGGCTGCTTAGCTGTTCAGCGTCCCCGCGCCGGCGCCCGTCCTCCTGTTCACCATAAAAAAGCGGTTCGAGGCGCAACCCCTCCCTAATGTATAACGCGCCAACGCCTTTCGGGCCCTGGAATTTATGCGCTGATAGGGAGAGCAGATCGACTTCGACGAACTCGTCTGTCAGACCTATGGGTATACGACTAACAACCTGCGCGGCGTCCACGTGTAGGATCGCCTCCGGAGCGAGGCGGCATATCGGTCTAAACTCCAATGGGTTGAACGACGCCCATCTCGTGGTTCGCAGCCATCACAGAAACGAAGGCGGTGTCGGGCGTGAGTGTCGCAGCGAACGCATCTGGTCGATCCGACCTGACCCATTCGCTGGACGTAGCCTACTTCGGCGCGCGAGACTCTTCGGTCGAAGACTCTTGCTTCATAGAAGCCAAGACCGGCCTGCATTGGTCTACATGGGTATATTTTCGACTAAGTTGTCATGCTTATCACTTCTTTTCTGGATGCGGCCAGCTGTTCCTGCCGATAATTGCCCAGGTTGACGGCCGCCATGCGGAACGCAGAGGGAGCCTTTGGTCTTCGTGTAGTGGTGCGCTCGGCTTATTGGTTCACGATGATCTGGCCCAGATCGGCAAGGCACTCGACCACGTGGTCCGGTCTGAATGGAAACCGCTCTATGTCAGCCAGTTTCGTGACCCCAGTAAGCACAAGGGCTGTCTTCAGCCCCGATTCCAGCCCGGCGAGCACGTCGGTGTCCATGCGGTCACCGACCATGATGGTATCGACAGCTCGCACTCCGAGCCGGTCGAGCACGTTGCGCATCATGAACGGGTTCGGCTTCCCGACGAAATAGGGCTGACGGCCGGTGGCCTTCTCGATTAGTGCTGCGACTGCACCGCATGCCGGATGGGAGCCCCGCTCGGTCGGGCCAGTCGCATCCGGATTGGTGGCGAGAAAGCGCGCGCCCTTCGCCACAAGCTCGGCGCCAGTTGCGATCTGCTCGTAGTGGTACGAAGTGGTGTCTCCGAGGACCACGAACTCGGGGGCAAACTCCGTTATCCGGCAGCCTGCCTGCCGCAGGGCCTCGACCAGACCGTGGTCGCCGATGACATAAGCAGATGATCCGCGCTTTTGCAGTTCCACGAACCGCGCAGTGGCGAGCGCCGACGTGTAGATGTGCTCTGGCTGCACGGCGAAGCCAAGCGCTCTTAGACGCTCGGCATGATCTTCGGGCGTGAAGCGCGAGTTATTGGTGAAGATCTGAAACGGCTCACCCTTGGCGACTAGCCCGGCGACATAGTCGACCGAGCCAGCAATCGGTTGGCCGCCGCGGACCAGGACCCCGTCCATGTCGAGCAGATGCGCTATAATCATTGGATCTCACCCCTCAATGTCTCTCGTGGATGTGCGGCCTGGGCACGTCTAGTGTCACTGTATCTTGTCCAGGCGAGAATGCCGGCGACTGTAGCGATTCAGAGCGATGCGCGAAGGGCGCTCAATTGCTTGTGCGGCAATAAGGAGGTTGCGGCGTAAAAAGTGTCCGCAACCGCTCGCCGTGCGGACGCGCTGCACCGTTGGGCTGACGACATTCGCTGTGTCAGCGCATCTGATGGACGATCGCGTTCTAGTTCGCGTGAACCACCTGGCGAGACGTTTCTCTGCAGAACCATCGTGATTGACGGCACCACAGTGATCCAGCATTGTCTCGCGCCGCGGACGCAAACACGCCGGTGCCTTGGCGGACTTTCCAATGGTCGGACAGCCTATCGAACGATTTCGAGAGTCGCTCCCGCGCCCCCAAGGTGTGATTCAGTACCGATATTGACGCCGACCGCGAGTGGTTTACCCGTTCATTTGTTTTCGCGTTTCCGCCAAGTCAGGGTAACAGTCGGGCGCCTGCGATGTCCCTTCGCGAAGAGCCTGACCCGTTCAAAAGCCTGCTAGTCGCCGAGCTTGGGCTAGGGCATTTTTTGAGGCAGAGCCCGAGACACTTCGTTTTGGGGGCGGCGGCCGGGTATTGATGCTTGGCAGGAGTGAAGATAGAAAATGGCAGCGGCCGGCGTTGCAAAGAAGGGAAGGCAACAGGGCAGCGCTATGACAAGGGCGAGCGTCGATTCAAGCACGTCGGAAAGGGCGCTCATCCCGTGTTTGAATTTCACGACAGCGAGCCGAAAACGTGGGTCGGAAAATGCCCCTCAACCCTATCTGAACGTGATCGGACAAAATTACTAAATGAGGCAATTGGGGCGCCGAACTGTGATCGGCACCTGCCCGTTCCGCTATACGTCGTTTACCAGGGGACATTTATGAGGCCCAAACGAGCGATTGCGGCCGAATCTATCAGGATATCCATATAAGGTGAGCTGTCGGCGGCGTGGATCTCCGGGTACTTCTTGATGCTGTCGCCCCGCACAGATGAGATGCTTGCCGCGGTTGGATAGGATGAGCAACGTACCGTCAGGTACCGGCGCCTTGGCTCGTCGCCGCAGAGGCGGTTCAACGTACTGGGCGCCTAGATGCACACTTAAGGCGCGCAGGCCGGGGTCGCGATAGACGACCCGAACCAGCCGCAAGCAGGTTCGCCAAAGCGCTCGATCATCCCTTTGGTTCATTCTGAGCCGGAGGTGTCCATCCACATAGAGATCAGATTCCGCCTATGCAGAGATATTTCATTTCGAGGTAGTCTTCGAGCCCGTGGCGGGAACCCTCCCGCCCGATGCCGGACTGCTTCATCCCGCCAAAGGGCGCCGCTTCCGAAGACATACGCCCCGTGTTGATGCCAACCATGCCATATTCCAATGCCTCGGCCACGCGCCAGACACGCTTCAGGTTCGAGGCATAGAAATAGGCGGCGAGGCCGTAGATCGTGTCGTTGGCCTCACGCACAACCTGATCCGCCTCGTGGAAGCGAATGATCGGCGCCAGCGGCCCGAAAGTCTCCTCTTGCGCAACCGCCATCATGCTGGAGATTTCAGTGAGGACTGTGGGCTTGAAGAAGGTGCCATCCTTGCCAATACGTTCGGCCCCGCATCGAATTGTCCCACCCTTGGCAACGGCATCTGCGATGTGGAACTCGATCTTGGCCAAAGCATTCAAGTCGATGAGCGGTCCGACGTCCACTCCGGGGGCGAAGCCGTCGCCAACCGACAAGCACCGGACTTTCTCCACGAACTTCTCAACGAACTCATCGTGAACGCTCGATTGGACGTAAAGGCGGTTCGCTGAAACGCAAGTCTGGCCGGCGTTGCGGAACTTCGCCTGGATCGCGCCGTCAACCGCAGCGTCGATGTCGGCGTCATCAAAGACAATGAAAGGGGCGTTGCCGCCGAGCTCGAGGCTGACCTTCTTGATCTGGTCCGAGCACTGGCGCATGAGCAGCCGGCCAACCTCGGTCGAGCCTGTAAAGCTGATCTTGCGGATCTTGGGATTGGAGCAGAGTTCGCGTCCAACGCCAGCACCTTCGGACGCATAGATCAGGTTGACGACACCGTCTGGAAAGCCGGCTTGATGCGCGAGGGCGAACATTGCGCCTGCCACGAGCGGCGTCTGTTCAGCAGGTTTGAGCACGATCGCGCAGCCCGCCGCCAAGGCCGGCGAGATCTTGCGCGCCACCATAGACGCTGGGAAATTCCATGGCGTAATCGTGCCGACGACACCGATCGGCTGCTTGATCACCAGCATGCGACGGTCTGTCGAGGGTGCGGGGATCGTCTCGCCATAGATGCGATTGGCTTCTTCGGCGTACCATTGCAGATACGCGGCCGCATGCGAAATCTCCGACTTGGCTTCGACAAACGGCTTGCCCATCTCTGCAGTGAGTATGGCGGCAAGATCACCGGCGTGGTCGATGATCAGCTCATGCCATCGCCACAGAACGTCGCTGCGTTCTCGGGCGGTCAGAGCCGCCCATCCAGGCTGCGCTACGTAGGCCTTTTCGATCGCAGCGCGTGTCTCCTCCACACCCATGTCGGGAAGTACTGCCAGCACTTCGCCGCTCGACGGGTTGAGGACCTCGAATGTCCGCTCGCTAACTGGCGTGCCGAGCGCCGGCAGGCGATCGATGGCGCCAAACAGGTCCGCGGATTTCAGGTGGCGGACCATCGGCAGGCACAGGGGCAATACTGAATTCCTCTCAAACACTGCGGATACGCATGTCAGCAGGCGTCGGTGTATATTCCGCGTCCGGGGATGCTTATAGGGCCTCGGCCTGATGGCTGGTAGACCATTCCACTCAACTTAAAGGGAGAATTCTTGAACTGTCGTGGTCGATGGCTTGCGGTTCTCATTAAGTGACAACCTGAACAATGGACATCGGCTTCCGACCGCGCAGCCAGTTCATGTGGCCTGAACGGATCGCGATCTCTGCCATCGGAAGGGAGGCTCCCATGAGGAGAAGGCGAGCCACGATTCGGCGGATCGGTCGACTGACCCGGCAGGTGCTTCGCACGCCCGCGAAAACAGCTCCGCCGGCATTTCTCACCGAACCGAATTTATTTCCCCGAGAAAGGGAGAAGGAAGGCGAACTGGGCTGCCGGGCTCATCCTTGCCCCCAGTGTCAGGCCGACGACCATAAATGGCGGGCTCGGCCGGAAGCAGCTCCGCCGCTGCCCTGACTTGATCGAGCATCACCGATCGATCAGGCTGCGCGCCGCTGAGTGTTGTCGATGCCGAGCTTCTCGAGCTGCGATTCGAGGGGCGGGGCTGCAATCGACCTGGAGGGATCCAGCTTGTAGATAGCATAGGCGCCGATCCATGTTCCTTGGTTGCCTCGAGCTCGGCCTCTATCCCTGAAGACCAGGAGATGTTCCTGTTTCCGGCCGTGTCCGATTGAAGACGTCTTAGGTTCGAAACCCAACACAACTTACACGCCGGCATCCCACCCGCGTGGCACGAATGCGTGCTTTTCTCCTTTTGATCGCGCTCCTCGGTGGCACGTCAATTGCACGTGACAGTTAACGGCCGGGGGCCCAGACGAATTGTTCCTATCGATCAACCACCTGCGCGCAGAATGTGACGGTGCGCAAACTGAAGGAGTAGCTGATGCGAGTAGTCGTGGTATAGATCCATGGTCACACCGGCATGATCATCGGTTCGGACAGCCGCGCCCGGAGGTCGACCACCGAGGCGAGGTCAAAAGCATGACGGCGGTACTGCGAGAGGGCGGCCACCAGACGCCGGGGTGCGACGGCGATAAAGAACTGCTCGCTTCGCTCGTGTGGTTTATGCCGCCCATCCGCAGGCCCGGCCCTCGGGGATCGCCTTCAACATGCGTACGGTATTCAGGGCGAGTTCCCGCCATGCCCCGGCGGGCATCCCGTACACCGGATCCGGCCCGCCTCGGCATGGGCTAGCGCTCGACAAGATCATCGCCAAGAGACTAGCCCGCGATGCCGGCGTGCCGACGCCGCAGTTTCGCGTGATGGTTGCGGCACCGAGAGTGCCGGCGAGCTGCGATTCCGCCACGAAAGTAGGCAGCATTCTCGATCCGTGTTGATGGTGCAATCACCTCCATCAGAACTCGCTCCAGCGCCAAATGGCATCAAAGTTTCGTAGAGCCTCGCCATCTCGACAAAGGTAGTCAAGGAGTTCGGACATGCAGCGCATTTCAGGGCTGGGCCACAACCGGGGAGAGGTCGTTGGGCCAAAATCTCGCGAGGAGTTCCAACGAGCGCTAAAGATCACGCCCGGCGGCAGCATGCGTGCTGCGCAGTTCTTCGCTCCCCACCCGCCCTATGCTGTGGCAGGAGCGGGCAGCTGGATCACTGACGCGGACGGCAGCAAGGTCTTCGACTGCGCAAACAACTCCTTCTCGCTCATTCACGGCCATGCCTTTCCGCCGGTGATCGAGGCGCTGCACAAGGTCCTGGACGACGGCACCGCATTCGGGCTTCCGACCACAAGCGAGACCAGGCTCGCGGAAGCAATCACGACGCGTTCGCCGAAGCTTGAGCAGGTCCGCTTTACGAGCTCCGGCACCGAGGCTGTTATGTTCGCTGTCAAGGCCGCTCGCGCTATTACAGGGCGCCCGATGATTGCCAAGTTCGAGGGCGCATATCACGGCGCCTATGACTATGTGGAAGTGAGCCTTGATTCTGCACCAGACAACTGGGGCGAATCGTCGCCTAACAGTGTGCTCTATGCCAGTGGAACTCCCGCCTCCACCGCCGCGGATGTCCTTGTCCTTCCTTACAACGAGGCCAAGTCGTGCAGAGAGCTCATCCGTGCACACCATGAGCGCCTCGCCGCGATCCTTCTCGATCCAGTTGCTCCCCGCGTGGGCATGGTTCCGATAGAGCCGGATTTGCGGGAGGTCATCCAGGATTGCTGTAACCGCTACGGCATCCTGCTTGTGGTTGACGAGGTCGTTTCTTACCGCGTCGGTTTCCGTGGCGCCCATGACATCTTCGGCTTTGAGCCGGATCTGGTCGCTTTGGGCAAGATCATCGGCGGAGGTTTGCCCGTTGGAGCCGTAGCGGGGCCTGCGTCGTACATGGCGGTCTTCGATCACACCAGGGGCAAGCCAGCCGTGTCCCACGGCGGCACGTTCAGCGCAAACCCGCTCAGCATGACAGCTGGGCTGGTGGCACTGCAATCATACACAAAGGATGCCGTGGCCCGTCTTAACCAGATGGGCGAAACGCTTCGTAGTGAAATCATTGAGCAACTCAGAAGGCGCGAACTCCCCGCGCACGTTACCGGCGCGAGCTCCCTCTTTCGGCTCCACCTGAAGACTGAAGTGATCCGAAACTACCGGACGTCGTTCCCGAGCGCGTTGCAGAAGGCGGCGCTCGCAAAGGTGCACCTTGCAATGCTGGAACGGAGTTTTCTAATGACGACGAATTGCTCTGGCGCGCTCTCGACTCCGATGAGCGAGACCGATGTCCAAGATCTAGCCGCAGCGCTGGTGGATGCCGTTCATGAAACTTGGAAACAATCTCCGTGGGACTGATCGAGCAATGGTGGAAAGCGCAGTTTCGCGGCAGCGCTCGCGTCGGCGGCTTCGCCGATACCTGTTATTGGATCCGAGAAGTGATCGGGAGCGAAGCGGGAAAGGAATGCACGACAATAACGTCGGCACCGACGAACGTCGTCACGTCGAGAACACGCTGCCGTTCAAGGGGGGCGGTTATCGGAGCCGCTCGCACCCGGTTCGACAAACTAAATTCGACCGTTAGCTGCCAATTGCGCTTGGCGCAGTATGGCAGCGCCTGGCGCGGCTGGTCCGGGATCGACCGGTAATTGTCAGCTTGCCTGCCCGTGCACACGCGCAAATCGAGTGCCGCGCGCAACGACGCCCCATCGGCTTCGCGGTTTGACTGCAGTGAAGAGGTTTGTCGTTTTTCACCGGACCTCCAGCATTCCTGCCGCTTTCTGAGATTTTGCAGGGTTGGTTTGCGGCGTTTCCGAGTCCTTCTACCCAGTGTGAGTTGTTTTTGCTGGGAGCCCGCTTCCTGCACAATGGCCCGGACCTGCGCCATCAAGAAGGCTTCCATCGCGTCGTTGTATAGGCCAAGCCCCTGCGTGGCCTTCGGCGAAGCAGAGTCTTGGCCCATACGGGTGACGATCCTTCGCGCAGAAAGACTATGGAAACATCATCAAGAATTATGATTCCAATGTGAAATTTAGGATTATTGATAAAGAACTTGTCCTTTCACGACAGAGAAAAGTTGCAGGTCCGCAGCATCAATGACTTGTCACCTGTCCACGCGAGTCCTGGCGTTTCAAGAACCGCGCCTGATCACCCTTCAGCTGCCAAGCGCGATCCGCGCCCGCCCGGGCTGCGCAACCTTGACCAGCTCCGCCCGGGCGAACGCTGACGTCGCACAGTCCATAAGGGGGCAAAAAATTGGACGCGGATGGGAGGCCGGATTGGGAAAAAGCGCAAGCTCAAGCTCGAACGCTATATGGCTAGGCGGTTCAGCCATATAGGGTGTTTGGGTCTGAGAGCGGAAACCGTCGTATCAGTAATCGATATATCTACGCAAACCCTTCGATGCGTTCGTGGACAATAGCGCGCATTTGCTCCGCCATCTTTGCGCCTTGAGAGCCGTCTGATAGAGGCGGCGGCAATTCGAGGTGGTTGAGAGCGCGTGAGAGGGCTGCAACGAGATCGTCGATGCTGCTATCCGCATCGGCTGCCTTGATGCCAGCCGTGCTCGCGAAAGCCTTGAAGTCGGCGCGCCGCAGACGATCGTCTTTGCCGTTCAGCTTGAGGGCCATCCGGTCTTTTTCGAGATGTGGAAACACGCGAGTCGTGACCGCGTCGTAGAGCGGAGCCATGCGGACTGAGCTGAACTGCGCGCTGCCGGGCTCTGCGATTTTCAGCAGTGCCATGTTCTTCAGGTGCATGTCGCCATCGGCGATCAGCCAGGCGAATAAGGATCGCTTGAGGACAAGCAGGACGTCGTCTTCGGGGGAGGTCGATAGCGGTCTTAGTGCCCGCGCGATTCGCTCCATTGTGCCGTCGTATTTTGCTTCCGTGGGCACACCGAGCACTGAGCAAAAATCCTCAAGCGCCAAAAGGTGCTTGTCGTCAAGGCTCGTTCTGATGTCGAACCGCTCGACGAGGAGCGCCGGAGGCATCCCGTCAGGCATGGGGACGAGCGCCGTCGCGGGCGTCTTGAAACCGGCCGCGCTGCCCAAAGCGAGCGACTGCCATTCGATAACCGGCAGGGGTTCAAATCCACCTGTACCGGCAGGCTTGAGGATATGGGTGAATGGTTTGCCGGTACTGGGGGAGAGAGTACCGTCGTTATCGAGGAACATCGGCGCTTTGATCTGAACGCCTGATAAACGCGGCGTATCGGTACGCTCGAAAATCTGCGCCAGATTGCGCTCGAAGCTCTGCTCCAGATCGCCCCGACCCGGCCCTGCATACTGGCCAGTGAAGATAGAATTTCTAGTGAAGCCATTGAGCCGGGTTAGCAGGACGTCGGGCGGCAGGGCGGAGAGATCGCTCGCACGCTCGACGATGGTGATGTTGGACATGTAGCGTTTGCCCGAGCGCAGCGTCGCGCGCTCGTCGCGGTCATTCAACACCGACTCAAGCCAGCCTTCAGGCAGCAGCGAGAGGATGAAAGGAGGGAGCTTGCCCGGCGTGGTCTGGCGAACAAGTGGCGGGCCATCCTGATCGTCTGGATTCCAGCGCCACTCAAAACCATCATGTGTGAGATTGCCGAGCGGAGCGCCGTGCCACGCTACGATCAGATCGAACGCGGCTTCATTGCGCGCAGGCTCTGCGGTCACTGGACGGCGCAGGAGGAAGCGCTCGGCGTGCTCGCCTTCGCGATACCACTGGTTTTCGCGGGCAAGCGCCCATGTCGCGTCGGCAGCGCCCTGGGCGCTGCCGTATTCTTCTATGAGGCGGTTCGCGATTGTCTCGCGCATCGTCTCATCGATGGATGCCGCGTGTTCGCTGCGCAGGCGGAAAGCTTCGAGGAAGCGCTGGCGCATCGAGGAGACGTCGATCCGGAATTCTCCCATGCCATCATCGACATTCGCTTGAGCGACTGATGGGTGGTCGGGGGCTGCGTTCTGAATGATTTCCAGCGAGCGCAAGCGCGTGCGCTGTATTCGTCGCCCGCTCAGGAACAGACGGCCATCGCGGGTCGGGCCGAGAATGACAGCGCTCGCCGCCGAGAGGTAAGCGTTGGGATACAGGTATTTGGCGACGCGGACGGCGTGTTTGAGTATCGTGGCCTCGATATCCTCCCCGGCATCGACATAGATGCCGCGCATTAGCTGGACGAGCTTGCCCGTTTCAGCCTGATAGTGGCTGCGGGTTTTATCGATGTTTTCCCCGACGAGGTGAAGGGCCATTTCTAACTTTCTCGTATCTGAAATACGGGAAAGTAGCATAGTGAGCTCCAAAATTCAAGAGAATCTAACTTTCGCGTGTTTCATATACGCGAAAGTTAGAATGCTTTCTCGGAAGGTCGGGCGTTCTCCGGCTCGGCAATAGGACCGCCGGGCGAGAACCTTGTCTACGAGGGCGAGCAGGCAGAAATCAAGGCGTGCATTCTGCCGCACCATAGTCGAATCAGCCAAACGTATGTGGGCGGAGTCCTTCAGCAACTATTCTTAGAGCGCGAGATTATTCGCTGTCACGGGACACCAGCTAGCCGCGGGCCAACGCCCATAATGGCGGGCTCGGCCGACAGCAGTTTCTTCGCCGCCGCTCTGACTTCGTCGAGCGTCACCTGCTCGATGAGGGCCGGGCGCCGTTGGATGTAGTCTATGCCGCGCTTGTCGAGCTGCAGCCTGAGAAGCGTGGCTGAAATCGCCCTGGAGGAACCAAGATTGCTCATAGCATAGGCCCCGATCAGATACTTTTTGCTCGCTTCGAGCTCGGCCGCTGTTGGCCCGGTGTCCACCAGCTCCTTGATTACTTGTCTAATCAGGTCGAGTGTCTCCGCCGCCCTGTCGGCGCGCGTCGACGTGGTCACGACAAGCGTGTTGGAATGCTGGTGGCCTTCCAAACTGGAGGACACACCGTAGGCCAGGCCACGCTTTTCCCGCACTTCCTGGAACAGACGTGAGGTGAATGGCGAGCCTCCGAGTATATCGTTTATCAGCTGCGCGGCATAGAATTCCGGGTCGCTGCGTCCGATGCCGGGAAAAGCCAGCTGGAGCGAAGTCTGGGGCAGGGCGTATGCGACCAACGTCCACTGGCCGAGCTGCGGGGTGACATCAGGTACCTGGGCGAGCGCCTGCTTCTGAGGCAAATCGCCGAACAACTGGTCGAGCCTTGCACTCAGGGCTTTGGCATCTATGTCGCCGACAACCGCCACGTGCAGCCCCTCGCGGGCGAAAGCGGCCTTGTGGAAGGCGCTTAGATCGGCGGGCGTTATGCGGGCCAGGCTTTCCTTGGTGCCCTCGGGCGGCCTCGAATACGGATGGGCGCCGTAGAGCCTGCGCCGCCATGCATCCCTGCCAATCGCGTGAGGTTCGCGCTCGTTGGCAACAATGCCGGAGAGAAGCTGAGCGCGGATTCGGTCAAAGGGTTCCTGATCGAAGCGGGGCCTGTTCAACGCGAGCCTGATGAGATCGAAAGCGGCGTCCTGGCGCTGGGAAAGCATGCGCACCGAGCCATAGATGCCGTCAGGCCGCACGTGGAAGCTCATCTCAGCGCCGGCATCATCGAGCCGCACCTGAAAGGTGTCGCCGCCGTGATCGCCTGCGCCCTCGTCGAACAAGCCGGTCATCAAATTGGCAAGCCCCTCCTTACCGGCCGGGTCCTGGCTGGTGCCGCCGTCAAACACGAACTGGAGCGTGACGATCGGCAGCTTATGGTCTTCCACCAGCCAGGCGGTGATCCCCTTTTCAGATTTCACCTCCTGGATGTTCGCCGCAGCACGGGCGGTACACGCTGGCAGGGTGAGGAAGAAAATAGCAAGGCAAAGGACAGCCAGCCAGGAGGCGAGGCGCCAGCCTTGTCCAAAAGGAGAGGGCAATGCCTGTGGAATGGCCCTGCGGAATTGGTTCGTCATCATGTCAATTTTCCTTGGGCAGGAGATAGCCGGTGGTCGAATGGTCGGACACGAGGTAGCGGGCGGCAACGGCCTTAACCTGATCGGCCGTGACCTTACGGATGCGGTCCGGCCATTCCTCGACGTCTTTCACATTGCCGCCTGTGGCAAGCGTGGCGCCATACCTGCCAGCGACGGAGGCCTGCTCGTCATGGGCGAAGATGAACGAGCGGATATAGCGGTTTTTCGTCTTCTCCAGTTCGTCGCTGGTGATGCCGTTCCTGGCGATGAGCGCTATCTCGGCGTCGACTGCGGCCTCGACATCCGCAAGCTTCGCCTTGCCGCGCGGCCAGCCGCGGATGCTGAACTTGCCAGCATCCAGCATGGTGCCCTCGAAATCAGCGTCGGCCGCTGCGGCTATGCCCTGCTTCACAACGAGCTCCTGGTACAGCCGGCTGCGGTTGCCCCCGGCGAGAATCTGTGCCAGCAGGTCCAGCGCCTCGGCTTCGCCGGGCTCGGCGGTGCGATAGGACGGCACCACCCAATATCTGGAAAAGATGGGGACCGAAACGCGGCCATCCCTTAGCGTCAATGTGCGCCTGGTGTTCTGCACCGGCTCAGACGGGCGTTCGCGTGGCGGCAGATCTGGTCCACGCGGGACCTTGCCATAGGTCTTCTCGGCCAGCGCCTTCACGGCCTCGGGCTGGACGTCGCCTGCCACCACCAGCACGGCGTTGTTCGGCCAGTACTTGTCATAAAAAGCCACGGCGTCGTTGCGGTCCAGCTTCTCGATCTCGTGCATCCAGCCGATCACCGGGATCCGGTAGGGTTGGCTCTGCCAGAGTGTCGTGACGACCTCCTCATCGAGAAGCGCCTCCGGATTGTTGTCGACCCTCAAGCGACGCTCCTCGCGGACCACGTCCCGCTCGGTGTTGATGACGTCATCCGTGAGGGTGAGATTGCGCATGCGATCAGCCTCGAAGCTCATCATCTGCTCCACTGCCGAGGGCGCCACTCTTTCGTAGAAGGCAGTATAATCGTAAGAGGTGAAGGCGTTTAGCGAGCCCCCGATCTCCGCCACCGCGCGGTCCAACTCGCCGGCGCCGTGATTGGCCGTCCCTTTGAACATCAGATGCTCTAAGAAATGCGCGATGCCGGATTTGCCCGGAGGTTCGTCGGCACTGCCGACCTTGTACCACAGCATATGGGTGACGATGGGCGCGCGGTGATCGGGTATGACGACCACCTCCATGCCGTTGTCGAGCAGGAAATTCGCTATGTCATAGGCGGCCGCCGGAGACGGCGCGGTCGTCAGAAATGCCAGCGCGGTCGCAAAGAGTGCGCCCCGCAGCCAAGCAGACGGTGGCTTCGGTTGTGGTGACCGGGCGATGGACAAAGTTCGCAGGGAAGTGAGTTGTCCCTCAATTTGAAGGTGCCGCGTCCCTGTCGCCCCCACTGGGAGAAGGTGGATCGGTGGGCAGCGCCGGTCCAGACGAGCCCTCACAATGCTGCCAGGCCCGGCTCGGATGTCAGTTTTGAGTAGGTCGGCGAAAGGTGGGGCGGCATTTTTCTGGGTGGGGATCATGGGACGACTCTCCTGCGTGTTCTGCATGACCCCGCAGGAACTGTGCCAGATGAGAAAGCCGTTTCGGCGATGCGATTCAACGGACTCTCTGTTGCGTACCTCCGACATTGTCCGACGTCTGACACCGCCGAATGGGGGGCGCTTGCCGCTTAAAGAGGTGGCTACGTGAACTACCCTTAGGACAGCGGCGAAGATGGTGGCGTCAGCGCGCGCCCGTAGTTGCTGGTCGTCCGCGTACTCTTGCTCACATCGGCCGATCGCAGGTCCCTAACAGGACTCCAAACCAGCGATAGACGCGGTTCTGGAATTTACCGGAGCGTTTCAGAACTTGTGTTTGCCATTCGGAGCGCCAGCGCGGGAGACGCTGTCCGCGACAAGGCGGTCATGATGGAGCTTGCGAGCCGCTTTAGCGATTTGACCGGGCTTTTGCTATTTTAGCTTTTGCTGCCCTAAAGTCTCGGATATGAAGCGGACCTGGCTTATGGCCTGCCTACATTGAATTGTTACAAAGGAATACGCTATGGCGACTGGAACGGTGAAGTGGTTCAACAGCACCAAGGGATTCGGTTTTATCCAGCCTGACAACGGAGGTCAGGACGTTTTCGTCCACATTTCCGCTGTCGAACGAGCGGGCCTTTCGACCCTTAATGAGGGCCAGAAGATCAACTATGAGGTCGAACAGGACCGCCGTACTGGCAAATCATCCGCTGGCAGTCTCAGCAAAGCTGGCTGACCTTTTTCTGCTTCTGCCCGGCAAGAGCCGGGCAGAAGTGCCACTGACCGCGCCATAGGAGCGGGCAAGAACACGGATTCCCGCCGACTGGGGCGGCGGATTGTAGCAAGCTGCTAAGTTCTACTGCCACACGATGTTGCAAGCGAAGAGGGGCGGGTCCCAGCCCTCTTACTTTCTGCAGCAGATGTTTATCGCATTCTCGATCGAGCGTGCCGGGGAATGAACGAGCAATTCAGCCAGCCTCCAGCCATCGACACCTCCGGAATCAAGAGGGCAGGCTACATTGGCCCTGAGGGGACCTGGACCCATCAAGCCTCGCTGGACCTCTTTGGTGACCGAGTTGAACTCGTCCCGTTCAGCGAGGGATTGTTCGAAGCATATGAGAATGGCTGCGTCGACGTTGCATGCGTCCCAGCTACGACTCTCTGGTCGGAGCCACTCCCTACCTCGACCAAGTCTTGAGCTTGAGGTCTCCCACGATTATCGCCGAGTACCCGAAGGTCCTGAGCTACAGCCTCATGGCCAGCAAGGATGCGAGTTTCTCGATGATCGCTAAGGTGGTGGGCCACCCCGTGGCTCTGCAGGAGTTAGCCGGGTGGCTCGACGAGAACATGCCCAACGTCGAGCGAGAGAGCCGTCGGGGATCGACATCTTTCGTGGCGGAGCAAAAATCTCCCTCGATAGCAGCCTTTGGTCCTGCGCTTGGTGCCAAGCTGTACAATCTGCAGATATTGCGAACAGGAATTGAAAAAGGGGTGCATAACGTTACGCGGTGGTGGGTGCTCGGGCGCAGGACCCCTGCGCCGACAGGATTTGACCGGACAACACTTCACCTCCGCGTTTCAGAGCAAAATCTCAGTTGTGTCCTGAACAGGTTCTCGAATGACGATTTAGCCGTTCTCAATGTCTATCAGCGTCCGACCTGCGAGCGGCTAGACACCCATCAGTATGTCATCGATGTCGCTGGACACGTTTTGACGCACCCGGCGCTGGCCGCGTTGGCGGAGATTGATGGCCTGAGAATTCTCGGATCGTACCCACGTCGCTATTAGTTGTGGCTAGGCTAGGCTAGTTTCCGCCCATAACCCCAAAACTGTTGATCTTATCACTGACGAACAAGGGGCTGCCGCATCGAACTTGATGCGATGTACCCGTAATGCGCGAGCCATGGACGAGATAATCGCGCCGACGATCGTGTCGTTCCCGTCAGTTTCTTGCCTGCGAAACGAGTATTCATAGGCACAGATGTCGACCGGCCGGGCATCTCACAAAACCAGTGACCGTTGTATGGCTGTGACGCGTTGTGGGCGGCACGCTCGTCCATTCGGGAAGGTCCAACACTTCAATCCGCACAGGGGCGCCGTGACCGGGGCCTGCGGCATTTTTACGAGCGTGCCGTTTGGCAAGAGCTTATCGCTTTGGCGCCCCTCACGCTGCTTGGCTGTGCTTATGGGACAACCCGGTCGAGAAAAGCATCGAATGCGGCCGCAACAGCGCGAATCACGAAGCGATGCTCCTGCCGCACCCGGATGAGACCGTTTTCGATGTCCACTACCCCGTCCTCGGCCAGCTTCGCCAGGCGTTCAGTTGAATCGAGAAAGCGGATTGGATCGAATCCATAGGCCGCACAGATTGCCGGCACATCGGCCTCCAAATCGCACATCAGCCGCTCGATGATTGCGGCTCGCACGCGGTCTTCGTCTGTGAGCCGGTAGCCTTTTGACGTCGCCAGACGGCCACCTGCTATGTGCCGGCTGTAGGACTCGTGTGTCACCTCGTTCTGGACGTAACCATCGCCGACCCGCCCGATAGCCGACGCGCCGAAACCGATCACGGTTTTGCAGGTGTCGGCCGAGTAACCCAGCGAGTTACGGCGTAGCCGACCGCGGGTCTGCGCCAGCGTAAGTTCGTCGTCCGGCAAGGCGAAATGGTCGAGGCCGATCTCTCGGTAGCCGGCCGCAAGCAGCGTATCTGCCACGGCCGCAGCCTGTTCGGCGAGGGCGACGCTGTCCGGCAGAGCAGTCTTCTCGATCAGGCGCTGATTCTTGATCATCGATGGAATATGCGCGTAGCCGAACACCGCAAGCCGGTTGGGACGCATGGCGGCGGTTGCCGCCGCAGTCTGGACGCAGGACTCTACCGTCTGATTCGGGAGACCGAACATGAGATCGACGTTGATGCCGCTTACTCCATGCTGGCGCAGCTCTTCGACGGCAGCGGCCGTCTGCGCCTCGCTCTGGACCCGGTTGATCGCTTTTTGAACAATTGGATCAAAACTCTGCACCCCGAGACTCGCGCGGCTCACATTGGCTGCTCCCAGTGCCTCGGCGATCTCGCGGGTGAACGTGCGCGGGTCAATTTCGACGGCGATCTTAGCGGGCTCCCTGAACACGAAGCGGCGGCGCAGGAGTTCAATCATGGCCAAGAATTCCGCTGCCCCGATCAGGGTCGGGGTTCCACCGCCGAAATGCACGTCGTTCACGACGAGCCTCTGCTGCACTTGCTCCGAGACCAAACGGATCTCGTCACGCAGAACGGCCACATAGTCGAGGATCGGACCCTGATTGCGGGCAATCGTGGTCGGAAAGCCGCAATACCAGCAAATCGATCGGCAGAACGGAATGTGGAGATAGAGCGACACCGGATCGTCAGCCGGCAGACCTCTTAGCCATTCCTCATAGCTTTCGGCGCCGACCGCTGCGGAGAACTCCGGCACAGTCGGATAGATGGTGTACCAAGGCAGGAGAGCCTCGCGATGTTTTGTCAGGATAGAAGTCTGCAACAGTTTCCCTCCCAAGTTGATAACTGTCCTCCTTTTACCCCTGCGATCTCCTGTGTCTCTGCGCTATGTCAATTCCATTCCGCTTCGCGCCGTGTAATCACACCGTGCAAGGAAAAGGCGGGATTTGATCCCGCCTTTCGATGTTTCGCTCACATCATGCCGATCGAGCCGCCAGCCCCACAGCGGGTCTGGATGAGGAAGTCACGCTGGTACCTTCTTTCTGGACCGCTTCTCCGGCGCCGAGACTTCAGGCTCTTTCGGTTTGCGGCCGAGTCCCATTGTCTTGGCCAGGGCAGAGCGCGCAGCCGCGTAGTTCGGCGCGACCATGGGATAGTCCGCCGGCAGACCCCATTTGGCGCGATATTCATTAGGGCTCAGCCCGTAATGGGTCGACAGATGACGCTTTAGCGATTTGAATTTCTTGCCGTCCTCAAGGGAGACAATGTAGTCCGGCGTCACCGATTTTCTGATCGAGACCGCCGGCGTCAACACCGTCGGCTCTTGTGCCGAGACGCAACCGGCCGCCGTGCCCTTCAAAGCTTCGTGCACTTGGCCGATCAGGGCTGAAAGGTCCCCCACCGGAACGGGATTGTTGGAAACATAGGCTGAGACAACATCTGTGGTAAGCTGGATGAGGTTGTCGATGTTTTTGAAGTCTTCTTCTGGCATGAAACTCTCCGGTGGATTGGTCTGCGGAGCGTCGCTTCTAGTGGTGATTTCCGGTGAAAGCAACAAATGTCACGACAGGATTGTTCGTTGCTCGTCAAAGATTGAGGTCTATAGGACCACATCACGCGGTCGTGACACTGATCTGCCTGGTAGTCGCTGTCCCATAACTGCGCCAGTGTCCGCCTTTCCGTTCCGATCTCGTCTGGTTTGAATTGCAAAAGGAAGACGCAGAAAGCTTGTAAAGCACCATGAGCCGTGCACTCGCAGGGGCAGAAAACCTTGCGCGTATGAACAGGTTGGCGTTGCGGCAGCATGTGGCGATAGGCCACGGAACCGACCAAACCCTCAGGCGAACAACAGCGATTGCGCGGCCCACCAAAGGAATCCGCCGTCGGGCGATTGATACACCGCAGTTACTGTTTCCGCCGCTCGATTGGCTTGGTCGGCAGGCACGATTCCCTCGATCCGCTGATCTAGCGCAGGGCGTTTGCAAGCCGCATGTGGAGAATGGTCTCCGTGCACATCGTAAGGACTCCATTTATGAAAATTCTATTCCCTGCGGTGGCTGTTGCGCTTGTGGCAGCCACAGCTTTTGCTGCGCAGTCCATTCCGCCAGACCTCAGAGAAACGGCACTGGCCACCTTCAAGCCCTTGCCATTCACGCCGGCGCTCGCCAACAACCCGAGCACGCCCGAGAAGATTGCCCTCGGCAATGCACTGTTCTTCGATCCACGCCTCTCGTCCTCAGGCGTTTTCTCCTGCAACTCGTGCCACAACCTGGCCACCGGGGGCGACGACAATCGTGAAACTTCGATTGGCCATGGTTGGCAGAAGGGGCAGCGCAACGCGCCGACGGTGTTTAACTCTGTCTTCAACAAATCACAGTTTTGGGACGGTCGCGCCGAAGACCTGAAAGCTCAGGCCAAAGGGCCGATACAGGCCGGTGTCGAAATGGCCAACACACCGCATCGAGTGGTCGAGACGTTCAAATCGATGCCGCAATATGTGGAGTTGTTCCATTCAGCTTTCCCGGAGCAAGCAGATCCCGTCACCCTCGAAAACGTAGTCAATGCACTCGCAGCCTACGAGGGGACACTGGTCACGCCGGCCCCCTTCGACGCCTACCTCAATGGCGATGACACCGCCATCGGTTCCGAAGCGAAACAGGGCCTGGCCCTTTTTTTGGAAAAGGGCTGCTCGTCCTGCCATTCCGGCGTCAATATTGGTGGGGAAGGCTATTACCCATTCGGCCTCGTAGAGAAGCCTAGCGCCGACATTCTGCCGGAGAACGACAAGGGACGATTTGCCGTCACCAATGTACCAGAGGATTCCTATGTTTTCCGCGTGCCGTCGCTGCGCAACGTAGCAATCACCGCGCCATACTTTCATTCGGGCAAGGTCTGGGACCTGAGAGAGACCGTCGCTATCATGGGCACCACCCAGCTTGGCCAAGAGCTAACGCAAATCGAAATCGATCGGATCGTTGCCTTCCTTCATTCGCTGACCGGAAAGCGACCGGAGATCACATATCCCATCTTACCGACTGAAACGCCCACAACACCTCGGCCTCGATCCTAGGCAGTGGGAAAGCAGACGATCGCGGCGGGCCTGTGAGCATTTCCTTGCCCGATCTGGGCGAATTGCCACGAGCGTCGCCGATTTGGCCGCGATACGTCGCCGACGATTGAGCGGCGCACGTCGGGGGAGGACCCACTGCTTTTGCACAGCGATGCCCCTCGCGCGGAGATCGACGGCAGCCAGGGTGGCGTTCCCGTCAGCACCTCCGCAAAGTCACATCGACCAGTCGCCCTGCCAGTCCATCACCACCTTGCCCGAGCTGCCGCTGCGCATCGCGTCGAAGCCTACTTGAAAATCAGCAATGCCGATGCGGTGCGTGATCAGGCCGCTGACATCGAGCGGGCCCTGCACCAGCGCGATCATCTTGTACCAGGTTTCGAACATCTCGCGGCCATAGATGCCCTTGAGATGCAACATCTTGAAGATGACCTTGTTCCAGTCGATCTCGAAGCCGGTCGGCGCGATGCCCAAAATGGCGATCTTGCCGCCATTGTTCATGGCGTCGATCATGTCGCGGAAGGCGGGTGCGGCGCCCGACATTTCGAGGCCGACGTCAAAGCCTTCAGTCATGCCGAGCGCCGGCATGACGTCGCGCAGCTTTTCCTTCGATGCATCGACAACGTGCTGGACGCGGAGCTTTTTCGCCAGCGCCAGCCGCACCGGGTTGATGTCGGTGATGACCACTTTTCGCGCGCCGACGCACTGCGCCACCAGCGCACCCATGATGCCGATCGGCCCGGCGCCGGTGACCAGCACGTCCTCGCCGACCAGATCAAAGGACAGTGCGGTGTGGACCGCATTGCCCAGCGGATCGAAGATCGCGGCGATCTCGTCGGGCACATCGTCGGGGATCGGCACGACGTTGTGCTGCGGGATCGCCAGATATTCACCGAAGGCGCCGGGCCGGTTGACGCCGACGCCGAGCGTGTTGCGGCACAGATGCCCCCTGCCCGCCCGGCAATTGCGGCAATGGCCGCAGACGATGTGGCCTTCGCCCGAAACGCGCTGGCCGATCTTGTACTCGGTGACTGCCGCGCCGAAGTCGGCGACCGTGCCGACGAATTCGTGGCCGGTCACCATCGGTACCGGCACGGTCTTCTGCGCCCACTGGTCCCAATTGTAGATGTGGACGTCGGTACCGCAGATCGCGGTCTTCTTGATCTTGATCAGAACGTCGTTCGGGCCGATTTCCGGCACCGGCACTTCTTCCATCCAGATGCCCGGCTCGGCCTTGGCCTTGACCAGCGCCTTCATCATGTTCGACATCAGATGCTCCTTACACCTTGGTTGGTTCTACTCCTCGCCGCTCCTCCGGTAGCCTAAACAACGGAAAGGTAGGCTCGGAGAGCACATCCTGAGATCTTTGGATCGATCGTAATGTTGGCGGCTGCCTTTGTGTCGAGCAACACTTCACCGCGACCCGTGCGCGTGAAAACCTGTTCCAGCGAACCTTAGCGGAAGCGGAGCAAGCGCCATGCCAGATGCAGCCAAGTTTCAATCAAGCGATGAGGAATGGTCGCAGCTTGCGGTTAGGCGGTATTGCTATTTTGTCGATGTCCGCCACATGCGACCGATGCTCTCGATGGTCGACCTCGCCGCCGATATCTCGATGTGCCGGTGCACCGGCGGCATCCGCAAGCGTTCGCCCCTCGGTGAAGTGTCTGTTGACCGCTGGCTGTGTGAGAGGCTGAAGCTCATGGACAAAGCCGCCTTCCCCCATTTCGTGATCGAAGTCATTCATCCTGCGGACCAGAGTGCGAGCAAATCCTGCCCCGCCGCTGAGCCGTCGTGCCGACCTTCGGCTGGACAACAAGGGTGGGGACTCGCACGCGTCGACCGACCTCTTCGCGGCTTTTCGATGCCGTCCTTTCTGCCTCAAATTATCCGCGAAGCCCGCGGGTCACATGTTTGCCCGTCACAGTGGCCCAGCGGCCTGCGCCTGCACTTTCTCCCGCAATGCGCATGCTGCAGCGACCATGTTGATGAGGGCAGGGCGGACCTCCTCCCATTTCCTTGTTTTGAGGCCACAGTCCGGATTCACCCACAATTGGCCGTCCGACAGTCGCTCGCGGGCAAGTTGGGCGAGATGCAAAATCTCGCCAATCTCCGGGACACGTGGTGAGTGAATGTCGTAGACGCCAGGACCGATTTCGTTCGGATATTTTGACTTCGTGAAGGCGTCCAGCAGTTCCATTTTGGAGCGCGACGTCTCGATCGAAATGACGTCCGCGTCCAGTTCAGCGATCGAGTCGATGATCTCATTGAACTCAGAATAGCACATGTGGGTGTGAATTTGGGTCGCGTCCTCTACGCCCGTCGAAGCGATCCGGAAGCATTCGACAGCCCAGCCGAGATAATGTTTCCAGTCGGACTTCCGCAGGGGCAAGCCTTCGCGAAACGCGGCCTCATCGATCTGGATCACCCTTGCGCCAGCTCTTTCAAGGTCAGCCACTTCATCGCGGATGGCAAGTGCGATCTGGCAGCAGGCCTCGGCGCGGGGTACGTCGTCGCGAACAAAAGACCAGTTAAGAATCGTCACTGGGCCTGTGAGCATGCCCTTCATTGGCTTTTTCGTCAGCGACTGGGCAAATTGCCACCAGAGAACCGTCATCGGATTGGGCCGCGATACGTCGCCGAAGATGATGGGAGGGCGCACGAGCCGGGAGCCGTAACTTTGCACCCAGCCATGCTGGGTGAAGGCGAGGCCGGACAGCTGCTCGCCGAAATGCTGCACCATGTCGTTGCGTTCAAACTCGCCATGTACCAGCACGTCCAACCCGATCTCCTCCTGCCAACGGACCGCCGCCTCGGTCTCCTTCTTCAGGAAGGCCTGGTAGTCGATATAGCTCAGCCGGCCCTTCGCATGGGCGGAGCGCGCCCTGCGCACCTCGGGCGTCTGCGGGAAGGACCCGATGGTCGTCGTGGGGAACGGCGGCAGGCCGAGCGTGTCGGCCTGGATTCTCGAGCGCTTGGCAAATGCGCTCTTTCGTTGCTTCATGACGCTGTCAATGCTGCTAACGCGCCCGTGGACGAGCGGATCATGGACCTTTGCAGACATTGCGCGCGCGGCGGCCGCCTCTTCAGAACCCTTCAGCGCGCCTGCTACGGCCTCCCTGCCTTCGGACAAGGCTTGGGCCAGCACGAGCAGCTCTTCAGTCTTCTGGGCGGCGAATGCCAGCCACGAACGGAGGTCTACATCGAGCGCGGTCTCCATCCGCAGGTCCATCGGCACATGAAGCATCGAGCAGGAAGGCGCAATCTCGACGCGATCCAGCGGCCACCCGGCAACGACCGGCTTGATGCGGTCGAGAATGGCAGCCAGGTTCGCGCGCCAGACGTTGCGGCCGTCGATCAGGCCAAGTGAGAGCACCAGATCCTTCGGTGCGAGCCGACCAACCGTCTCCAACTGCTCGGGAGCGCGCACGAGGTCGAGATGCAGGCCCGCCAGGCGCAGCGAAAGCGCGGTCTCGAGATTGTTTCCCAGCGGCCCGAAATAGGTAGCCAGCATAATTTTCAACTTGGGCGCGGCTTTCGACAGCTGCCCATAGGCGAATTCGAAGGCAGCTCGTTCGTTCGGGTTAAGATCGAGCACAAGGGCCGGCTCATCAATCTGCACCCAGTCGGCCCCCGAGAGATCCAGCCTCTGCAGGAGTTGCTCGTAGACGGGTAGCAGGCGCGGTAGGAGCGCTATGGGATTGAAGCCCTGGTCGGGAGACTTCGCCAGCTTGAGGAAGGTCACCGGTCCAAGGATGACCGGGCGTGTATGGATGCCGAGCTCTTTTGCCTCCAGAAAGTGATCGACTGGTTTCGCCGACGAGAGGGCGAATGTCTGATCGTCGCCCAGCTCCGGCACATGTAGTGGTAGTTAGTGTCGAACCATTTGGTCATTTCCATCGCGGTTACGCGCTGCCCCTGAACTGCATGCCCGTGACTGGCGTGTCCACAACCCGCAGTATCGCCTTGCGTCCCGCGCGCTATCGCGAAGTAGATGTCAAGCGGGACCTCGCCGCCCGTCCAGCCGTAACGAGCTGGCACGGCGCCGACCATTGCTGCGGTGTCGAGCACATGGTCATACAGTGAGAAATCGTTCGACGGGATTTTCGACACGCCGCGGTCGTGCTGCTCGCTCCAGCTGGCGGCACGCAGTGCCTTGGCCATCGACACTAGGTTGGCAGCAGACGATTTTCCGGACCAGTAGCTTTCGAGCGCGAATTTCAGTTCTCGCCGGCGACCGATACGCGGCACGCCAAGCGTTGCTATGGGAACTTGCTGGGAGACATTCATTCCATACCCCGATGGTTGGGGCGGGGACAAGGAAGGCGCTAGCAGGCCGGCATCAACGCCGAGCTGCCGCGGCCACCAGACACCCCGCCCGTGGACGTTGTTGGCCGTGGCAGGTCTCCTGGCTCGCGGGTCACAGCCTCTGCCCCGTCTTCCCGGGGCAGTTCGCCCTAGTGACATTGGTGGGTTTGGCTCGCCGCTTACAGTTGCGGGGGGCAGCGCCGGCATTGCACCGGCTTCCCTCTTAGCTCCGCTACGGCAACGCCTTGCGGAGAACCACGACACCCAGACAATCGCAGCGGCCCGCTTTGTTGTCAATGCCGTATAAAGAAATGTTTATGTCTTTATGTGAAATTGTTCGTTTGCGGCGTGTTCTCAAGTCGCAGGTCGCGGTAGAGCTGAGCCGTTTGCGCCACTCTCCGGGCTTGTGCCTCGCCGCTCGGGCAATCTGCCGGTGACACGATCCCGGCTCAAAAACGACTTCGTCAAAAACACGTTTTGGCCATCATGATCGGCGGCAGTACTGGCCGAAGTGCGACAACGTTCCTGAGCCTGCAAAATTGAAATTTGGAGAAAACCGCCATCCTTCACGGACGGGCACGCGACATTTCAATGTGTACGCGCTTGTCTGGACAGCCTCACAAAGGGCGCTGGCAGCACCTCGCTGAAACACCGCCCTACAACAATCCCGCCTGCTCAGCCTCGCGGCGCAGATTCTGCCGCGGCCTGGGGCCGATCTGCTGGATCACCAGTCCGGCCGCCAGGGAGCCAAGGTCGCCGCAGGTCTGCAGGTCGCGGCTTTGCGTGTAGCCATGCAGGAAGCCGGCGGCATAGAGATCGCCGGCACCCGTCGTGTCGACCAGTTCCTTGATGGCGATCGCCTTGATCACCACGGTCTCGTCGCCGCGCACGATCACCGAACCTTTTTCCGAGCGGGTCACGGCGGCGATGCGGCAATCCTTGCGGATCTGCGCCAGCGCCTCGTCGAACAACGCCGTCTGGTAGAGCGACTTGATCTCGTGGCTGTTGGCAAAGACGATATCGACCGTGCCCGAACGCATCAGGTCGAGGAATTCGTCGCGGTAGCGGTCGACGCAGAACGAATCCGACAATGTCATCGACACTTCGCGCCCGGCTGCATGGGCGAGCTTCGCCGTCTGCCGGAACGCTTCCTTGGCGCGCGGCGGGTCCCACAGATATCCCTCGAAATAGGTGACGGCGGCGCCAGACGCCTTGTCCGCTTCGACATCCTCAGGACCGAGCTCGACGCAAGCGCCGAGATAGGTGTTCGTCGAGCGCTCGCCGTCCGGCGTGACGAAGATCATCGAGCGCGCCGTTGGCGGTTCGCCTTTGAGCGGCCTGGTGTCGAAGGCGACGCCCTGCGCGTGCATGTCATGGGCGTAGATTTCGCCGAGCGTGTCGTTCGAGACCTTGCCGAAGAAGGCGGCGCGGCCGCCGAAGCTGGCGACGCCCGCCGCCGTGTTGCCGGCGCTGCCGCCGGAGGCTTCGATGGCCGGGCCCATGCGGCTGTAGAGCAGCTCGGCGCGCCTCGTATCGATCAAATTCATCGCGCCCTTGATGATGCCGTTCGTCTCAAGGAATGCCTCGTCGCACTGGGCGATGATGTCGACAATGGCATTACCGATACAAAGCACGTCATAGTTCGGCATCAATCATGTCTCCGCCAAAAACCCAAGCCAGCTTCTCGCCACGCCGGGGCCGGCCTGTTTTTGGCGAATGTGAAATGGTCGCCCTATGCCGACGCATCCAATACCGGCGCATCACGCAGCTGCCGGTCCTGCCTCACGCAACAGGTCGTCGGCTCTGTCCGTCTTTTCCCAGGTGAACTCCGGCTCTTCGCGGCCGAAGTGTCCGTATGTCGCGGTCTTGCGGTAAATCGGCCGTAGGAGATCAAGCGCCTTGATGATGCCTTTCGGCCGGAGATCGAAAAGCTCAAGGACGGCGCGCTCGATTCTTTTTTCATCAATCTTTGCGGTTCCGAATGTATTGACGAGGACAGAGACCGGCGCGGCCACACCGATCGCATAAGCAAGCTGAACCTCGCACACCTCCGCAAGTCCGCTGGCAACGACGTTTTTTGCGACGTACCGCGCCGCATAGGCGGCCGACCGATCAACCTTGGACGGGTCCTTGCCCGAAAAGGCACCACCGCCGTGACGCCCCATCCCGCCGTAGGAATCGACGATGATCTTGCGGCCGGTCAGCCCGCAATCGCCGCGCGGCCCACCGACCACGAACCGGCCTGTTGGATTGACCAGGAACCTTATCCCCGTGGTGTCAAGATCGTGGGGCAAGACCGGCCTTATGATCTCCTCAATGACGCCTTCGCGGACCGTGGTTTGAGACACCTCCTCGTCATGCTGCGTCGACAGGACTATGGTATCAATCGCTACCGGGCGCAAACCCTCGTAGCGGACGGACACCTGAGATTTCACGTCCGGGCGAAGCCAGCCAAGGCGTCCGGTTTGGCGCACCTCTGCCTGTTTTTTTGTCAAATCGTGAGCAAGCTGGATTGGCAACGGCATCAATGTTTCGGTCTCGTTGCATGCGTACCCGAACATGAGGCCCTGATCCCCGGCTCCCTGCTCGAGATCCTGCCCTCGTCCCTCGTCGACGCCCTGGCTGATGTCTGGCGACTGCTCGGTCAGGGCCAAGATCACGGCGCAACGCCGGCCGTCAAAGCCGATCGCATCGTCGTCATATCCAATGTCCAAGATGATATCGCGGGCAACTTGGCTGTAGTCGATCTGCGCGTGGCTGGTGATCTCGCCAGCCAGAACGACCATCCCTGACTTCACCAACGCTTCACAAGCGACACGAGCCTTAGGATCCTTGCGAAGGATCGCATCGAGGACGCCATCTGAGATATTGTCGGCCATCTTGTCGGGATGTCCCGCGCCGACGGATTCGGAAGAGAACACGAATTGTCTGGTCATGAAATGTCCTCGCTTCAAACGTTGGAATTGGATGTGACAGTCGATCCGGCCGTCTTACCTGTCGGAGATGCCAGGCACGTCGAACGCAGCGCAGAAGTCGGCAACGTCTCTGCGCACTCTGGCATGCACGTCCGAATCATCGGGCTGGCGACAGACCAGGTCGATGAAAGCGGCAATCTGCACCATTTCCGCTTCGCGCATGCCCACAGACGTCACTGCTGGCGTGCCTAAGCGTATGCCGCTGGTGAGCGCGGGATGGCGCCGGTCGCCCGGCACCATGTTGAAATTCGTAATGATACCTGCTTGCGACAAGCGCTCGGCATAGGCTTTCCCAGACAGCGGCCGGTCCCTAAGATCAAGGATCAGCATGTGATTGTCAGTGCCCCCCGTGACGAGTCCATAACCTCGCTCAAGAAGGGCCTGGGCCAGAGCCTTGGCGTTGTTGACGATCTGCTGACCGTACACACGGAAGGATGCATTCCCTGCTTCGTGCAGAGCGACAGCTAGCGCGGCAATCGTATTCATGTGCGGTCCGCCCTGGAGGAGAGGGAACACGGCACGGTCTATGCGTTTGGCCAGATTGTGTTTGCTCTTGGAATGGTAGAGCGCCTGATAGCGGTCTTCATTCCTTGACAAGATGAAGCCACCGCGGGGGCCGCGGATCGATTTGTGAGAGGTGCTGGTGACAACATCGCAATGGCCAACGGGATTCGGATGCACTCCTGCGACAATGAGGCCGCTGATGTGGGCGATGTCGGCTACCAGATAGGAGTTCACCTCCGAAGCAATGTCGGCCATTGCCTCATAGTTAAAGATGCGTGGATAAGCAGTTCCGCCGACCCAAATGAGCTTCGGTCGTTCGCGTTTGGCCGTCTCGCGCAAGCGGTCATGGTCGATCTGCTGCGTCTTTTCGTGCAGCCCGTACGGAACTCGCTGATAGTCAGTGCCCGAGAAGTTGACGGCCCAACCGTGCGTCAGATGCCCCCCGCCGGGGAGGGTCAAGCCCATCATCTTGTCTCCCGGACACAACAGCGCTCGACAGACAGCCTGATTGGCCGGCGAGCCGGAATAAGGCTGCACGTTGGCGTGTTCACAGCCGAACAGCGCCTTCAATCGCTCGATGGCGAGATTCTCAAGCTCATCGACAATCTCGTTTCCGGCGTAGTAGCGCGCGCCGGGATATCCCTCGGCATACTTGTTGGTGAAAATAGACCCGGTCGCTTCCAGCACCGCGGAGGACGCGAAGTTCTCGGAGGCGATAAGTTTGAGGGTCGTCCGCTCCTGGCGCTCCTGTCTTAAAAGCAGCTCGTGAACGCGAGAATCTGCGACAGCCAGGTGAGGCCACTCGCAAGTGTCAAGCTCCGCGATGGCGCCGCCAGTCGAATTGTTCATATCAGCTTCGCGCTCCATTGGGACTAAGTTTCAGGACAAGCAGGCGGCCACCTTGGACCGCGCGCCCTGTATCGCCTCCAGGCGCTGTAGGTCTTGTCTGTGATGGCCATCGCCGTGGGGCAGGAGATCAACCAACAATTGAACCAAGCCGCCGTCCGAGCCTCCTGCTTCGAGGTGGTACGAAGGCCAGGGGCGATGTTCGTTGCCGAGAAGAAAGCCGGCTCTGGCGAGCTGGCGCACGTGTGCGACCACGTGCTCGCGAGACAGACTCAGAACTTCTGCTAGCTCGCAGACGGTCAGGTCCGCATGCGCACAAAGTCCCAGGATTCGAAGTCGATCAAGATGAGCCGCGGCCTTTAGGCGCCTGACCAGTGTCATCATCGGCCGGCACTCCTTGTATTGACTTCCTCCATTTGGCGTCCTCCCACTCTTTCAGAGGCAATCTTGCCGTCCGACGAGGTCAATACGCCCAACCGCATCGCAGATCTTTCCGATACGTCACGGTCTCGACCCGCAGCCCAAATGATAGGCTCAACGTACATATTCTCAGCGGTTTAGAGTGCTAAAAGTCCGCGATTTTCTTTGAAGGATCTGTTGCGACACGTGCATACCGGATGCGCCCCAGCACAACGGCGGCTGCGCGGTAAGGCCGGCTTGCGAAGATGCGGCGTACGGCCGAGGCCTTCATGCGCCGGTCGCCGCGCGATGGGACGCTCAGCATCGACGGGGATGAAATCCATCTTGTCCATGGCTCCGATCTCTATCCCGATGGACCACATCCCAAGGAAACCGATATCCTGCTCGAAGGCGCCGCCGTCCACGGCGAGCTCAAAGCATGGCTGCGGCGCAAGGCTCAATGCGGCTGACGATTGGCTTCCATTGATTCTCAACAAGTGATACAAATCCTCGGACTGTAACCCCTTAGTTCCTAGATTTCGTATCAATGCCAGAGCCCGCTCCCCAGCGCCAAATCGCCCACGCACTTCTGACAGTGCGCGGAATCGCGCGTCTCGCGGAGCTGCGCAACGCCGGCGTAACAGCGGCCACGATGAGTCGCATGGAACGGGATGGGGAGGTGCTCCGGCTCGCACGCGGCCTCTACCAGCTCTCCGATGCGCCGCTCGACGCTAATCATAGCCTAGTGTCCGTCCATAAACAGTAACTTTTCGAAGTATTCATTGTAGACGCCCATGTAGGTATAGGTATTTCCGACTG
>NZ_JBVVPZ010000035.1:0-67983 GCF_055811415.1 Mesorhizobium sp. WSM4846
GGGCTGGTTGAGGGCCTATCTTCCTGGCCCCCATCTCCGTGTTCAGGCATGAAGCTCAGCCGCCGAACATGCCGAGCAGCTTCTTCCTCAGCCTTGCCGTCCTGCTTTCACCGGCATTCGCCGCCTGCGTTGCGGCCGGGGCGGCATCGGGGGACGACGCGATTGTCGCGGTAGCGACAGGCGCTTCGGCAGCGGCCCTGGCCTCCTCCTCTTCGGCCAGCGAATTGATCCTGGCCGTTTGCTTTTCGGCCAGAGCCTGAGCCCTGGCCGCCTCTTTCTCGGCCTTGGCCGCTTCTATCGCGGCAAGCCTTTGCTCGTCGGCCTTCTGCTTGGCGGCCTTCTCCGCGTCGAGCGCGGCCATCTTGCGGCCCGCCGGAGAATCGATGCGGCCCATGCGCGCCGTCTCGGTCACCGAGCCGTCGGCGTTGAACGACGGCGGATCGATCGGCACGCGTTCGCCACGGGCGCGTTTCTTCGACCACTCGGAAACGATGCTGGCTTCCTTGATCCCGCCGATGGTCGGCTTGGGCGCCGGCACGCTGGCCTTGACCGCGCCGTTGAAGGCCGCCTCGTAGGTGCTCTGGTAGGCATTGAAGGCGCTCTTCAGCGAATCCGGCTGCGTCGTCGCGGGGCAGGCGCCGGTCGGATCGAAGGTCTCGCCGTCAGGCGCGACCTGGTTGAAGACATAGCGCTTCTCGCAGACATCGACCTTCGGCGGCACTTTCGTGATCTCGAAATTGTCGTAGCCGACCTTCAGCATCTTCCAGAATTCGTAGTTCGGGTCTTTGCGATAGCGCGCCATGTTGGCGGCGGTCATGCGGAACGGAAAGGCCTGGATCTGGAACTCGGTCTGCCCGCCCTGGAAAGCGTCGCGGCCGAAGGCGTAGATCTGCTCGATCTGCGCGTCGGTCATCGAATAACAGCCCGACGACGAGCAGGCGCCATGGACCATCAGATGGGAACCGGTGCGGCCATTGGCGCGGTCGTAGACGTTGGGATAGCCGATGTTGAAGGCAAGGTGGTAGCTCGACCGCGGATTCATCTGCGCCGGACGGACCGTATAGAAGCCCTCCGGCGCCTGGCGGTCGCCTTCGGTGTATTTGGGACCCAGCTTGCCCGACCATTTGCAGATGTCGTAGCTGGCGACCAAATCGTAGCGGCCGTTGGTCTTGGCCTTCCAGATTTCGAGCTTGCCCTCTTCCTTGAAGATGCGGGCCATCACCGGCGAGGTGCGGGTCATCCCCTTGGCCTTCATGCTGGCCAGGATCTTGTCGGGCAACTGCTTGTTGGCGTGGGGGGCAAAATCCTTCATCGAAGAATCATTGCAGCCAGCGACGCCTATCGCGGCAATCACAAGTGCGGTGGGGGCAAGCTTGGCAAACATGGCTATGTCTTTTCTTTCGGACCGCAGGCATCAGGGCCGACAGGCCCAACCCTAAGCCCGTTAACCTTGAAAATTCCTTACCGCAGCGCCGGGCCTTACGGCAATCCGATTGAAACGAGTGCAGCGGCATTTTTGTGGCGAAGGTGCTTAATCTCGCCACATTGCGGCGTCGAAACCGTCCGACTGAAATCGGCCGGCCTGAATCCTCTTGTTCGACCACGCCTTTTGCGAAAACCCGTACCCACTTTTTTGCTGCGCTGAGCTTCGGTTCGGGATCATAGTCTAGAGGTTTCGCCCCATAGCCAGATATTTCTCGCGGCGCTGCTCACGAAAATCGGTGTTGGCGCCGGAGAATTCTTTCATCGTTTTGGCAATGAGATCGCCGGTGGCGGCAATCACCGTATCCGGGCCACGATGGGCGCCGCCGAGCGGTTCGGGAACGATGGCGTCGATGATCTTCAGCTCCAGCAGATCCTGGGCGGTGATCTTCATGTTGGTCGCCGCATCCTTCGAGCGGGTGGTGTCGCGCCACAGGATCGAGGCGGCGCCCTCCGGCGAGATCACCGAATAGATGGCATGTTCGAGCATGTAGACGCGGTTGGCGGTGGCGATCGCGATGGCGCCGCCCGAGCCGCCTTCGCCGATGACCACCGAGATCGACGGCACCTTCAGGCGAAGACAGGCCGAGGTCGAGCGGGCGATGGCTTCGGCCTGGCCGCGCTCCTCGGCATTGACGCCCGGATAGGCGCCGGCCGTGTCGACCAGCGTCAGCAACGGGATATTGAAGCGGTCGGCGAGTTCCATCAGCCGCACCGCCTTGCGATAGCCCTCCGGCCGCACCGAGCCGAAATTATGCCTCAGCCGGCTGGCCGTGTCCGAGCCCTTTTCCTGGCCGATGATCGCCACCGGCTCGCCGCGGAAGCGGGCGAAGCCGCCGACGATCGCCTGGTCCTCGCCAAAATTGCGATCGCCGGCAAGCGGCGTGAAATCGTTGAACAGCCCCTTGATGTAGTCGACGCAATGCGGCCTGTCCGGATGGCGCGCCACCTGCACCTTCTGCCACGGGGTCAGTGCCTTGTAAGTGTCGCGCAATGCGTCGCGCACGCGTTTCTCGAGACGGCTGATCTCATCGCCGACATCGACCGCCTCGCCATTCTCGGCGAGCTTCTTCAACTCGATGATCTTGCCTTCGAGATCGGCGACCGGCTTTTCGAAATCGAGGTAATTGTACATTCTTGAGCGGACCGATAAGCCGGGAGGCAATGACTGACGGAACCTGGGAAATAGAGGCTCCGGGCGGTGGAACGTGGTCCTCACATAGCGATATGACGCCTAGTCGGCAAGCGGGTGATGATCGTTGACCAGCCGCACCAGCCGCTCCTCCAGCACATGTGTGTAAATCTGCGTCGTTGAAATATCGGCATGGCCAAGCAACTGCTGCACGGCCCTGAGATCGGCGCCGTTCTGCAAGAGATGGCTGGCGAAAGCATGGCGCAGCACATGCGGCGATATTTTCGCCGAGGCGATGCCGGCCCGCGCGGCAAGGCCCTTCAGGTCGCGGGCGAAGACCTGCCTGGAGAGATAGCCGCTGTCGCTTGCCGCCGGAAACAGGAACGGGCTATCCGCCAAAGCCGGCACCGTTGCCCGGGCAGCGAGCCAGGCCCGCATGGCCACGCGCGCCTTTGCCGACAGCGGCACCATGCGTTCCTTGTCACCCTTGCCGCGCACCATGAAGAAACGATCGTCGCGCAGCGCCACCGTCACCGGCAGGCCGACCAGTTCGGAAACCCGCAGGCCGGTGGCGTAGAGCACCTCGACCAGCGCATGCAGACGCAGCGCCGCCAGGCCGTCGCCATCGTTCAGCGAGGTGTCACCTGCCTCCTGCGCCGCACGGTCGATCAGCCGGCCGGTGTCGGCCTCGCTCATCGTCTTCGGCAGCGGCCGGCCCTTCTTCGGACTGTCCAGGGTTCCGGTCGGGTCGTCGCCGCGCAGACCCTCGGCGTAGAGGAACTTGAAGAACTGGCGCATCGCCGACAGCTTGCGTGCCTGCGAGGTGGCGGCAAAACCACGTGCGGCTATCTCGTCGAGATAGTTACGGATATCGGCAGCGGCGGCACCAGCGAGCCCGCCGTCGATCTCGGCTGACGCGTCTTCGAGGTCGCGGCGATAGCTGGAAAGCGTGTTTTCGGCAGCGCCGCGCTCGGCGCTCATCATTTCCAGAAAGGCTTCGATGCGGGCCGCGCTGTTCATTGCTTCGGGTCAGTTTTTTTGGGATTCAGCTTTTCGGCAGGGATGCGCACGCTCATTTCGGCCTTTCTCGGCTCGACGAACATCGCCAGAGCGAACATCGCGCCATAGACAATGCCGGCCAGAATCGTGAGCGTCACGACAAAGCGGAACAGTGTCGGCATCAATTCTCGCCCGTCTTGTTGTTCTGCGTTTCCAAACCCTGTGCCCTTATGAGACGCCAATCCGGCCAATTCAAGGGCGAAGCTCGGACGACGCGCGGCGGCGCCACGCTTGACGCAATCAGGCTTTTGATGTCGATACGCCGGCAAGAGGGCCCAAGCAGGCATTCGTGGGCTAGCCCCTGAAAGCCTGCCTGGATTGTTTGGCTTGTCGCAGGTTCTGCCGCAAAACCTGGGATACTTCTACGGAACCTGCTTAGAAACATCATGGTGTCATGAACGCGTTGCCAGCCAATCCTCCCGATGAGAGCCATGCCGCACTGCTCGGCCGGCTGGGCAGCCGTTCCATTGTCTTTGTCGGCCTGATGGGCGCCGGCAAGACGGCGATCGGCCGTAAAGTAGCGGGGATGCTGGGACTGCCTTTCATGGACAGTGATCAGGAGATCGAAAGCGTGTCGCGCATGAGCGTCCCGGAACTGTTCGAACGCTATGGCGAGCCCGAGTTCCGGGCGCTGGAGCAGCGCGTCATCCTGCGCATATTGGAACACGGCCCGCAGGTGCTGTCGACGGGCGGCGGCGCCTTCATGAGCGCGCAGACGCGGGAGGCCATTGCCGGCCATGGCGTGTCGGTATGGCTGAAGGCCGAGATCGACCTGTTGATGGACCGCGTTTCCAAGAAGCAGAACCGGCCGCTGCTGAAAAGCGCCGATCCCCGTGCCGTGATCGAGCGGTTGATGGCCGAGCGCTATCCGGTCTACGCAACCGCCGATGTTACCGTGCCGACCCGCGACGATCGCAAGGAGGTCATCGCCGCCGAGGTGGTGAACGCGCTTTGCGGGTATTTCGGCGTGGCAGCCGCGACAGGCGAGGCGCGCTCGTGAAAAGCAATGCGACAGTCACCGTCGAAGTCGGGCTCGGCGACCGCGCCTATGACATATTGATCGGCTCGGGCCTGCTGCTGCGCGCCGGCACCGAGATTTCGCGCCGCCTGCCCGGCACGCGCGCCGCGGTGGTCACCGACGTCAATGTCGCCGCCGCCCACCTCGAGACGTTGAAGGCCGGCCTCGAAAAGGGCGGCATCCAGCCTGCGGTCATCACTTTGCCGGCGGGAGAAAAGACCAAGAGTTTCGCGCATCTCGAAGAGGTGGTGGACGGCGTGCTCGCCGCGAGACTGGAACGCGGCGATGTCGTCGTCGCGCTCGGTGGCGGTGTTATTGGCGATCTGGCCGGATTTGCCGCCGGCATCGTGCGCCGCGGCATGAACTTCGTGCAGATCCCGACTTCGCTGCTGGCGCAGGTCGACTCTTCCGTCGGCGGCAAGACCGGCATCAACAGTGCGCGCGGCAAGAACCTCGTCGGCGTCTTCCATCAGCCGAAACTGGTGCTGGCCGACACCGGAGTGCTCGACACGCTGCCGATCCGGGAATTCCGGGCGGGTTACGCCGAACTCGCCAAGTACGGGCTCATCGATCGCCCCGACTTCTTCGCGTGGCTGGAGGAAAACTGGGGCAAAGTATTCGCCGGCGGCCCGCAGCGGACCGAGGCCATCGCCGAAGCCTGCCGCGCCAAGGCCGATGTCGTCGCCCGCGACGAGTTCGAGACCGGCGACCGCGCGCTGCTCAACCTCGGCCACACGTTCGGCCACGCGCTCGAGGGCGCCACCCAATATGACAGCGCCCGTCTCGTCCACGGCGAGGGCGTCGCCATCGGCATGGCGCTGGCCTATCGCTTTTCGTCACGCCTCAACCTGGCAAGTCCCGACGATGCGGCGCGCGTCGAGGCGCATCTTCGCGCCGTTGGCCTGCCCTGGCGCATGGCCGATATTCCGGGTGAATTGCCTGACGCCGAAGCGCTGCTAGCCTTCATCACCCAGGACAAGAAGGTGTCGCGCGGCGCGCTGACCTTCATCCTGACGCGCGGCATCGGCCAGGCCTTCATCGCCAAGGATGTGCCGGCGTCGGAAGTGCTGTCGTTTCTGAGGGAGAACCATCCGGGTCAGCCGAGAGGCCGACCGGGTCAGCCGAGAGGCCGACCGGGATGAGCGAGGCCGGCTGGATTGTCGCTGCTGTCCTTGCCGGGCTCGGCCTGCTTGCCTTTGCCTTTCGCGCGCGCCTGCTCGCTGCATTCGGCTATGAATTGCAGCGCATCGAGCCGCAGCATTCGAACCATGATGAATCGCGGGGCGCCGTCGACGATTTTCGTCGCGACGGACAGGTGGTGCGCGAGGATCGCGCCCGCATCGGCCGCCTGTCCGATCTCGATGAGCTCGAAGTGTCCGATGTCATGGTCCATCGCACCAACATGCGCTCGGTCAATGCCGACAATCCGCCGGAAGCGGTGGTGCGCGAGATCCTGCAGAGCCCGCACACCCGCATGCCCTTGTGGAAGGGCTCGCTCGACAACATCGTCGGGGTGCTGCACGCCAAGGACCTGCTGCGCGCGTTGAACGATGTCGGCAACGACTTTTCCAAGATCGATGTGATGAAGATCGCTTCAAAACCGTGGTTCGTGCCCGATACCACGACGCTGCAGGAACAGCTCAACGCCTTCCTGCGGCGCAAGGCGCATTTCGCTATCGTCGTCGACGAGTATGGCGAGGTCGAGGGGCTGGTGACGCTGGAGGACATCATCGAGGAGATCGTCGGCGAGATCGCCGACGAGCACGATATCGACATGCAGGGCGTCAAGCAGGAAGCCGACGGCTCAGTCGTCGTCGACGGCACCGTGTCGATCCGCGACCTGAACCGGGCGCTCGACTGGGACCTGCCGGACGAAGAAGCCACCACCATTGCCGGTCTCGTCATCCACGAGACGCAATTGATCCCGGACGAGAAGCAGGCTTTCACCTTTCACGGCAAGCGCTTCGTCGTCATGAAGCGCGACAAGAACCGGATTGCAAGGCTGAGGATCAGGCCGGCCGGCGAGATTTAGTTCTGATAGGTTCTTTCGCGGCTAATCAATCCTGGACGCTCCCCGCGCCGGCGTGCACTTTCGACCGGGCTGTCTGGAGGTGACGGTGATCGATCGGCGAACCCTGCTTTTGATGTCGATGGCTTTGTCGACGGCCAGCGCTGCGGCGGCATCGCGCCGGCTTTCGCCATCTCCGCAAACCATCGACTACGGACCGGCCAGGCTCGACATCTACGCGCGCGCCGGCGCCAGCTCCCTGCCTGTGATCGTTTTCATCCATGGCGGTGCCTGGCGAGCCGGCAATCGCAGCAACGTCGACGTCAAGCCGGACTTCCTGCTCGACAATGGCTTCTGCTTCGTCTCGATCGACTACCGGATGCTGCCTGAGGCTGATGTCGCCACCCAGGCCAACGATGTCGAGCAGGCCTATCGCTACGTGCGCGCCAATATCGCCAGATATGGCGGCGATCCGAACCGGATTGCGGTGATGGGCCATTCGGCCGGCAGCCATCTCGCCGCACTGACCGGGCTGCGCGGCGGTCTGCCCGGCGTCGCGGCGCTGGTTCTGAACGATACCAGGGCTTATGACCTGGAGGCGCTGGCGCGGAGCGGCGGCATGACACGGGCCTATGCCCGGGCCTTTCCAGACCCGGCGCAGTGGCGAGCGCTGTCGCCTGCCGTCCATGTCGGGAGCCGCAAGCATCCGCCGACCTTCATCGCCTATTCGCGCGCAACGGGTCGTGCGGCAGTCTCACGGGCCTTCGCCGAGCGTCTGCAGGCGACCGGAACGGAGGTGACACTGTTCGACGGCAGCGCCTATTCGCACATGTCGATCAATCGCAATTTCGGCGACGAAGGGGACGCCTTGACCGGCGCGGTGATGATTTTCCTGAAGGCAGCGCTCGGATAGAGCGGTTCATCGTTTCACGAAAACGCCGAACCGCTCTATCTCTTTGTTTTTGCGCAATTCCTAGGGAAAGCGCTATTGCGCTTTTCCCGGGAAAACCGTTTCACACTTTTCCTGGAATTGCTCTAGTGGCTACCATCTGGTCTTTTCGTCCGGCGCGGCCGGCTCGATCGCCAACGCGTGGACACCAGCCTTCAATTCGTCGGCCAGCAATGCGTTGACCGCGCGATGGCGCTCGATGCGGCTCATGCCGGCAAAGGCCGAGGAGACGATGCGGACGCGGAAATGCGTCTCACCAGTGCCGTCATAGGTGCCGTGATGGTCGGAGTCCTGATGGTGATGGCCGGCATGGAGATGGCTTTCGTTGATGATGATCAGCCGCTCCGGCAAAAACGCCTTCTTCAACTTGCCTTCCATCGTCGACTGTATGGACATTCTTACTTCCCTTCACCACATATGGCGGGTGCAACCCCCGAAAATCGGCGGCCTTTGCGCGTCCGGAAGGACGCGCGGCGCCGCCGTCGCGACAAAATTCGCCGATCGCCCGCTTTATGCCGCGATTCAGCGGTTAGGGCGATCATCGCGAAAATGTCAATTCTTGTTTCGCACCGGCGAACAGCCCATAAATGGGTGAGATGAAACCGTACCCCAAATATTTCGAGAAAATTCGCATCCGCCCGGAGAAGGATGCGGAGCTGAAGTCTCGTTCGCCGATCTGCCAGTGGGACGGTTGCAAGGAGGCCGGCACCCATCGGGCGCCGGTCGGGCGCATGAAGGAGGGCGAGTATTTTCAGTTCTGCTTCGATCATGTGCGCGAGTACAACAAGGGCTTCAATTATTTCTCCGGTGTCCCCGATACCGAGATCGCCCGCTTCCAGAAGGAAGCGATGACCGGACACCGGCCGACATGGAAGATGGGCGTCAACGGCGCCTCGACGCGCTCCTCGCCCGATTTCGCCCAGCAGCGTTCCGGCCGCGCCGGCTACTACAACCGCATGCGCGATCCGTTCGACCTGTTCAAAGGCCCGAAGGACCCGCGCGAGGCGCGTGAGCGCAAGGCCAAGCCGCTTGAGGCCAAGGCGCTGGAAACGCTTGGCCTTGATACAAAGGCGACTGGCAAGGATATCAAGGCGCGTTATAAGGAACTGGTGAAACGCCACCATCCGGATGCGAATGGCGGGGACAGAGGTTCGGAAGACCGGTTCCGCGATGTGCTCCAGGCCTATCGCGTGCTCAAGCAGGCAGGATTGTGCTGAGCGGCCTTACGGTCCGTGTCGTTTTCCAACTTTCATAAGGTTGGAAAAGGCTCTAAGACCGCCCCCGGACAAAATCGATTGCCGGCGAAATCAGGCGCTTCGCCCGTGGAGACGTTGATAAAGATGAACAAGGTCGATCGCGACATCGCCAACCTGCCCGACACCACCGTGCCGGTGAAGGAGAAATTCGGCTTCGACTCCAAAATGGTGGTGCCGGCCTATTCGGTGTCGAGCGAGCATGTGCCCGACATCGATCCCGACTATCTGTTCGACAAGAACACGACGATGGCGATCCTCGCCGGCTTTGCCTACAACCGCCGCGTCATGGTGTCGGGCTATCACGGCACCGGCAAGTCGACACATATCGAGCAGGTCGCCGCCCGCCTCAACTGGCCCATGGTGCGCGTCAATCTCGACAGTCATGTCAGCCGCATCGACCTCGTCGGCAAGGACGCCATCGTCGTCAAGGAAGGGCTGCAGATCACCGAATTCCGCGACGGCATCCTGCCCTGGGCCTACCAGCACAATGTCGCGCTGTGCTTCGACGAGTACGATGCCGGCCGTCCGGACGTGATGTTCGTCATCCAGCGCGTGCTGGAATCGTCCGGCCGGCTGACGCTGCTCGACCAGAGCCGGGTCATCCGCCCGCATCCGGCGTTCCGGCTGTTCTCGACCGCCAACACCGTCGGTCTCGGCGATACCACCGGCCTCTACCACGGCACCCAGCAGATCAATCAGGCGCAGATGGACCGCTGGTCGATCGTCACCACGCTGAACTATCTGCCGCACGACAATGAGGTGAACATCGTGCTGGCCAAGGCCAAGCACTATCGCGATGCCAAGGGCAAGGAGATCGTCAACAAGATGGTGCGTGTCGCCGACATGACGCGTTCGGCCTTCATCAATGGCGACCTGTCGACTGTCATGAGCCCGCGCACGGTCATCACCTGGGCCGAGAATGCCGAGATCTTCGGCGATATCGGCATGGCGTTCAGGCTGACCTTCCTCAACAAGTGCGACGAACTGGAACGCTCGCTCGTGGCCGAGTTCTACCAGCGCGCCTTCGGCCAAGATTTGCCCGAGAGCGCCGCCAACGTGGTTCTGGGGTAACTCGGTAAAAAGAAATAAAATGAATTCCGCATCCCTGCGCGGCTATGTTGTAATAGGAACCCAGGCGGAGGTTGACAAAGCTATTTCAGACTTGGTTTTACACCTAGGTGAGGTGAAAACATGGATCAACAATAATATCCCTCGCACCGATCGTCGGGTAGTGATGATCAATTTTATAACGTCAATTTGTGAATACCTCAACATGGCGTCGCTGATTGGCAATGGTCATGTTTCAATACTGGCTCTAGCTACTCGAAGTGTCTACGAAATTCACTTGAAAGTGAGATTGGTCGTCAGATCCGAAGATGAACTAAAGAGATGGATGTCAGAAGCGCTCACTGATAAAATTCAGACACTAGAGGGTCTACTCTCGCTCAATACAAATAGAAAAATGGAGCGCGAGCGGGCGCAACTTCGTTCGGAAGTTGATCGCCTCAAAAACTTAGCAGATAAATATAAGCTTCCGGAGATCAAAACGCCTGCTAGTGCAGCATCTATGGCGGCAGATTTGGGTTCCACTAGTGGGCACAAAGCGTTATTCAAAATGTTTTCTAAATTGGTTCATCCAAGCTCCTATCTGATTAACAATTACGACAACGCCGCTGCGCAGGAAATGCGTGCCATTTTACAGGTACATTTACAACTTTATGCTTGGGATGCTCTCTCTCGCATATCTGGGGTCTTTTCGGTCCCTAAAGAGCTTATGATTGTTGAGCGCAGAGCAGTACATTGATGGCGGGTCCGGGAGACAACACGCGCAACAAGTCGAAGACGGGGGCTGAAGCCGACAGCTTCAAGCGCGCCGTCACCGTCTGCATGCGCGCGATTGCCGGCGACAAGGACCTCGAGGTCGGTTTCGCCAAGGATCGGCCGGCGCTCGCCGGCAGCCGCGCCCGGCTGCCTGAACTGCCGAAAAAAGCCTCGAAGGCCGACATCGCCATCACCCGCGGGCTCGGCGATTCCATGGCGCTGAAGCGCGCCTGCCACGACACGCGCATCCACACCAGGCTGGCGCCGGAGGGCAAACAGGCCCGCGCCATCTACGATGCGGTCGAGCAGGCCCGCGTCGAGGCTATCGGCTCCCGCGCCATGCAGGGTGTGGCCGACAATATCGGCTCGATGCTCGAGGACAAATACGCCAGGGCCAACCTCATCGATGTCAAGGACAAGGCCGATGCGCCGATCGAGGAAGCGCTGGCCCTGATGGTGCGCGAAAAGCTGACCGGCCGCGCCGTGCCGAAGAGCGGCGAGCGGCTGGTCGATCTCTGGCGCCCTTGGGTCGAGGAGAAGGCAAGTGCCGATCTCGACGGACTGTCGGCAAAGCTCGACGACCAGCAGGCCTTCGCCCGTGTCGTGCGCGAGATGCTTGCTTCCATGGAAATGGCCGAGGAACTCGGTGACGACCAGGAGACCGAAGACTCCGAAGACAACGATGAATACCAGCCGCAAGGCGAGGACCAGAGCGAGGAGGGCGGCGAAGACGATTCCGGCTCCGAGCAGTCGCAGTCGGACGATACCGAGGCGTCGTCCGACGACGAGCAATCGGCCGAGACGGAGGCATCCGATGCTACCGCCGACGACCTGTCAGACGATGACGACGCCGATGCCGAGACGCCCGGCGAGGCGCGCCGCAACGACAATCCCTTCACCAACCTGTCGAAGGAGATCGATTATAAGGTCTTCACCACCGCCTTCGACGAGACGGTGGGTGCGGAGGATCTGTGCGAAGAGGAAGAACTGGATCGGCTGCGCGCCTTCCTCGACAAGCAGCTTGCCAACCTGTCCGGCGTCGTCGGCCGGCTGGCCAACCGGCTGCAGCGCCGCCTGATGGCGCAGCAGAACCGGTCCTGGGATTTCGATCTCGAAGAGGGTTATCTCGATCCGGCGCGGCTGGTGCGCGTCGTCATCGACCCGATGCAGCCGCTGTCCTTCAAGCAGGAGCGCGACACCAAATTCCGCGACACGGTGGTGACGCTGGTGCTCGACAATTCGGGCTCGATGCGCGGCCGGCCGATCACGGTCGCCGCCACCTGCGCCGACATTCTGGCGCGCACGCTGGAACGCTGCGGCGTCTCGGTCGAGATCCTCGGCTTCACCACCCGCGCCTGGAAGGGCGGGCAGGCGCGCGAGAAATGGCTGAAGGAAGGCAAGCCGCCCAATCCTGGGCGGCTCAACGATCTGCGCCACATCATCTACAAATCCGCCGACCATCCATGGCGGCGGGCGCGGCGCAATCTCGGCCTGATGATGCGCGAAGGCCTGCTCAAGGAAAATATCGACGGCGAGGCGCTGTTGTGGGCCCACAACCGCCTGATCGCGCGGCCGGAGCAGCGCAAGATCCTGATGATGATCTCGGACGGCGCGCCGGTCGACGATTCGACGCTGTCGGTCAATCCGGGCAACTATCTCGAACGGCATCTGCGCGCGGTGATCGAACTGATCGAGACACGCTCGCCGGTCGAGCTCCTGGCCATCGGCATCGGCCACGACGTGACCCGCTACTATCGCCGCGCCGTCACCATCGTCGATGCCGAGGAACTGGCCGGCGCCATGACCGAGCAACTGGCCTCGCTGTTTGGCGAGGAAAGCATGCGCGACACGCGACGCGGCGGCATGCGGCGCGCCGGATGATTTTTTCTCGGGGCGGCTTTCGGCAGACGCTTTTCGCCGCCACAGCCCTGTTCGTTGCCGGCATCGCCTTGTCGCCTCCCATCGCTGCCGGCACCGCTTCGGTCGAGCCGATCGAAATCTCGGCACGGCCGATAGACCGGTTTCATATCGGCGGTGACGAAAAGCGGTTCGGCCCGCTCGAATTCGTCGGCGGGCTGGAAATGACCTCGCCGTCACGTGATTTCGGCGCGCTGTCGGCGTTTCGCTTCCGTAAGCCCGGCAGTGATTTCATCGGCGTCGCCGATACCGGTTTCTGGTTCTTCGGCACCGTCACCCATGATGCCGACAAGCGCCCATCCGGCATCCGGAATTTCCGTATGCAGCAGATGGCCGACGAGGCGGGCCAGCTGATCGACGAGAAATGGGAGGTCGACGCCGAAGGCCTTGCGCTCAAGGACGGCATTGCCACAGTCGGCTTCGAGCGCGATCACCGCATTGCACAGTTCAAAATCGAACCGGGCGACATGAAGCCGTCGTTCAGGCAGCTCGACTTCCTGATTCCAGCCTGGGAGCTTCGCCGCAATCGCGGCTTTGAGACCGTCACCCACGCCAATCCTGACGGCCAGCACCAAGGCGGGCTGGTCGTGGTCTCGGAAAAGAGCCTCGACAAATCAGGCAACATCTATGCGGCCGTTATTGAAGGGCCGCACAAGGGCGTCTTCACCGTCAAACGCAACGGCAATTTCGACATTGCCGACGGTGCCTTCCTGCCGGACGGCGACCTCTTGCTTTTGGAGCGCAGCTTTTCGATGGCCGGCGGCGTCAAGATGCGGCTGCGGCGCATCTATGGCGAAAGCGTCGAGAAGGGCGCGGTTGCCGACGGGCCGATGCTGATGGAAGCCGACATGGGCTACCAGATCGACAATATGGAAGGGCTCGACGTCTGGACCCGCGACGACGGCGCCCTGATGGTGTCGCTGGTCTCGGACGACAACCACTCGATGCTGCAGCGTAATCTGTATCTGGAATTTGTGCTGCACGAGGATTGAAAGGCGGTCGGCAAAGGACGGCCGATAACAAGCTACAGCTTGGCGCCGGTTGCAGCAGGCCGGGGTCCGTTGGTCGCGATCCAGATGATTTGGCGTGCCCCGCGCTTGCCATTGGCTCGCACCTTGGCCTCCTCGACCGCGAAGCCCGCCTGCTTGAGCCGGCGGGTAAAACCGCTGTCGGATCCCTGCGACCAGACCGCCAGCACGCCGCCGGGCTTGAGCGCTGCTCTCGCGCTGATCAGCCCGGCTACACTGTAAAGAGCATCATTGGCCTTGTGGACGATCCCTTCAGGCCCATTGTCGACGTCGAGCAGGATAGCATCCCAGGCCGAGGCTTCCGATCGTATGATCTGCCCGACATCCGCCTCGCGAATGGTCACGCGCGGATCGTCGAGACAGCCGCCGAACAGCGAGGCCATCGGGCCGTGCGCCCACGCCACCACGGCGGGCACCAACTCGGCGACAACGATGCCGGCATCGGCGCCAAGCTCGGCAATCGCGGCGCGCAGCGTGAAACCCATGCCCAGCCCGCCGATCAGGATTTTCGGCTGCCTGCGGCCGGAAATCCTGTGGCAGGACAGCCTCGCCAGCGCTTCCTCAGAACCGCTGAGGCGGCTGTTCATCAGCTCGTTCGAGCCGAGCATGATCGAGAACTCGGCGCCGCGTTGTTTCAGGCGGAGCTCATGGTCGCCGTCAGGCGCTTTCGCGGTATCGAGTTGGACCCAAGGGATCATGCTTGAGAACCTGTGAGCATGATCTTTTCCGAAAACCGGTTCCCACTTTTAGGGATCATGCTCTATGCCGCCAGTGCCGGCTGGCTCCAGCGGGCGGCAAGCAGCCGGTAGGGGATCAGCGCCACCACGGCGATGATCAGTTTCACGCCGAGGTCGCCCAGCGCCCATGACACCCAGCGCATGGCCTCGACCGGCAGCACGCCGATCAGCGGCGCGGTTTCGAGCGCAAAGCCATCGTTCGGCCCAGCGAAGGCGAAAGCCGCCGAAAAGGCGATCGTGAAGAACACCGCGGTGTCGAACACCGAGCCGACCAGCGTGCCGACGATCGGCGCCCGCCACCAGCTCTGCCGGCGCAACCGGTTGAACACGGTCACGTCGAGCAGCTGCGCGATCAGGAACGCGGTGCCGGAAGCCGCCGCAATGCGCACCAGCCGGTCGGCAGCCGTTTCGAATTCGATCAGGCCGTAGCGGAACAGCAAGGGCGGGATGACGACCGAGCAGATCACTGCCGCCGTGAAGCCGACAAACACGATCCGGCGCGCCACAGCCGGGCCGTAGCGGCGATTGGCAAGGTCGGTGACCAGGAAGGAGAACGGGTAGGTGAAGGCGCCCCAGGTCAGAATGTCGGCCAGCGACAGGCCGCCGATTGCACCCTGCAGTGGGAACTGCACGAGGACGTTCGACGCCACCACGACAAGCGCCATGGCCGCAACAAAGGGCAGGTATCGGGAGAAAAAGCTCATTTTTTTATCCTGGGTAATGGAACCAGCGGGGTGTCATGCCGAGTTCGGACGACACTCCTTGGAAGGCGGTTGCCTTGAGAAATCAAGCGGCCGGCTGTTCGGCGAGCTTCTTGGCGATCTGCTTCTTCAGCAGCCGCGCGCGCTGCGACAGCTCCTTGGCGTCGGCCTTGGCCAGGAACGCATCAAGCCCGCCGCGATGCTCGACCGAACGCAGCGCGTTGGCCGAAATGCGCAGGCGCACATTCTGGTTCAGCGCTTCCGAGATCAGCGTCACATTGACGAGATTGGGCAGGAAGCGACGCTTGCTCTTGTTGTTGGCGTGGCTCACATTGTTGCCGGACATGACTGCCTTGGCAGTGAGTTCGCAGGTGCGGGACATGGTTCTAAACCTTCAGTTCTCGGTCTGGCCAAACATTCGACCCGCGCCGGGTGGCGCGCGGTTTCGGTCAGGCGGCCTTATGGAAAAAGTTGGCGTTCCATAGTTGCATTTCGGCGATGCGTCAAGCTCCGGCTTGCGCCCGGGTGTGACGACGTCTTTCACATAAAGGCCGAAATTCAGTCTATAAGCGGTCGCACAAGGAGATGCCAGGCTGGAGTTGCGCGCTTCTGCTGAAATCGAGGATCGTTCCCGCCATGCTTCGTTGGTCTCATGCTCTCCTTGCATCGCTCGCCCTGGCGCTGCCGACGACAATTTCTGCCGCCACGCAACAATCCTTCAAGGGCGAGTATACGGTTTCGGTCCACGGCTTCTCGGTGGCCAAGGCAAGCTTTTCCAGCAGTTACGAAGGCGATACCTATTCGATCGAAGGCAGCGTCTCCAGCGCCGGCCTCGCCACAATATTCGACGACACGCGTGGCACGGTCTCGTCGAAGGGCAAGATTTTGGGCAAGCAATTGCAGCCGCAGGCGTTCCGCGCCGACTACAAATCGGGCGACAAGGCATCGATGATCGATATCCAGTTCGCCAACGGCACTGTTACCGCGACCAAGGTCGTGCCTGCGCCGAAGAAGCGCAATTCCAAGAAATGGATACCGCTGGCCGCCAGCCATCTCGCCTCGGTGCTCGATCCAATGGCCGCCACCGTCATCCATGCCGATAGCCTCGACAAGGTCTGCGGGCGCACGGTGAAGCTCTATGACGGCGAGATGCGCGCCGATCTGACGCTGACCTACGAGTCGAAAGGCTCGACCTCGGTGCGCGGCTACAACGGCGATACTGTCACTTGCCGGCTGGATTTTGAGCCGGTGGCCGGTTATCGCAAGAACCGCAAATCCTTGGATTACCTGAGAAAGCGCAGCCGCATCATGGTGACGTTTGCACCGGTCGGCCAAACCGGCGTATATGCGCCGATCCACGCCACGGTCGGCACGAAAATCGGCACCCTCACCGTCAGCGCGGAGCGGTTCGAAGCGACAGAATAGGCGCGATCGCGCGCCGCCGGAGACGGACATGGGGCGCGCAACACTGATCGGCTTCTCGGCGGTCGCCATGTGGGCGCTGCTGGCGCTGCTTACCGACGCTTCCGGCGCCGTGCCGCCCTTCCTGCTGTCGGCGATCACCTTTACGATCGGCACCGGCGTCGGGCTCGTCGCGCGGCTGTTCATGCCGGCCACCGCCGGGAGCGAGAGAATACCGCCGCAAGTGTGGCTGATCGGCATTGCCGGCCTGTTCGGCTACCACTTCTTCTACTTCACCGCACTGCGCAACGCGCCGGCGGTGGAGGCGAGCCTGATCGCCTATCTGTGGCCGCTGCTGATCGTGCTTGGATCGGCGTTGATGCCGGGCGAGCGTCTGGCCTGGAACCATGTCGCCGGCGCGCTGCTCGGCCTTGCCGGCACTTTCCTGATCGTCACCAAGGGCGGTGGTCTTGCTTTCGACGCGCGCTATGCCTTCGGCTATGCGATGGCCGGCGTCTGCGCGGTGCTGTGGTCGTCCTATTCGCTGTTGTCGCGGCGCTTCCCTTCGGTGCCGACCAGCATCGTCACCTGGTTCTGCGCGGCGACGGCAGCGCTCTCGCTCGTCTGCCATCTCGTGCTGGAAGAGACGGTGTGGCCTGACGGCGCCGGCCAATGGCTGGCCGTGCTCGGCCTCGGGCTGATGCCTCTCGGGGCTGCCTTCTACGCCTGGGACATCGGCGTCAAGCGCGGCAACATCCAGGTTCTGGGCACGGCCAGCTATGCCGCGCCGCTGCTGTCGACGCTGGTACTGATATCAGCCGGTTTCGCCGAACCGTCCCTGCGCATCCTCGCCGCCTGCGTGTTGATCACCGGCGGCGCAGCGCTTGCGGCGAAATCGCTGTTCTTGCGCAAGAGGGCTGCGAGCGAGGCAGGGGCGTGATGCCGTTTCCCGGCGGCATCGACGCCAACGCCAATGCGACGCTGCTGTTTTCGCTGGCCGCCGCGATGATCTACGCCTTCACCATCGACATGCCGCCGAAGCTTGCGCGTTCCGCGGTCAAGACGCTGGCCGTGGCAATGCTTGCGGTGCTGGCATCGCTGCAGGGCGGTCCGTGGCTGCTCATCGCTGCGCTGGCGCTCAGCGCCATCGGCGACGCATTACTGTCGCGCGACGGTGAAAAGGCTTTTGTTGGCGGGCTGGCCAGTTTCCTCGTGGCACATGGGCTTTACATCGCGTTGTTCCTGCGCTCCGGCGATGGCGTTGGACTGTTTTTGGCAGAGCTGTGGCGCGCGGCGATTGCCGTGGCAATGGCCGTGTTCGCGCTCACCATGCATTTTGCGCTCTGGCGCCGTGTCGGCCCCGCCCTGCGCCTTCCGATCAGCGTCTATATCGCGACAATTTTTGTCATGGGCATTTCGGCCCTCACTCTGAGCAATCTCTGGGTCGTCGGCGGCGCCGTTCTGTTCATGGCGTCCGACGGGCTGCTCGCCGCGGAAAAGTTCCTGTTGAGCGCCATTTCGCCGCACCGTATCTGGACGCGCCACGCGGTCTGGATGCTGTATTACGCCGCCCAGTTGGGGATCACGATGGGTTTCCTGCTGGGTTAGGACTCCGGCCCGGTTCGGCCAGCTCGAAGGCGGCGAAATCGAAGCCCGGCGCCACGGTGCAGCCGACCAGCGTCCATTCGCCGAGGCTGCGCGCCGACTGCCACCAGCCTGCCGGCACGACGATCTGCGGCCGCTCGCCCGCCGCCAGTGCCGTGCCGAGCACCTGCTCGATCACCGGCCCGTTTTCCCGATGCATCGACAGTGCCAGCGGGGCGCCGGCATAGAAATGCCAGACCTCGGCGGCGTCCTTGACGCGGTGCCAGGCCGACACTTGCTCCTGCTCCAAAAGGAAATAGATCGCGGTCGAATGGCCGCGAGCGCCTTCCGCGCCATCGCGAAAGGTCTCGGCATACCAGCCGCCTTCCGGATGCGGTTTCAGGCCGAGCGCCGCGATGATTTCGGCGGAACTGGTCATTTTCCTCAGACCTTCATGGATGCCAGACCATCAACGGTGCTCAGAAATTATCCTTGCGCTTGCGTATTTCGGCGAACACTTCGGCGTCGGAGGCGTTCTCCATGCCGAGATGCTTGCGGATTGCCGGATCGTGCCAGCGCAGGAACGGATTGGTCGACAGTTCCTCACCGATCGTGGTCGGCAGCGTCGGCTTGCCGTCGGCGCGCAGCGCTTCGATTTTCGCGGCGCGCTCCTTCAATGCCGAATTGGTCGGGTCGACGGTCAGCGCGAAGCGGGCGTTGGAAAGCGTGTATTCATGGCCGCAATAGACGACCGTCTCGGCCGGAAGCGCCGCGAGCTTCTTCAACGAATCGTACATCACCGGCGGCTTGCATTCGAACAGCCGGCCGCAGCCGAGTGCGAACAGCGTGTCGGCGGTGAACGCCACTTTCGACGCCGGCAGATGATAGGAGACATGGCCCGCCGTGTGGCCGGGCGTGGCGATCACGTCGATCCTCTCCTCGCCGAGGTGGATGACCGAACCCTGCTCGACGGTTTCGTCGATGCCGGGGATTTTTGCCTTTTCCGCTTCCGGTCCGACGATGCGCAGCTTGAAGCGCTCCTTCAGCGCCAGATTGGCCTCGACATGGTCGACATGGTGATGGGTGGTCAGGATCATCGTCGGCGTCCAGCCGGTGCGCTCGATCGCGGCCAGAATCGACGCCTCCTCGGGCGCGTCGATGATCGCGGTCTGGCCGCTTTTCGGGTCATGCACCAGCACACCGAAATTGTCGCTGCGGCACATGAATTGTTCGATTTCAACCGGCATCGCATCTCTCCACGAGAGCGCCGCGCGTCCAGTTGGACGCACAAAGGACGCTTCTGACACTTTTTACCTGCTGCATCGTGTCTTCCGAAATCGAAACCGATTTCTTGCCGATGCAGCAGTCGCCGCAGACATAGGGCGCTTGCCCGCGGATGTCATCCGTCTTTGTAGAACTGGGCGCCTTTGTTGAACTTGGACAGCATCGAAGATAGCGTGCCGCGCATGCATTCCGATATCGTCGACCTTCGCTCCTTTTATTCGACCACGCTCGGGCGATTGGCCGAACGCTCGATCACCATGGCGTTGTCCTCGATATGGGCTGTCGTGCCCAATGAGCGGCTGGTCGGCCTCGGCTACACCTTGCCGTGGCTGGAGCGGTTCGGCACCGATGCCGAACGTGTCTTTGCCTTCATGCCGGCGACGCAAGGCGCGGTGGTCTGGCCGGCCACCGGGCCGACCGCGACCGCGCTGGTCTTCGATGAGGAATTGCCGTTGGTCGATGCCTCCATCGACCGCATGCTGCTCGTCCATTCACTCGAACATGCCGAGAACCCGCGCGAGACGCTGAACGAAATCTGGCGGGTGCTGTCGCCCGCCGGCCGCGTCGTCATCGTCGTGCCCAACCGGCGCGGTGTCTGGGCCCGTTTCGAGCATACGCCGTTCGGCAGCGGCCGGCCTTTCTCGCGCGGCCAACTCACCGAGTTGCTGCGCGAAGCGAATTTCACGCCAGCGGCCTGGTCCGACGCCCTGTTCTTCCCGCCATCGCGGCGACGCTTCATGATGCGGTTCCACAATGTGCTGGAGCGCGCCGGCCGCAGGTTCTGGCCGATCTTTTCCGGCGTCATCATCGTCGAGGCGCAGAAGCGGCTCTATCAGGGTGTGCCGGTCGTCCAGCGCGCCTCTCGCCGCGTCTTCGTGCCGGTTTTCTCGCCGCATGGCGCCACAAGGCTCGGCCGGATATCGCCGAGCGGGAAGGCGCCGTCGCCGGGCCGCCGATGACGTTTTCGTGATCGGAATCACGCTTTTTCCCACCTATCTGTCGTGGGCGGGTTTGCTACCCGATTGAGTCGACTTGTTCACGGGTTTCAGCACCGCTTGCGAAGGGTCTTCATCAATGGCCGATCATCCGGATCTCGAGGCCAGCGCCAAGCCGATTGCGGCGTCGGTCGAGGCCAGCAGCCTGCGCGACCAGTTGGCGACAATCAGGCTGGCGCTGGCGACGTCGCCGATCCGCAAACAACTACTCTGGGCTTGCCTCGGCATAATCGCCGTCATTGTGGCAACCTCGATCGGGCAGGTTCTGCTCAATCGCTGGAACGAGCCCTTTTACGACGCGCTGGCTCGGCGCGACATGCAGGGTTTCCTGCACCAGCTTCTGGTGTTTTCCGCCATCGCCGGCGGGCTTGTGGTGCTCAATGTCGGCCAGACCTGGCTCGACCAGACGATCCGGCTGAAGCTGCGTGAGGCGTTGACCGTCGATCTGATCGGTGAATGGATGCGGCCGGCGCGGGCTTTCCGGCTCGCCAACGCCGGCGCCATCGGCGTCAACCCCGACCAGCGCCTGCAGCAGGATGCCGGGCATCTCTCCGATCTTTCTACAGGTCTCGGCATAGGGCTATTGCAGTCGTTCATTCTGCTTGTTTCGTTCGTCGGCGTCCTTTGGTCGCTGTCTTCCGGCTTCGTCTTCCATGTCGGCGGCTATTCGCTGGCGATTCCGGGTTACATGGTGTGGGCCGCAATCCTCTATGCCGGCACCGCCTCCTGGCTGAGCTGGCTGGTCGGACGGCCGCTCATCCGCTTCAACAGCGACCGCTATACGCGCGAGGCGGAGCTGCGCTCCTCGGTGGTCCGCGTCAACGAGAATGTCGATGCCATCGCGCTTGCGCACGGCGAGGCCGACGCGCGACGGCGGCTTGAGCTCGACCTCGGCACGGTGCTGGGCGCGATGCGGCGCATCTACAGCGCCCAGATCAATCTTTCCTGGGTGACCGACACCTATGGCTGGATCACTGTCGTCGCGCCGATCCTCGTCGCCGCGCCGGTCTATTTCGCCGGTGACATCAGCTTCGGCGGGCTGATGATGGCTGTCGGCGCCTTCAACCAGGTGCATTCCTCGTTGCGCTGGTTCATCAACAATATCGGCGGCATCGCCGATTGGCGCGCCACGCTGATGCGCGTCGCCGATTTCCGCATCGCGCTTGCTGAAACGGATGTGCTCCACCACAGCGAGAGGCGCATCGAGTTCGGCGAAAATCCGGACGGCAGGCTGACATTCGACAAGCTCGAAATTGCGTCGCGGGATGGTTGCACAAAGCTCGCCGAGCCCCATGTCGAGATCCGCGCCGGCGAGCGCGTCATGATCACCGGAGATCCGCGCGCCGGCAAGACGCTGTTCTTCCGCGCCATTGCCGGTCTGTGGCCGTGGGGAAGCGGGCGGATCGGCATGCCGGCCGGAGAGGTGCCGGCCTTCGTTCCCCGAAAACCCTATTTTCCGCTCGGCACGCTGCGCGAGGTGCTCGACCACGCCGATGCCGCGGTCAGCGACGCCGAGATTTCGGCGGTGCTTGCCGAGGTCGGTCTCGGGCGGCTGTCATCTTCGCTCGACCGGTCGGCGCGCTGGGAGCGCGAATTGAGCGATGACGAGCAGCGCCTGCTTGCCTTTGCCCGGCTGGTCTTGCGGCAGCCGAAATGGGTGATCATCGATGAGGCTTTGGACACGTTCGACGGCGCGACGCTGCGGCGGGTGCTGTCGATGCTGGAGGCGCGTCTTGCCGACGCCGCGATCCTCAATATAGGCCGTGGCCAGCACAACATTGAATTCTTCCCGCGCTCATTGGCGATCGTGAAAGATTTCGAGCGACCGGCTCTCAAGCCAGTCCGTGTCAGGGCCGGCGCGATCGAACCACCCCCGGCCGTCGCCAAAGCCCGCCAACAGGCATAGCCGGCCGTACAGCCAAGCTTTATTTTGCCGTGATCGCGGCGAAAGATTGCCGGCATCGTTCGGAAGCCTGCGGCGTTGGACCCATGCTTGACGCGCTGAAAGCGCGTCCCGGTGAAGAGATTCATGCGACACGCTTTGAGTCTTTGTTTCGATGCTTGTCGTTACCCCAAAACCGCTGCGCGCTTTTGGGCGACCTGCGTCAGCCTGCTTGCCTGCCTTGCCTGCGCTCAGGCAGCACCACTGGCCACGCCCGCCGACACCATTGCCGTGGACGTCGAACTGGTGCTGGCGGTCGACATCTCGCACTCGATGGACGAAAAGGAATTCGCCCTGCAGCGCGCCGGCTATGTCAAGGCGCTGCGCCACCCCGACTTCATCAATGCGGTGCGTTCGGGCGTGAACGGCCGCATTGCGCTGGCCTATTTCGAATGGGCAGGCACCGTCCGCGACGATGCCGTCATTGCCTGGCAGGTCATCGACGATGCCGAGAGCGCCGAGGCATTCGCCGACAAGATCGAGGCGCGCCCGTTCAGGAGCTTTCGCGGCACCTCGATTTCCGCTGCGCTCGCCTTCGGCGCCAAGCTTTTGGATGGAGCCGCCTTCGACGCGACGCGCAGCGTCATCGACATCTCAGGCGATGGCCCCAACAATATCGGGACGCCCGTCATCACGACACGCGACGCCGCGATAGCAGAGGGCATCGTCATCAATGGCCTGCCGATCCTGATCAGCCCGTCGCCCAGCTTCAGCCATCTCGACCAATACTATGCCGAGTGCGTCACAGGCGGGCCAGGCTCCTTCGTGCTGCCGGTCTATGCCGCTTCGGAATTCGTGACCGCCATACGCCGCAAGCTGGTCCTCGAGGTCAGCGGTGTTGCCGATCCCAATGCCGGTCCTGGGGCCGGTCCCAATGTCGATCCCGGATCCGACCCGGTCGATGCGGCAGCACCGGTCGACTGTTTGCAAGGCGAGCGCGGTCGGCGGTTTTTCTCCGATCCGTATTTTCCGGAACTTGATCGCTAGACCTCGACGAATGGCGATCAGTCCCGGATGTCTCCGGACTCGGGCGCCGGCTGGCCGAAGCGATGGCCGCCGTTACCGCTTCAGCAGGAATACCGCTTGCTGGCCGAAGAAATTCCAGAACCACCATGGCATCGACAGGCCGATTTTCTGGCCATTGGCGTCGAGCGCGGTTGCCTTTTCCACCGTTGCGCCGAGCTCTTCGCAGAGATTGACGAAGTCACGGATGGTGCAGAAATGGATGTTGGGCGTGTCGTACCAGGAATAGGGCAGGTCCTTGGTTACCGGCATCCGCCCTTCGACGAAAAGCGAAAGGCGTACCCGCCAGTGGCCGAAATTGGGGAAGGAGACGATGGCGTGCTTGCCGATCCTGAGCAACTCGTCGAGCACCAGCTTTGGGTTGCGGGTCGCCTGCAAGGTCTGCGACAGGACGACGAAATCAAAACCCTTGTCGGGATAGAATTTGAGGTCCTTGTCGGCGTCGCCCTGGATGACGGACAGGCCGCGCGCCACGCATTCGTTGACGCCGCGCTGCGACAGTTCCATGCCGCGGCCGTCGACCTGCTTCGTCGCCTGCAGCAATTCGAGCAGCAGACCATCGCCGGAGCCGACGTCCAGCACCCGCGACTGCGGCGGGATGAGATCGGCGACGACTTCGAGGTCGACGCGCTGGGCGTGGTTGACACTCATGATCGTGCCTCTTGACTGGCGCATGACCTTGATCCGAAAAGCCTGCAAACTTCAGGCGTCATGCGCTGCTGCCTGGCGCAAGATGCCGGTTCGAAAAGGCTGCAATCTTTAGGGGTCATGTGCTGAGCCCCCTGGCGCGGGCCGCCGAGGCGATGAAGCCGTTGATGGCGGCGAACAACTCCGGCTCGTCGAGCAGGAAGGCGTCGTGGCCGCGATCGGTCTCGATCTCAACGAAGGACACCGAGGCGCCGGCGGCGTTCAGCGCATGAACGACCGATCGGCTCTCCTCGGTCGGGAACAGCCAGTCGCTGGTGAAGGAGACCAGGCAGAAACGGGTCTTGGTGCCGGCAAAGGCGTCGGCGAGCCGGCCGCCATGGTCGGCGGCGAGGTCGAAATAATCCATCGCCCTGGTCATGTAGAGATAGGAGTTGGCGTCGAAGCGGTCGACGAAGGTCATGCCCTGATGGCGCAGATAGCTCTCGATCTGGAAGTCGGCGTCGAAACCGAAGGTGAGCGCTTCACGGTCCTGCAGGTTGCGGCCAAATTTCCGGTGCAGGGCCGCCTCCGACAGATAGGTGATGTGAGCGGCCATGCGCGCCACGGCCAGTCCCTTTTCCGGGCGCTTGCCTTGTTCGAAATATTTGCCGCCATGCCAGTCGGGATCGGCCATCACCGCTTGCCGGCCGACCTCATGGAAGGCGATGTTCTGCGAGGAATGGCGCGCGCCGGTGGCGATCGGCAGCGCCGAGAAAACGCGCTCCGGATAGCTTGACGCCCATTGCAGCACCTGCATGCCGCCCATCGAGCCACCCAGCACCGAGAACAGTTTTTCGATGCCGAAATGGTCGACCAGCATCAACTGCGCCCGCACCATGTCGCGGATGGTGATGATCGGCAGGTCGAGCCCGTAGGGCTTGCCGGTGACTGGATTGGTCGAGGCGGGGCCGGTCGAGCCGAGGCAGCCGCCGATGACGTTTGAGCAGATGACGAAGAAGCGGCTGGTGTCGATGATCTTGCCGGGGCCGATTAGCACTTCCCACCAGCCCGGCTTGCCGGTCACTGGATTGGTGCTGGCGACATGCTGGTCGCCGGTCAGTGCATGGCAGACGAGGATGGCGTTGGAGCGGGCGTCGTTGAGCGTGCCGTAAGTCTTGTAGGCGATCTGGAACGGTGACAGCAGCGTGCCGGCATCGAGCTTGAGCGGCTTGTCGGCACCGAAACGCAACACCGGGCTCGACGGCTCGTCGGCCTCGTTGTTGGTTCTTTTCGTGCGCAGCGCGACCATCGCATCCTCTTACATTAACCCATCGTGTTTTCCGAAAGTCGATTGCGATTTTCGGGTCGATGCGACTGTCCGGCCGGCTGCGGACAACAAAAAAACCGGCATTGCCTTCGCAAAGCCGGTTACAGGAAGCAAACGGCCCTTTAGCGAGTTGTTTAACGTGGCTGCAAGCCGACCGGCCAAATCACCACGGGATTTCGCCTTTCTTTAGGACCGGCGCGCCTCGGCGTCAACGGCCAGTCACGCACCGATCATTGCCGCCTCTCGACATTCCAGGCCACGGCTTGTATTTCCGCGGCGGCTTCCAGTGTGGCGGATCCGAAATTCGCATCGCGTTGGAGCAGCGGAAGCGTTCTCGACGGATTTTTGCAATATGAACCAGGCATCGGATCAGGCACGTCCAACGCCCCGCCCGGGGATCATGGACATCGAAGCCTATGTGCCGGGCAAAAGCACGGCGCCGGCCGGCGTTGCCAAGGTCCATAAATTGTCGTCGAACGAGAATCCGCTCGGCCCCTCGCCGAAGGCGATAGAAGCCGCGCGCGACGTCGCGGCCAAGCTCGACATATATCCCGACGGCACCGCCAGGCGCCTGCGGGAGGCGATCGCCGAGGTGCATGGCCTCAATCCGGCGAACATCGTCTGTTCCAATGGTTCCGACGAGATTCTGGGCCTGCTTGCGCAGACTTATCTCGCACCCGGCGACGAGGCTGTGATCACCGAACACGGCTTCATGGTCTACAAGATCTACATCCAGTCGGCAGGTGCTGTCCCGGTCTCGGTCAAGGAAACCAATGAGCGTGCCGACGTCGATGCGATCCTTGCCACCGTAACGCCGCGTACGCGGATCATCTTCCTTGCCAATCCCAACAACCCGACCGGCACCTATTTGCCGTTCCAGGAGGTGCGCCGCCTGCATGCCGGCCTGCCTCGAAACGTGCTTCTGGTGCTGGATGCAGCCTATGCCGAATATGTCCGCCGCAACGACTATGAAGCCGGCGTCGAACTGGTGGCTGGCGCGGAAAACGTGGTCATGACCCGCACCTTCTCCAAGCTCGGCCTCGGCGGCGCGCGGATCGGCTGGATGTACGCACCGTTGCATGTCATCGATGCGATCAACCGCGTGCGGGGTCCCTTCAACGTCAACGCGACGGCGATCGAGGCCGGCATTGCCGCGATCCGCGACCGCGCCCATGTCGAGCGCAGCGTGGCGCATAACGAGACCTGGCTGACCTGGGTGAGCGAGGAGTTGACCAGGCTCGGACTGCGGGTGACGCCGAGCGTCGGCAATTTCGTCCTCATCCACTTTCCCGAGGACAAAAAACATTCTGCGGCAGCCGCGGACGACTACCTCTGTGCTCGCGGCTACATATTGCGGCGCGTTTCCGGCTACGGCTTCCCGAATGCGCTGCGCATGAGCATCGGCACCGAAGAGGCCAATCGCGGCGTTGTCGCCGCCCTCGCGACATTTCTGAAAAGCTAGAATACCATGACATCACCGATGTTCGAAAAGATCGCGCTGGTCGGCATCGGCCTGATCGGCTCGTCGCTGGCCCGCGTCATCCATCGGGAAGGCCTTGCCGGTCACGTCGCCATCTCGACGCGCAGCGAAACGACGCTGGCGCGGGCGAAACAACTCGGCCTCGGCTCCTCCTACACGACGGACGCGAGAGAGGCGGTCGGCGATGCCGACCTGGTCATCGTTTCGGTGCCGGTCGGTTCTTCGGGCGAGGTCGCCGAGGAAATCGCACCGGCGCTGAAGCAGGGCGCCATCCTCACCGATGTCGGCTCGACCAAGGCGTCGGTCATCGCGCAGATGCAGCCGCATGTGCCTGCCGGCGTGCATTTCATTCCCGGCCATCCACTGGCCGGCACTGAAAAATCGGGTCCGGACGCCGGCTTTGCCGAATTGTTCGAAAACCGCTGGTGCATCTTCACGCCGCTACCCGGCACCGATCCCGAGGCGCTGGAAAGGCTCTCGGAATTCTGGCGCCGCTGCGGCTCCAACATCGACACGATGGATCCCCAGCATCACGACATGACATTGGCCATCGTCTCGCACCTGCCGCACATCATCGCCTATAACATCGTCGGCACCGCCGACGATCTGGAGTCGGTGACCAAGTCCGAGGTCATAAAATATTCGGCCTCCGGCTTTCGCGACTTCACGCGCCTTGCCGCGTCCGACCCGACGATGTGGCGGGACGTCTGCTTGCACAACAAGGATGCCATCCTCGAAATGCTGGCGCGGTTCTCGGAGGATCTGGCCTCGCTGCAGCGGGCGATCCGCTGGGGCGACGGCGAAAAGCTGTTCGACCTGTTCACCCGCACCCGCGCCGTGCGCCGCTCGATCATCGAGGCCGGCCAGGACATCGACGTGCCGGACTTTGGCCGGCAGGCAGTCGAGCATCCGGCCAAGGGATAGAGCATCGGACCCGTACCGGTTTTAGGTGAAATCCGATGCTCAAGCAAAAGATAGAGCGGCGGTAACCATCCGATTTGAAGGCCGCCTCGCCCTCAATCCGGCCAGTGAGCCGCCATCATCGCCAGTGTCTCGGCCCTGTCCGGCGCGCCCAGCCTGCCGCCGAAGCGCAGGCATTTGAGCGCGGCGGCGGCGCTGGCAAAGCGCAATGTCCGTTCGATCGGCATGGCCTCGGCCAGCCCGACGGCAAAGGCGCCGTGAAACACGTCGCCGGCGGCAAGCGTATCCACTGCCTTGATCCTTGGCGCGGCGACGTGGCGCACCGACGCCACCGAACGGTCGAACCACCAGCTTCCCGCTGCGCCGCCGGTCACCGCTACGAATGCATCGGTGCGTCTGGCCAGCGCTTCACAGGCCTCCTGCGGGCCTTGCTCCTCGCCGCAGAGGATGAACGCCGCCGGCTCCGACGCGACGATGTGCGAGGCGAGCGGAAACAGCCGTTCCAGCACGGCCCGTGGCGCGGTGTCGGCATCGAGTATGGCTGGACGGCCGTTTGCGCGCGCCGCCGTCAGGGCCAGAGCTGCCGCGCCCGGCCAGCGCACGTCGACCAGGACGGCGTCGAATGCGGTGAGATCCTCAGTGGGGGGCGCTTCGGGGTCGGCCTGGGCGAGCTTGTCATAGAACGGAACAATAATGCGCTCGCCATGCGTGTCGACCAGGATGGCCGACAGTGCCGACCGCGCCCCGGCGACGCGCCGGACAAAGCTGCAATCGACGCCTTCGGCCTCAATGCCTGCGACCAGCTGATCGCCGACGAGGTCGTCTCCCGCGCTCGCCCACAGCGATACCTCCGCGCCGAGGCGGCGTGCGGCGCAGGCCGCGCTCGAAGCCATGCCCGAGGCGATCTGGACGCCGTCGGACGCGATGAACTTGCCCTGACGCGCCGGAAGCGTGTCGACGCGAAGGATCGTATCTAGCGTCAGCGCGCCAACACTCAGGAGCTTCACCGGGCGGTTCATCTATCTTCCTGTTTGGCCATGGTATTTCCGAACTGGAGGTTCGCAATCATCGCCTAATCGACCGGCTTGATGCTGCCCAGAGGGATAAAACCGAGCGAGGCCTTGCCCTTGACGATCTTGAGCGGCATCGACGGTTCGTTGCCAAGCAGCGCCAGCCCGGCAAAGCCGGTTTTGATCTGGCTCTTCTGCTCGGGAATGGCTTTGCCGAGGATTTCCGCCACCGCCTTCGGATCGCTGAGCCTGATCATCAAATCGGCGTCGATCAGCCCGTCGGCATCGACCGAGACCGGCCCGGAAACGGTGACGCGCGCGCTTCCCGACGACAGATCGAGCTTGCCGATATCCACCGCCTGGCCGCGCAGGCTCTCTGTTTGTTTATTGATCAGCGCCACGCCGTTCTTCAGCGTCACGTCGCCGCTGCCGTCGAGCGGCGGCAGCACGCGGCCATCGATCGCGCCCGGATCGATTTCGAGATCGGTAAAACCCCCGGCATAGTCGATGTCCTGGCCGTTCGGACGCAATTCTCCGACCGCTGTCCCAGCGCTGAACAGCTCGACCGGGTCTGTGCCATCGGCGGGATCGGTCTGGGCTGACAGAGCCTCTGCCTCCAGTGAAACGCGCTGGGGCAGGGGCCAGGACAGTTTGACGTTCGCTCGCAGATTATCCCAGTCGATCCACAGCGGCGCCATCCCCGGCACGGAGGTCCTGAGCGGCCCCTGCAGGTCGGCGCCAGGGGACAGGATCTGGGTGATGTGCGTGACTGCTTTGAGGCTGCCGAGCGAGGCGGCGACGTTCCTGCTGTCGTCCTGATAAGCCAGGCTGTCGCAGGTAACGGCGAAGCTTAAGGGGTAGCCGCTGACCGTGAGATTGACGCAGTCCGCCTCGATGCCATTGCCGTTGAACTCGGCCACCGCTTTGCCGGCTTCGCTCTTGACCTTGTCTGCCAGGTAGAACCAGCCGGCGCTGTAGAGGCCAAACAGCACGACGATGAAAACGCCGAGCCAGAACAGCCGGCGGAGAAAATTCGGCGGGCGTTCGTCATTTGACGTCATGCTGCGGCTCTCGTTGGCGCGTGTTGCAGAGGTGTCGTTTCCGGCAAGATCGGGTAGACGGAGACGGATTGAAAAAAACACCGATTCCAGTGCGGTGCTGCAACCAGGCTTGGCGATATGGGCGATTTTTGGGTTTTTGGCTACGGCTCGCTGATCTGGCGGCCGGGATTTGCGCATGTCGAGACGCGGCGGGCCCGCCTCCATGGCTATCGCCGCTCGCTGTGCGTCTACTCCTTCGTGCATCGCGGCACGCGCGAACGGCCCGGCCTGGTGCTCGGCCTCGACCGTGGCGGCTCCTGCATCGGGCTGGCTTTCCGCGTCCCCGGCGATCTGCGCAACGAGGTCATCACCTATCTGCGCGAACGCGAGCTGGTCACCAATGTCTATCTCGAGCGCATGCTTAGCATTCGCCTCGACAAGGGGGACACGCGTGAGGCCGACAAGGGTGGGGGCGACACAGACGGAGGCGAGACGGTCGAGGCTGTCGCCTATGTCGTCGACCGTACCCACGAGCAATATGCCGGTGCGCTCGATGCGGCCGATGCGGCGAGCGTCGTTCGCGGCGCCGTCGGCCAGTCGGGAAAGAATGAGGACTACGTGTCCAGCACGCTGGAGCACCTCGAGGCGCTGGGGATCCGCGACCATTGGCTGGAAGAGGTGGCGAAACGGATCGCGCCTTTGTGAAGCGCTGGTCGGTGGAAAAGTCGGCCGGCCCTTTGACGTTGGTGCGACCCGCCATAGGTTAAGCCGGTCACGGGGCTTTTCGCCCGCTTCTTTCCATTCCCCACGGAGATCAGCCTTGCAGAAACGTCGTCTCGGTCAAACCGACCTGTCCATCGCGCCGCTGGTTCTGGGTGGCAACGTCTTCGGCTGGACCGCCGACGAGAAAACCTCTTTCGACCTGCTCGACCGGTTCGTCGGCGCCGGCCTCAACGCCATCGACACCGCCGATGCCTATTCGCGCTGGGTTCCCGGCAACAAGGGCGGCGAATCCGAAACGGTCATCGGCGAATGGATGAAAAGCCGCGGCAATCGCGACAAGGTCGTGGTGATCACCAAGGTGGGGTCGGACATGGGGCAGGGCAGGAAAGACCTCTCCGCCGCCTATATCGAAAAGGCCATCGATGCGTCGCTGAAGCGGCTGCAGACCGATGTCGTCGATCTCTATCTGTCGCACTGGCCGGACCCGACCACCCCCTACGAGGAAACGCTCGGCGCCTATCAAAAGCTGCTCGACAAGGGCAAGATCCGCCATGTCGGCGCCTCCAATCTCGACGCCGGCCAGTTGCGCGCCGCGCTCGACGTGGCAAGCTTGCGGGGCCTGCCGGACTATGCGGTACTGCAGCCGGAGTACAATCTCTATGACCGCGCCTCCTTCGATGGGCCGCTGCGCGATCTGTGCATGGCCGAGGATATCGGCGTCATCACCTATTTCAGCCTCGCCAAGGGGTTTTTGAGCGGCAAGTACCGCAGCCAGGCCGATCTCGGCAAAAGCGCGCGTGGCGACGACGTGAAGAACTATCTCAACGCGCGCGGCATGCGCATCCTGGCGGCACTCGACGCCGTGTCGGCGCGTCACGCGGCCAAGCCGGCGGAAGTGGCGCTCGCCTGGGTGATCGCGCGGCCCGGCGTCACCGCGCCGATCGCCAGTGCCACGACATTGGATCAGGTAGACAGCCTCGTCCGCGCCGCATCATTGGAGTTCGGTCCGGACGATATCGTCGAGCTCGACAGCGCGAGTGCTTAGACGCCAGCGCGAAGCGGTGGCTTGATCAAACAGCAGCCAAGAACCGGGCGCGGCCCGCGCCGGAACGCTCCCTGCACGATCGTTCAAGACGCCTGCTGTGCCCTGCCATACCATTGCCGGCATCGCGCCTGGATACTGGTATACAGATGGCCGAACAGGTCTTTTCCCATCCGGAACTATGGCAGCAATTGCTCGCGCTTGTGCTGGCATCGGCGGTCGTAATGGGCAGTCCGGGGCCGGCGACGATAAGCGTCACCGCCGTCGGCGCCGCCTTCGGCCTGCGCGATTCGCTCCGCTATGCCTCGGGCATCATTCTTGGTACGGTCGCCGTGCTTTTGGTCGTGGCGACGGGCATTACGACCATGCTCGCCTCTGTGCCGACGCTCACACCGCTCCTGGCGGTGGCATCCGCAGCCTACATCCTCTACCTCGCCTTCAAGATAGCAACGGCCCCGCCTCTGGCAGCGCGTAGCGGCGGGGCGGCACGTCCCACATTCCTCGGCGGGTTTCTTCTGGCCGTTGCCAACCCGAAAGCCTATGTGGCGATTGCCGCCGTATTTGCCGGCACGTCGTCCGCCGGTGAGCTCGATGCAGGGCTCAGGCTGGCGGTCCTCGCTTCGATGATCGTCGCCATCCATGTCCTGTGGCTTCTCGCCGGGGCAGCGTTTGCGCGCTTCCTGCGCAAGCCGCTGGCCTCGCGGATCATCAATCTAACGTTCGCGGCAACACTGGTTTTGACAACGGCGCTGGCAGTGATTCCCTAGGCCTAGGGGATACTGCCGACCAAGCAGATGGTTCAGGCCAGGGTATCGGAGCCAAGTTCCCTCAGCCGCTTTACCGCCGTCGGCGGCATTGGCGGCGGGTTGGGCGCTTGGGACGCCTCGATGAGCAGTTGGTCGCAGGCGGTTTCCGTCTCGCCGATCAGCCGTTCCATGAATTCCTCCTTGCCCAAACCCGCCGGGATCGGCGGCATGAAGCGGGCCTTGATCGTGCCGGGATAGCGTAGGAATTTCCGCCGCGGCCAGTAGAGGCCGGCGACATGGGCGACCGGCACCACCGGAATGCCAAGCTGGGTATAGAGCTCGACGATGCCGTATTTATAGGCCGGCTCGTCGCCCGGCGCCCGGCGCGTGCCCTCGGGATAGATGATCAGCTGGCGGGGATTGCGCGCCAGTTCCTGCCTGGTCGCGGCGACCACCGCTTTCAGCGCCTTCGAGCGGCTGCCGCGGTCGACCGGGATCATCCGCATTTTCAGGATATACCAGCCGAAGAACGGGATCCAGGTCAGTTCCCGCTTCAGGATGTAGATCGGATCCTGCAGAAACGGGAAAAAGGCGATCGCGTCCCAGAAGGACTGATGCTTCGGCGCCAGGATGAAGGAACCCTCGGGCAGGTTTTCCTGGCCGGTGATCTCGCTTTTGGTGCCGGCGATCTTGTCATAGAGCCACATGCTGGTTCGCGACCAGAATTTCGGCACGAACCAGGCGCGGTGGCGCGGCGACAGGAAATAGTACGGGGTCCAGAGGATCATCTGGACGATCAGATTGACGTAGAAGACGAAGTTGAACGCCAGCGAGCGGACATAAAGCATGCAGGAAAAGCCCGATGAGGAGGTGTGCGTTGGTTACACCAAGCGCGGGCAAAAAGGAAACGGTGCGATGGCCCGTTCGTCAGGCCTGCCACGTCGCTTGCACCAGCCGTTTCTTCAGGCGTGGGGCGGCGAAATCGAGGAACGCACGCAGTTTCAGCGGCAGCAGGCCCTGGCCGGCATGCACAAGGCTGACCGGCCATGGCTGCGGCTCGAATGCCTCCAGCACGGTGCGGAGGGTGCCCGACCGCACTGCAGCTGCGATCTGGTAGGAAAGCACCCTCGTTAACCCAACGCCGGCAATCGCGGCATCGATTGCCGCTTCCGCGGTGTTGACCCGAAGCCGTGAGCGGATCGGAACGGTGAGGTCGGTCTTGCCCGTGGCGAAAGTCCATGCGGCGGGAGCGGTGAGCCCCTCGAAGGTGACGCAGTTGTGCGCCGCGAGGTCTTTCGGCGTCTCCGGCGCGCCGTGCTCGGCCAGATAGGCCGGGCTCGCGCAAACAACGCGCCGGATCGAGCCGATGCGGGTGGCCACAAGGCTGGAGTCGGGAAGCTCGCCGATGCGGACGGCGAGATCGATGTGCTCCTCGATCAACTGGGTTATCCGGTCCGCAAGCATCAGCCGAATAGCCACGTCGGGGTAGGCAGCGAGAAAGCCGGTGACGACCGGCAGCACATGCAGGCGGCCAAAGACGATCGGTGCAGTGACGATCAGTTCGCCCGTCGGCGCGCTGTATTCGCCGGCGGCGGCCCGCTCGGCCTCGCCGACCTCGTCGAGAATGCGATGGCAGGCAGCGAGGTAGGCGTGACCTGCGTCGGTCAGCGTCAGCTGCCGCGTCGAGCGATTCAGAAGACGCGTCTTCAGATGCCGCTCCAGGTCGGAGACCTTGCGGCTGACCGTTGCAAGCGGGATGCCGAAACGGCGCCCGGCGGCCGAAAGGCTGCCGGCCTCCACCGCGGCGACAAAAAGCGACATTGCCTCGAGGCGATCCATACTTCTCCCGAAAATTGGAAGGATCAATTGCAAATATGACAGCTACATCCGAATGATGGAAGGGCCATGTTTTGGCGGCGAACCTGATCAACGAGAAGGAATGCCGATGCCCCGTATCCCTACACCCGCGTCCATAGAAGCCGCGCCTGTTGCGTCGCAGCCGATGTTGCATGCCGTCGAGAAGCAACTCGGCGTCGTGCCAAACCTCTTCAGGCTTGTTTCCAATAGCCCGGCTGCGCTTGAAGGCTATCTCAGTCTGTCCGGAGCGCTTGCCAAAGGCCGCCTGCCCGCGCGGACGCGCGAGCGCATCGCTCTGGCGATCGCCGAGGTCAATGGCTGCAGCTACTGCCTTTCCGCCCACACCTATCTCGGCAAGAACCTCGCCAAGCTTGACGATGCCGAAATGGTCGCCAACCGCGCGGGCGGCTCCAACGATCCCAAGGCCGCCGCAGCCGTGCGTTTCGCCACCAAGATTGCGCGCGACCGTGGCCAAATCGGTGACGAGGATCTCAGCGCCGTCAGGCTCGCAGGCTACGACGATGCGCAGATCATCGAGATCGTCCAGCATGTCGCTCTCAATGTCTGGACCAACTATGTCAATGAGGTTGCCGGGACGGAGATCGACTTTCCGGTCGTTCCTGCCCGCAGGGCAGCCTGAATTCAGCAACCGCTGTATCGGGTTTTTGGAAAATCCGATGCTCAAACAAAAGAGATAGAGCGGCGGTACGGTTCGACTTGAAAGTCCGCCGCTCCAGCCCATCGCAAGGAGTTCCCATGTCTGAAAGCCGCCCGCCGCTCCCGCCATTCACCGCCGAGACCGCCGCACAAAAGGCACGCATGGCGGAGGATGCCTGGAACTCCCGTGATCCGGCACGGGTCGCGCTTGCCTACACAATCGACAGCCGCTGGCGCAACCGGGCCGAGTTCCTGCAAGGGCGCGAGGCCATCCAGACCTTCCTCACACGCAAATGGGGTCGCGAACGCGACTACCGACTCATCAAGGAAGTCTGGGCCTTCCGCGACAACCGTATCGCCGTGCGTTTCGCTTACGAATGGCACGACCACAGCGGCTCGTGGTTTCGCAGCTACGGCAACGAGAACTGGGAGTTCGATGAGCTTGGATTGATGCGTTTGCGCATCGCCAGCATCAACGACCTGCCGATCCTCGAGGCCGACCGCAAATATCATTGGCCGCTTGGCCGCCGGCCGGACGGTCATCCCTCTCTATCGGAACTCGGCCTTTGAAGGAGGTTTTCCATGAATGCTCACGTCTTCACCAGCGATGTCGCCTTCACGCCAACCGTCAAGGCGATCCAGGCCCGCAAAGGCTCACGCGAGGCCTATGCCCGCGTCGAACAGCGCGGCGGCTGGCAAGCTGATATCACGCCCGATCTCGCCGCCTTCATAGAGGCGCAGACCAGCGTCTTCCTGTCGACGGCCAATGGTGAGGGCCAGCCCTACATCCAGCATCGCGGCGGGCCGGTCGGCTTCCTCAAGGTGCTTGACGAGCGGACGATCGGCTTCGTCGATTTCTCCGGCAACAGGCAATTCATCACCCAGGGCAATCTGGACGACAACCCGCGCGCTTTCCTGTTCCTGATCGACTATGCGCATCGGCAGCGCATCAAGATCTGGGGCACCGCGCGGGTCGTCGAGCAGGACGCCGAACTGATGGCGAAGCTGATGCCGGAAGGCTACAAGGCGCGCCCGGAGCAGATCATCCTGTTCACGGTTTCGGCCTGGGATTCCAATTGCCCGCAGCACATTCCACAGCGCTTCGAAGCGGCCGATGTGGCGGCGGCGCTGGCTGAGCGGGACAAGCGTATCGAACGTCTCGAACACGAGATCGCGCGGCTGCGCAGCGTCTCAAGCGCCACGCTCAAGGAATGATAGCGCTGCCGGTTCCAGATCGGCTCAGTTCGGCGCAACAGCCTCGGCCAGCGCGATGCCGGTTGGCGTTGGCTTGACCGGCACGATGCCACGCGCCAGCGCCAGCAGATATTTGTTGTATTCGGTGAACAGCACGCGCAAGGCTCTCGGCTTGGTCAGCCAGCCGCCATTGCCAAGATTGCTGTTGACCACCGGATAGGGCTCGAGCTTGGCCTTGTGCAGCAGCCGGCCCATTTCCAGCAGGCTGCGCGGCATGTGATAGTTGTTGGTGACGAGGATCACGGTGCCATAGGCGTGGTCTTCCACCCACTTGGCACTTTCCTCGGCATTGCCGATCGTGTCGAGCGCGGCACGGTCTATGTCGACGCAGCAAGAAAACAATTCCTTGTCGCCGCGGGTCGCAACCTGAAGCTGGCGGCGGCTGGCGGAAGGATGCACGCCACTGATCAGCAGCCGCTCGCCCTTGCCGGACGCCAGCAGGCCCATGGCCGCGTCGAGACGCGAATGGCCGCCGGTCAGCACGATGATGGCATCGGCCCTTGCCGGATTGGCGGGCGTTGCGAGACGGCTGACGGTGTTGGCGAACCAGCCGAAGCCGCCGGCAAACAACGTTGCCAGCACGAGCAGAAAGAAAGCTGAGATGCGTAGCGCGCTCGCCGATCGGCCGGGCTTGACGCGCTCGCTTGAACGCGTGATCACCAAGGGCAACTGTCCAGCCATTCCGGTCGAGTCGCGCGCGTCCATCGTCCTTATCGTTAACTCCGAAATACGGCGTTTAGTAGGTCGGAAAGCACAAATTTCGTTACGCTAATTCTCTATTCGTGATCACCCTGCGTCCGGCTGGCGGACATCGATGTCGCTGAGATAGGTGACGACGGTGACATGGGAGGTTGCCGCCGTCAGCGCACCGATGACCAGCACCATGAGAACAACGCCGAGATAGCCCGCCGAACCGATGGCGAAATTGCCGAACAGGGCAGTCGCCTGATCGGCCTGCGGCGTCGCCATGTTTCGCGACGACCACCACGAGAAGACGATGAAGACGAACACCGCCGCCGCACCCCCGGCGGCGGCGCCCTTCATGCCGGTGACGAGAAAGTGGTGGCGGAATTCGCGCGCGATAAAGCGCGCTTCGGCGCCGACGAAATGCAGCACCTCGATGATGTGGCCGTTGCCGGCCATGGCGCCGCGCGTCGCGAACACCACGGTCAGCACGGTTGCCGCCAGCATCAGCGCCAGCACGGCGATGCCGATGGTCACCGTGGTGCGGGCCATGGCGACCAGCCGGTCGACCCAGGTGCGATGGTCGTCAAGCGAGGCACTGGGCAGTTTCGGCGTGATCGCGGCGCGCATTGCGGCGAAATCGGGCGGGTTGGTCTCGTCTATGGTGACGATGATCAGACGCGGCACCGGCAGCTCGTCGATGTTGAGACCCGAACCCAGCCAGGGTTCCAAAAGCCGCGCCGTGGCATCGCGGTCGACGATCCTGGCGCTCTTCACGCCAGGGAATTCGCCGGCGATCTGCGAGGCCTGGGCAAGTGCTGCCTCGATGTCGAGGCCGTCCATCGGCTTGATCTGGATCGTCGCCTCGCGTGAGATCTGGTTCTCCCAGACCGAGGCGGTGTCGCGCACCAGCGTCACCGCGCCGAAGGTCAGGCAGGAGAGGAATGTCATGATGGCGATCACCAGGACCAGCGCCCGGCCGGCGATGTTCTGGGCGGGCACGATCGGCGCCATCTTGCGCTGAACGCGCTGCGTCCCAGCCCTGTCAGCGTGTTGGTCTTCGACATGGCGAGCGGAAAGGTCAGTCATAGATATCCAGCCTTCCGCCGGACAGGATCATGCGGCGTGCGTCGACCTGTTCCATCAGGCCGAGGTCGTGCGTTGCGATCACCACGGCGGTGCCCAGCCGGTTGAGTTCGATGAACAGCCGCAACAGGCGTCGCGCCAGCGGCGGATCGACATTCCCGGTCGGCTCATCGGCGAGCAGGATTTCGGGCTGCTCGATCAGCGCCCTGGCGATTGCGGCGCGCTGCTTCTCGCCACCCGACAGCACCGGCGGCAGCACATGCATGCGCTCGCCAAGGCCGACCCATTTCAAGAGCTCGGTCACGTCGGTGCGGTAGCTGGCCTCCTCGCGCCCGCGCACGCGCAGCGGCAAGGCGACATTCTCATAGGTCGTCATGTGGTCGAGCAGGCGAAAGTCCTGGAACACCACGCCGATGCGCCGCCGCAGATGCGGCAGCTCGGCGCGCGAGATGCGCGAGCGGTCCTTGCCGAAGATGGTGATCAGGCCACGCGTCGGCTTGAGCGACATGAACAAAAGCCGCAGCAGCGTCGTCTTGCCGGCGCCCGAAGGGCCGCTCAGGAACTGGAAGGAGCGCTCCGGTATGTGCAAGGAAATGTCGCGGAGGATTTCCGGACCCATGCCATAGCGGAGGCCGACATTTTCGAAGCGGATCACGTTCGACGACCTGAAACTTGCGGCGGCGACGAGGCAGCCTTCTCTGAGAAAAGACCATCGGCCGGCATGGTTAACCGGCGGTTAATTTTGGGGTTTTTTGGGCGCGTCACAAGGGGTTTCCGGGGGAAACGTTAACCATTTCCATTTACGCATAAGAAACGAAGAGCGAACAAGTGCGAAGTGCTGGGGCCGCGATGGCTGACGATCGAACCGCGCGCCCGGTTTCCGGCGAAATCATGACCGATACGGCCGCAAGTCCTGCGCCGGAACGCATCATGCGCGATCCGGCCGGTGACATCGTCGACGCCGACTACGAGGTGCTGCCGCGTTTAACCGACAGCACGGGCCTTTCACCGCCGCTTTTGCGCGTGATCACCACGCCATCGATGAAAGGCATGGACATGCTGCGCAAGCCGGTAGCGGCGATGGAACGGCTGCGGGCGTCGCGCGGCGGGCCGATCTTCTGGATCGCCGGCCTCAGTGCCGCGTTTGCAGCCTTCTGGATCTCGGGCGGGCACGCGCTGGTGCGCCAGACGCCGCTTCTTCTGGCGGCGCGACAAGCGGGCGCTGCCCTGACCATTTCAGGCGTTACGTCGCGTATCGATGCGTCCGGGCCGCAACCTATCCTGTTCGTCGGTGGCGAGGCCGCGAATGACGGCGCCAGCCCGTCGCCATTGCCACCGCTGGAAGTCCGGGTCACCGGCAATGACAGGCGCACAACCCGTTATAGGGCGACATTTAACCGTTCGCTGGCGCCCGGCGAAAGATTTGGCTTTTCCAGCCGGCTCGACGTGCCTAGAAACGGGGTCAAGACCGTCTCGGTCACCTTCGCCAATTAGCGGCGATCATTTCTGGAAGGGCAGCCAATGCCAATCGTGCGCGGCAAGGAGATCGAGGTCCTGTTTTCGGCGTCGGCGATCGCCCGCCGCAATCTGGAGCTAGCCAAGGAGATCGCCGGGCACGATTATCACGACCTTCTGGTGATTTCGGTGCTGAAGGGATCGTTCATCTTCGCCGCCGACCTCATCCGCGCCATGCACGATGTCGGCCTGTCGCCCGAGGTCGAGTTCATCTTCATCTCCAGCTACGGCGCCGGCACCACCAGCGGCGAGGTGAGGGTGCTGCGCGACATCGACAATGAGGTCGCCGGCCGAGACGTGCTGTTGATCGACGACATCCTCGAATCCGGCAAGACGCTGTCCTTCACCCGCGACCTGATGCTGTCGCGCGGCGCCAAAAGCTGCGCCATCGCCGTGCTGCTCGACAAGCGCATGCGCCGCCGGACCGCGCTCAACGCCGACTATGTCGGCTTCGACTGCCCCGACTATTTCGTCGTCGGCTACGGCATGGATGTCGCCCACGCCTTTCGCGAACTGCCGTTTGTCGGCGTCGTCAAGGGCGACGCCTAGATTTATCTTCGATGCGGTTGCGGTTCAGGAAAAGTCAACTTTTCCACGCCAAAATTCCGCTATGGCAAAGCTCCTGATCGTCGAGGACGATGAGTCCGTCCGCACCCTCGCCGCTCGCGCGCTCGAACGCGCCGGGCACATGATCGACATCGCCGCTGACGGCGCGCAGGGGCTTGCCCTGATCCGCGCTGCACGTGGCGGCTACGACCTTGTCGTCTCGGATATCCGGATGCCGGAGATGGACGGCATCCAAATGGCCAACGCGGCTGCATCGCTTTTCCCGGCGATGAAGATCTTGCTGATGACCGGCTATGCCGACCAGCGCGAGCGCGCCGAGGAATTGAACGGCGTCATTGTGGACGTCGTGCAGAAGCCGTTCACGCTGGCCGAAATCCGCACGCGCGTCGAACAGGCGCTCGCCTGTTTCGCTTAAGATTCCGCGCGGTCAGGCCGGATCGCAGGTCGCTGCGATTGCCGGCGCGCTGCTCCGGCGCCGGCTGGCGTTGAGCGCGAACAGACCGGCGCCGATGATGAGGGCGGCGCCGATGACGGTGGTCGATCGCGGCACTTCGGCAAAGAACAGGAAGCCCCACAGCGGCGACCAGATGATGCCGGTGTATTCGAACGTGGCGACGCCGTTGGCCGGCGCCAGCCGGTAGGCCTGCGACAACAGGATCATCCCGGCCGACGCCACGACGCCGCAGGCGGCCATCGTCAGGAAGTCGATTGACGTCGGCCAGATCCATGGCCTGACCAGGAATTCGAGGCTCGGATGCGTGGCATGAGCCATTCCTGCCAGCCAGAACAGCCCGGCGACCGCTGCAGCGCCCAGGAGATAGACGCCGTTTTGATAAAACGCCATGACCGTGGATGATTCGGTGTCGCCGATCTTGCGGGCCATCAACTGCGAAAAACCGTACAGCACCGCCGAGGCCAGCGACAGCAGCGCCGCCCAGTCGAACAGCCCGGCGCCGGGTCGCAGCATCACCAGCACGCCGAGCATGCCGACCATGACGGTGACCAGCGTCTGCCCCGCTACCCGTTCGCCGAGATAGGGGCCGGCAAGCGCCATGATGAACAGCGGTGCCATGAAATAGAGCGCCACCGCGTCGGCGAGTGGCAGGGCGGCGATCGCCAGGTAGTAGAGCGTGTAGGAGGTGAACAGGATCAAGGCGCGCATCGTCAGCATGCGAAACCGCTTCGAAAAGATCGCCCTGAGCCCGACATCGGCATGAACCAGCACGAGAAGAATGGGCAGGGCAACGATCGAGCGGATCGCCATCACCTCGGTCACCGGATAGGTGCCCGATACGGCCTTGATCAGCGGATCCTGGAGCGAGAACACCAGAACGCCGAGGCAAAGGCTTGCCATGCCGAGGACGATCCGGTTCTGCATGGCGTTCGACGGCTCCTTGCTTGCGCGGCCCGAGAGCCGGGCGCGCGTAACTTTGTTTTATGCATATCGCCCAAAACCGCTTCGCACCCTCGGGTCAGGCCCAGGGTCAGGCCCGAGGGCATGCTTTTGGGCGACATGCATCAAAAAGAACCCGCCACCGTTTCGGGCAGCGGGTACGAGTGAGGACTTCGTTGGTCCGCAGCCGATTTCGCAGCCGCATATCCAATGGGTGAAGTGACTATTATCCGCCGTTTGACATGTTGCAAACGAATTGGAATGATGCCAGCAATCAGATTTTCTTATGGCGGACAAATGAAGCCCACGCTCGACAGCGATCTGCTGCGCACCTTCGTCGCGGTCGCCGACGCCGGCAATTTCACCAAGGCTGCGGTGCAGGCCGGCCGTACCCAGTCGGCGGTTTCGATGCAGATGAAGAAGCTCGAGGATATGGTCGGCGACAGCCTGTTCGAGCGCGGTTCGCGGGGTGTGGCGCTGACGCGCCGCGGCGGCGAACTCATCGTCAACGCCCGCCGCATCGTGTCGCTGCTGGACGAGACGGCGGCATCGATGGTCGCGGCGCCGCTTGGCGGACCGGTGCGCATCGGCATTCCGGAGGAATATGGCCACGCGATCCTGTCGCGCGCGCTCGGCGCCTTTGCCAAGCGCCATCCTCAGGTCGACATCACCGTCCGCTACGCGCATTCCGGTGCGCAGATCGCGGCGCTCGCCGCCGGCGAGCTCGATCTGGCGGTGGTGTTCGAATGGCAGGACCTCTCCGGCGGTGAGGTGCTGATGCATGACCCGACCGTGTGGGTGACGTCGGAGCTGCATCACATGCATGAGGAGCGGCCGGTGCCGATCGCGCTCTACAACCGCGCCGGCTGGTGCAAGGATTTCGCGATAAAGTCGCTGGAACAGCGTGGTCTCGCCTATCGGGTCGCCTATACCAGCGATACGAATGGCGGCCTGCGGCTTGCCGTCACCTCCGGGCTGGCGATTGCGCCGATCTCGCGCAGCAACATCCCGGCTGATTGCCGCGAGCTTACCGCCGCCGATGGATTCGGCGACATCGATTCCTCGAACGTGGTGCTGCGGCGCAATCCGAACGCTTCCGGCGAGGCCATCGTCAGCATGGAAGAGGCGATCCGCGAGGCGTTCACCAACCGTTAGAGCAGGCCGGCTTACTTCAGCTCCAGCAGCCGCTCCAGATAGCTGCGCTCGATATCGGGGCTGAGCGCGTTGCCGAGCCGCTTGCGGATTGCGTCGAGGATCTGGCGGGCGCGCTGCACGTCGATCTCGTCCGGCACCTTCACCGAATCGCCGAAATCTGGACCCTCGGTGGCGCGTGGCCGGCCGAGCGGATCGCGGTCGGCATTCTGCTGGCGGCCGCCGCGCTGGCCGTCGCCCTCGTCGCCCTGCATGGCCTGCAATTGCTTCATCATGTCCTTGGCGCCCTTGCGCAACGCCTCCAGCGCGCGGCCCTGGTGACCGACCGCCTGATCGCCATCGCTGTCGCCAAGCGCCTGTTCGGCATCGCCCATGGATTTGCCGGCCTCGCCAAATCCCTCATTGGGCTCGAGCCCCATACCTTCGAGACCCTTTCTCAACTGGTCGAGCTCGCCTTGCAGTTTGCCCTGGCCTTCCTGCAACTGCTTCAGCGCATCGGCGAATTCCTCCGGCGTCATCGGCTTCGGCCGGCCGAGCGGATCGCGGTCTTCGCCTGGGCCGGGCTGCTCGCCCTGTTCGCCCATTTGGCCCTGCTCGCCGTTCTCGCCGAGCTGCTCGTCTCGGTTCTGCCCACGCTGTTGCTGGCCGCGCTGCATCTGGTCCATACGGAAGGTTTCGTTCATCATCTCCTGCTGGCGCCGCATGATCTCGCCGAGCTTGTCCATCTGCTGGCGCATTTCGCTGTTCTGCTGGCCGCCCTGCTGCTGACGTCCGGCCTGCAGGTTGTTCATCATGTCCTGCAGTTGCGAAAGCAATTGCTGCGCGCTGTCGCGATCGCCGGACTTCGCCAGATTCTCGATCTGGTCCATCATCCGTTCGATATCACTCTGGCGCAGCTCCTGGCCGTTCTGCTGCATCTGCGGCGCGTTCGGATTCTGCTGCGCACGCTGGGCGAATTCCTGCAGGAATTGGTTCATCGCCTCGCGCAGTTCCTTCATCGCCTTGTCGATTTCCTCGTCGCTGGCGCCGTTCTTGATCGCGTCCTGCAACGCCTGCTGCGCCTGGCGCAGCCGCCGCTCGGCGTCCGAAAGATTGCCTTCCTCGATGCCGAGCGCGATCTCCCAGAGATAGGCGACCTCGTCGCGCAATTTGTCGTCGTTTTCGGCCATCTTCAGCCGGGTGCGGGCGCTCATGATGGCGAGGTAGTGCGCCATATTGTCGAACGTGTCTTCGGGCCTGAGCGTGATCGCATCCATCAGGTCGAGCACGCGGCTCTTGGCGTTGGCGTCGAGCGCCAGGGCGCGGCGCTGCTCGATCACGGCCCTGGCCAGCGGATTGGAGAATGGCCGCTCCGGCATCACCAGGGTCCTGGTTTCGCTGGTTGCGGTATGTCCGGCATCGTCGGTGGCGACAAGCCTGAGCTTGATGTCGCCGCCGGCCCAGACATGCTCGGTCAGGTCCTTCGTGGTCTTGGCGGCATTCCCCTTGACGCCGCGGCGCGGCAGCGTCAGCGGCATTTCGGGCGGGCCATACAGCGGATGCGCATTCGGCGCCGGTGGGTCGGCCAATACGAAATCCGCCTTGGCGGAGGCCGCGCCATAGTCGTCGTCGATCTGGTAGTTGAGTTCGAAGGAGCCGTTGACGGCGCGTTTCGGCTCGCCGACGAAGCGGATCTGCGGCGGCTTGTCCGGGATCACCGCGAAGGCCCAGCTGCCGAGTTCGTCGCCGCCCGAGTTCAGCGTCAGCGTGCCGTTGGCCGTCAGCTTGCCGGTGAACTGGCGCACCGTGGAGGGCGTTGCCGTGGAGGGCGTTGCCGCCGCCGGCTTGGCCGCGTCGGCCTGCTGCCCGGCCGGCTCGATAGTGCGGGCGTTGCCGTCGGCGTCGGCATAGCTCAGCGTTTCCTCGCCCGAGCCGCCGGTGACGCGCAGCGAGACATCGCTGCCTTCCGGAACGGTGAAGGTGGACGCAGCCTGATTGTCATTGCTGGCGAGGGCCGGGTTGGCGAAGGCTGGGGAAGTGAGGAAGACCGGTGCCCTGCCGGTGTAGGCCGGCGGCGTCACCCAGGCGTCGATGCGCGGCGGCACGGCGTCGCGCGCCGCGTGGGCACTGAACCCGTCCGCGATGCGGCCGCCCGACGGTCCGAACGAGAAGGCGAAAGCGGTGACCAACACAAGCGCCGCCACGGCGCGCAGCCCCCACGGGTCGCGCTCCGGCACCCGGGTGCGTGGCAGGTCGCCACCGAGGTTGCCGAGTTTTTCGGCCATGCGTTTCTGGTGCTCGCGCCACAGCGCTTGCGAAAAAAAGCTTTCCCTGCCGCTCGGCCGGTCGATCTGCACCAGCACCGGGCTGTGCAGCAATAGGTTGGCGGCCTCGATGCGCCGATCGATCTCGGCACTGGACGGCACCCGGAAGAAACGCAGGGGATAGAGCGCGACAAGGGCTGCGATGGCGAACACAGCCACCAGACCGATGCGCGCCATGTCGGGCAGCAAAAGGAAGAGGCCGAGCCACGAGACGCTGAGGAACAGGCTGGCGACGATGACGAGTGGAAGCAGCAACGGCCAGCCACGCTCGACCGTCATCGAGACCCGCGTCGCCAGCCGGCTCACGGCAAGGCGCCCGGCCAGGCTGCGATCGCTGGTGAAGGTGGCTCGTTGCGTCATCGGCCCTTCCTGTTCGGGCGGGATAACCCGAACCTCACAAATCTATCGCACCGGCCCGAAGATCGGATGCGAAGGACTCAACGTCTTAGATGCACGTCGCTCCAAACATACCAAGAAACACGGCGAAGGCGAGGCAGTTCCCTAAAACGTGAACAGGACTGCCCCCGCTATCGTCAGAATTTAGCCGGATTGGCGTTTGCACCGCAGACCAGCACGGCGACACGCTCGCCCGCAGCCGCTGCGTAGCGGCCCGACAGGAGCGCCGCGAAGGCCGCGGCGCCGCCCGGCTCGGAGATGATTCGCACCCGGTCCCAAAGCGCCGCCTGCGCGGCGATGATCTCGTCGTCGCTGACCAGTATGGAACGCTCGACGAAGGCCTCGGCGATCGGAAACATCATCTCGCCGACGCGCTTCGGCGCCAGCGAATCGGCGGCGATGCCCTCAGTCGGCGCATCGACGGGCCGGCCGGCCTCGAAGGCGCGATGAAGCGTCGGCGCGCCCTCCGGCTCGACGGCGATGATCCTGATGCGGCCGGCAAACCAGGCGGCGATGCCGCCGATCAGGCCGCCGCCGCCTACGGCGACCAGCAGCGTGTCGAGTTCAGGCAGGTCGGTCTCGATCTCAAGGCCGAGCGTGCCTTGCCCGATCAGCGTTTCCTCCTGGTTGAACGCATGGATCTGCAGCGCGCCGGACCTTTCGGCAAAGTCTTCGCTGGCGGCCAGCGCTTCGGCATAGCGTGCGCCACCGACGACCAGCTCGGCGCCATAGCCGCGGATGCGTTCCAGCTTGGCCGGCGGGCTGACTTCGGGAACGAAGATGATTGCCTTGTGGCCAAGCCGCATGGCGGCGTAGGCGACCGCGGCACCATGATTGCCGCCCGATGCCGCGACGACGCCAGCCTCGGGAACCGGCCGCTCGAGAAGATTGGTGAACGCGCCGCGCGCCTTGAACGAGCCGGAATGCTGCAGGCATTCGAGCTTCAGGTCGACGCTAAGAGGCGGGCGGCCGAAATCGGCCATGTCGACGCGCAGCACCGGCGTGTGGCGCACGAAGGGCCGGATGCGCGGTACCATTGCGGCGATGCGTTCGCGGGTGATGCTATTGCCGTTCAGCATGGTCTGCTCCCAAGGGTTGACATCACTTAGTAACTTAGCAAAATGGCTAAATGCAAGAAATTGATGTCTTCAAGGCGATCGCCAACGAGCGCAGGCTGCAAATCCTCGATTGGCTGAAGGATCCGCGCGAGCATTTTCCGCCGCAGTCTGATGGCGATCTGGTCGAGGACGGCGTCTGCGCGCTGCTGATTGCGGAAAAGCTTGGCATCACCCAGGCGACGCTCAGCGAGCATATGCGGGTGCTGACCCAGGCCGGCCTTCTGCGCAGCAAGCGTATCAAGCAGTGGACGTTCTATCGCCGTGACGAAGGCAGGATCGCCGAGACCAGGGCGCTGATTCAGCACCGGCTGTAGCGCTGCAGACGATCCATTCTTGTTTGACCATGATCCTTTCCGAAAACCGGTTCTCACTTTTTCGGGATCATGGGTCTATTCAAGCCAATCGGGCAGCGAATCCAGGCCGATCAGCTCGTCATAGGTCTGGCGCCGGCGCACGACATGGAAACGGTCGCCGTCGACCAGCACTTCAGGCACCAACAGGCGGGTGTTATAGGTGCCGGCCTGCACCGCGCCATAGGCGCCGGCGGTGGCGACGGCGATCAGGTCGCCGGCCTTCAGCCGCGGCAGGTCGCGATCGAGGCCGAGATAATCGCCGGTCTCGCAGACCGGGCCGACCACGTCGACCGTCATGCGCGGCGCCGCGGCCGGCTGCTGCACCACCGGCTTGATGTCATGGAAGGCATCATAGAGCGTCGGCCGGATCAGATCGTTCATCGCGGCGTCGACGACCAGGAAATTCCTGGCGTCGCCCTCCTTCACGAAGATCACCTGGGAGACCAGGATGCCGGCATTGCCGACGATAAGCCGGCCTGGCTCGAACATCACCTTCAGCCCGAGCTTGGCGACGTGCTTCTTGACGATCTGAGCATAAGCGTCCGGCAGGGGAGGCGGGCTGTTGTCGACGCGGTAGGGAATGCCGAGGCCGCCGCCCAGGTCGATATGCTCGATGGCGTGCCCGTCGGCGCGCAGCACGCCGACCAACTCCACCAGCAGCGCAAAGGCGTCGTCGAAGGGCTGCAACTCGGTGATCTGGCTGCCGATATGAGTGTCGATGCCGGTGACCTTGATGCCAGGCAGCTCAGCTGCGCGGGCATAGACCTTTCGCGCCTTCTGCCAGGGAATGCCGAACTTGTTCTCGGCCCTGCCGGTGGAGATCTTCTTGTGGGTCTTGGCGTCGACATCCGGATTGATGCGCAGCGAGATCGGCGCCACCTTGCCCAGCGCCGCGGCGCGGGCTGACAGCAATTCCAGTTCCGGCTCGGATTCGACGTTGAAGCACAAAATGCCGGCCGAGAGTGCAAGATCCATCTCGCGCGCGGTCTTGCCGACGCCGGAAAACAGGATCTTGTTGGCCGGAATGCCGGCGGCCAGCGCGCGACGCAATTCGCCTTCCGAGACCACGTCGGCGCCGGCGCCGAGCTTGGCCAGGATTTTTAGCACCGCCTGGTTGGAATTCGCCTTCATGGCGTAGCAGACCAGAGCGTCGAGCCCGGCAAAGGCCTGCGCAAACACGCGGAAATGCCTGGTCAACGTCGCCGTCGAATAGCAATAGAACGGCGTGCCGACGCTTGCGGCGATCTCTGATATCGCCACGTCCTCGGCATGCAGCACGCCGTCGCGGTAGTCGAAATGGTTCACGAGAATGGTTCCGGAATTTGGAGCACGATGAGATCGGCCGATCTCATCGGCTCTAGATCAACGGGTCGAGAATGAACTTCTTGTCCTCGACGGGTTTTTCCGGCTCCGGCGGCACGGGCTGCTCTGCCTTCTGTGCGTCCTTGCGCGCCTGCACGGCCGCCTCATAGGGCGTATCGAGCCCGGCTTTCCTGCCGCAGGCCGTTACGGTTGCAAGCGCCGCCAGCAGCGTCAGCGTCACCAAAATCCTGCTTGCGGTCATCGATCCATCCGTCCGAACTTTTGCCCGCCGCTTTTAGCGGAGTTTTGCTGGCATTGCACCTAGTGTGGTGGATTTGAAGTTCCTGGCATTGACGGCATTCGCGTTGAGGAACTTCAAATCCAAAACCACACTAGAATTCATTGAATTACTCGTGCGGCTTTTGAATCCGAAATTCGCTCGCCGCGCTGCTCCAACGTGATGCGAATTTCGGATTCACCGCACGAGCATCACGCCTTGGCGATGTGCTTTTTCCAGTAGCGAATCTGCTTCCTCACTTCCGACGGCGCGGTGCCGCCGAAGCTCGTGCGGCTCTTCACCGAGTTTTGCACGGCAAGCACCGAAAACACGTCCGTCGTGATGCCGGGGTGAATGGACTGCAAGTCTTCCAGCGGCAGCCTGTCGAGCCCGATTTTCCTCTCTTCGGCCAGCGCCACGGCGCGGCCGGTGACGTGGTGCGCCTCGCGGAACGGCAGACCGAGGCTGCGCACCAGCCAGTCGGCGAGATCGGTCGCGGTCGCATAGCCTGACCCGGCGGCCTTCTTCATGGCGGCGGCATTCACCGTCATGTCGCGCACCATGCCGGTCATCGCCGCCAGCATCAGGTCGAGCGTCTCGGCGGCGTCGAACACGGATTCCTTGTCTTCCTGCATGTCCTTGCCGTAGGTCAGCGGCATGCCCTTCATCACAGTCAGCAGGCCAACCAGATGGCCGGTGACGCGGCCGGTCTTGCCGCGCACCAACTCGGCGGCGTCAGGGTTCTTCTTCTGCGGCATGATCGAGGAGCCGGTGGAGAATGAGTCCGACAGCCTGACGAAGCCGAATTGCGGCGTCGACCAGATGATGATTTCTTCGGCCAGTCGCGACAGATGCGTCGCGCAGATCGCCGCCAGCCCCAAAAACTCGAGCGCGAAATCGCGGTCCGAAACGCTGTCGAGGGAATTGCGCATCGGCTCGCGGAAGCCGAGCGCCCTGGCCGTCTGGTGCCGGTCGATCGGAAAGCTGGTGCCGGCAAGCGCGGCCGCACCGAGCGGGCTTTCGTCCATCCGTTCGATGGCGTCGCGAACACGCGACAGGTCGCGCGAAAACATTTCGACATAGGCCATGCAGTGATGGCCGAAGGTTACCGGCTGCGCCGCCTGCATGTGGGTGAAGCCAGGCATCACCGTTGCCGCATGCTCCTCGGCCCGTTCCAGGAACGCCGTGATCAGGCCCTTCAGCGCCTCGGCGACGCGAAAGCACTCGTCCTTGACCCATAGCCTGAGATCGACCGCCACCTGGTCGTTGCGCGAACGGGCGGTATGCAGACGGCCGGCAGCCGGGCCGATCAGCTCGGCAAGGCGGGCCTCGACATTCATGTGGATGTCTTCCAGCCTGGTCGAGAACTCGAACGTGCCGGCTTCGATCTCTGCCAGGACCGTGTTCAGCCCGTGAGCGATTTTTTCTTGATCGGCCGCCGAAATAATGCCGGTTTGCGCCAGCATCTCGCTGTGGGCGATCGAGCCTCTGATATCCTGCGCGTAGAGTTTGCGGTCGAACGAGATCGACGTGTTGATCGCTTCCATGATCGCGGCCGGACCCGAGGCAAAACGTCCGCCCCACATCTGGTTGCTGGCCTTCTTGTCGCTCATCGCTATAACCCGTGCTTCCGGAGCAGTTTTAAAAATGGCAGACGGCAATCGATTTTTCCCGGCCCCGCGCCTCATCCTCGCCGCTTTGGTGGCAGGCGTGCTGGCCGGCGCGGTCGCGGTATATGTCAGCGAAAGCGGTTCTGGCAACAACGCCCCCGCTCAAGTCGCCGTTGGCGACAGCAAGGACGATGTCGCCTGCGCCGCCAAGGCCGACCGCGCCAAGACGGTCGCGGCGGCTGCCACCGGCCAGGTTGCAGCACTTTTGCCGGCCGATCCGCCACAATCGCTGAAGGGTCTTGCCTTCAATAGCCCCGACGGCAAGCCGATGACGCTCGCCGACCATGCCGGCAAAACGGTGCTGCTCAATCTGTGGGCGACATGGTGCGCGCCTTGCCGCGCCGAAATGCCGGCGCTCGACGCGCTGCAGAACGAAATGGGCAGCGATGCCTTCGAGGTCGTCGCGGTCAATGTCGATGCCGGCGACGACGCCAAACCGAAGAAGTTCCTTGAGGAGACCGGCGTCAAGGCGCTCGGCTACTACCGTGATTCGACGATGGCGCTGTTCAACGATCTCAAGACACGCGGCCTGGCGCTCGGCCTGCCGGTCACCATGCTGATTGACGCGGAAGGCTGCCTGATTGCCCACATGAACGGCCCGGCCGAATGGTCGAGCCCCGACGCCAAGCGGCTGGTCGAGACGGCGCTCGGCAAGTCGTACTAACGCATGTCGCGCAATAGTGCGCTCTTTAGGAGGCGCCGGCGATTGCCGGTCGTCGTCGATGTTCGATTGGTAAGCCGGCTTTTCAATTGCTTTCCATCGGCTCTCATCTCGAAGCGCACGCCACTTTAAGTGGAAATCAAGTTCATCGGTCCGCAACAAAACCGTTGTCCAATTGTCACGGGCGGCACATATTGGCTTTGCGAGAGTGCCCCTTTCGCCAATGACAAACGGGAGATGAAACATGAAGTTGTTCGGCTTCGCGGCCGGTGTCGCCGCCACCTTGACCCTGCTTTCCACCACCTCCGCCTTCGCCGTCACGCAGATCAGCTGGTGGCACGCCATGACCGGCGCCAACGCCGAGGTCGTCGGCAAGATCTCCAAGGATTTCAACGCCAGCCAGAGCGACTATGAACTGGTTCCGGTGTTCAAGGGCACCTATCCGGAGACGCTGAATGCCGGCATCGCCGCCTTCCGCGCCGGCCAGGCGCCCGATATCCTCCAGGTGTTCGACGTTGGCACCGGCGTGATGATGGCGGCCGAGGGTGCGATCAAGCCGGTTGCCGAGGTGATGACCGGTGCCGGAATGACCTTCGACAAAAGCCAGTATCTGCCCGGTATCGTCGGCTATTATTCGAAGCCGGACGGCACCATGCTGTCCTTCCCCTACAACTCCTCCTCGCCGATCCTTTACTACAACAAGGACATCTTCCAGAAGGCCGGCCTCGACGTGAACAACCCGCCGAAGACCTGGAACGAGGTGTGGGAAGCCGCCAAGAAGATCAAGACGAGCGGCGCCGCCCCTTGTGGCTATACCTCGACCTGGCTGACCTGGATCCATCTGGAGAATTTTGCAGCATGGAATGATGTGTCGTGGGCGACCCAGCAGAACGGCCTGGCCGGCGGTGATGTCGAACTCAAGATCAACGCGCCGATTTTCGTCAACCACTTCCAGGCGCTCGCAGACCTCGCCAAGGACGGCACCTTCAAATATGGCGGGCGTACCTCCGAAGCCAAGCAGATCTTCCTCGCCGGCGAATGCGGCATCTTCACCGAATCGTCGGGCGGCCTCGGCGACATCGTCAAGTCCGGGATGAACTATGGCATCGGCCAGCTTCCCTACGACAGCGACGCCAAGGGCGCACCGCAGAACACCACGCCGGGCGGCGCCAGCCTGTGGGTGTTCGGCGCCAAGTCGGACGAGCAATACAAGGGCGTCGCGGCGTTCTTCGCCTATCTGTCCAAGACCGATGTGCAGGAATATCTGCACCAGAAGTCGGGATACCTGCCGGTGACGCTCGCTGCCTACGAGGCGACCAAGAAATCGGGCTTCTATGACAAGAACCCCGGCCGTGAGACACCCATCCTGCAAATGACGGGCAAGGCACCGACCGACAACTCGAAGGGCGTGCGCCTGCCGAACCTGCCGCAGGTGCGCGATATCCAGAACGAGGAGTTCGAGAAGATGCTGGCCGGCCAGCAAACCGCTCAGCAGGCGCTCGACAACGCGGTCACGCGCGGCAACGCCGCAATCAAGGAAGCGCTGGAGAACTGACGAGATTATCTCGGTTGGTGTCGGTTTGAATATCGCCCACGCGAGCTCGCGTGGGCGTCTCCCGAGTTAGCGAAGGAAATCAGCCTGTCTCCACGCGTCGTCTTTCCCAACAAGATCCTGCCCTACCTGCTGGTGGCGCCACAACTCGCCATAACACTGATTTTCTTCTACTGGCCGGCCGGTCAGGCGCTTTACCAGTCGATGCTCAGGCAGGATCCGTTCGGGCTGAGGACCAGGTTCGTCTGGTTTGCCAATTTCCGCAAGGTGCTGGCCGATCCGGCCTACCTCAACTCGATCCAGGTCACCGTGGTGTTCTCGCTTGCGACCGCGATCGTTGCCATGGTTGTGGCGCTTTTGCTTGCGGTCATGGCCGAGAAGGCGGTGCGCGGCAAAGGCCTCTACCGCACGCTGTTGATATGGCCTTATGCCGTGGCGCCGGCGATTGCCGGCATGCTGTGGCTGTTTCTGTTCAATCCTTCGATCGGCTCGTTGGCGTATTTGCTGCGAAGCCTCGGCATCGCCTGGGATCCGCTGCTCAACGGAACCCACGCCATGATCCTGCTGGTGTCGGCGGCTGCCTGGAAGCAGATCAGCTACAATTTCCTGTTCTTCGTAGCCGGTCTGCAGGCAGTGCCGAAAACGCTGATCGAGGCGGCGGCCATGGACGGCGCCGGCGAGACCAAGCGCTTCTGGACCATCGTCTTCCCGCTGCTCGCGCCGACCACCTTTTTCCTGCTGGTCGTCAACACCGTCTATGCCCTGTTCGACACGTTCGGCATCGTTCATGCCGTCACCGGCGGCGGGCCGGGCAAGGCGACCGAGACGCTGGTCTACAAGGTCTACAATGACGGCTTCGTCAATCTGATCCTGGGCGACTCGGCGGCGCAGTCGGTCATCCTGATGGCAATCGTCATTGCGCTCACCGCCATCCAGTTCCGCTACGTGGAACGCAAAGTCCACTACGGTTGAGGGCAGCGATGATCGGCCAGTCCCCGCTCCGCACTTTTATCGCCCATGCCGTGCTGATCCTCGGCATATTGATCGTGGCTTTCCCGATCTACTACACGTTCGTTGCCTCGACGCACACGCTGCAAACCATCCTCAGGCCGCCGCTGCCGCTCTTGCCCGGCGGCCAGCTCTGGAACAACTACAGCGAGGCGCTGTTCGGCGGCATTGGCCGCATCGGCGGTGTCAGCGTCGGCCAACTGCTCCTCAACACCACGATCATGGCGCTCGGCGTTGCTGTGGGAAAGATCTGCATCTCGATCCTGTCGGCCTATGCGATCGTGTTCTTCCGTTTCCCGCTGCGCATGACCTTCTTCTGGCTGATCTTCATCACCTTGATGCTTCCGGTGGAAGTGCGCATCCTGCCGACCTACAAGGTAATGGTCGATCTCGGCATGATCGACACCTATGCCGGCCTGATCATCCCGCTGATCGCCTCGGCCACCGCGACGCTGCTGTTCCGCCAGTTCTTCATGACCATACCGGGCGAATTGCTCGAGGCGGCGCGCGTCGACGGCGCCGGGCCATGGCGCTTCTTCTTCGATATCCTCCTGCCATTGTCGCGCACCAACATCGCGGCGCTGTTCGTGATCCTCTTCATCTACGGCTGGACGCAGTATCTTTGGCCGTTGCTGGTCACCAACAGCAACGACATGAACACCATCGTCATCGCGTTGAGAAAGATGGTTTCCTTTGCCGATGCCGATACCGAATGGCACCTGGTCATGGTCACCGCGATGCTGGCCATCGTGCCGCCGATCCTGGTGGTGGTGCTGATGCAACGCTGGTTCGTGCGCGGCCTGGTCGAATCCGAAAAGTGAGAAGCTGATGGCGACCGTCGATCTGAAGGGCGTGAAGAAGGTCTATCCCAGCGGCGTCGAAGCCGTGAAGGGGGTCTCCATCGCCATTCCCGACAAGGAGCTTTGCGTGCTGGTCGGCCCATCCGGCTGCGGCAAGTCGACGCTGCTGAGGATGATCGCCGGGTTGGAGACCATTTCAGCCGGTACGGTCGCCATCGACGGCAAAGTGGTCAACGCCATCGGCCCGACCGAGCGCGACATCGCCATGGTGTTCCAGAACTACGCGCTTTACCCGCATATGAAAGTCTATGACAACATGGCCTATGGCCTGCGCAATCGCGGCACGCCGAAGGACGAGATCGACAGCAGGGTGCGTTCGACCGCCAAGGTGCTGGAGCTTTCGGCGCTGCTCGACCGGCGGCCTCGCGAGCTTTCCGGCGGCCAGCGCCAGCGTGTCGCCATGGGCCGCGCCATCGTGCGCAATCCGAAGGTCTTCCTGTTCGACGAGCCGCTCAGCAATCTCGATGCCAAATTGCGCGGGCAGATGCGGGTCGAGATCAAGAACTTGCAGCGCACGCTCGGCGTCACCTCGGTCTATGTCACCCACGACCAGCTCGAGGCGATGACGCTGGCCGACATCCTTGTTGTCATGAACGCCGGGCTGGTCGAGCAAACGGGCGCGCCGCTCGACATCTACGAAAAGCCGGCGTCGATCTTCGTCGCTTCCTTCATCGGCGCGCCGCCGATGAACCTCCTGGCGCTGACCGGAAGTTCCTCAGGCCCGATGCTGGCTGACGGCACCGCGATCGGCTTTGCGGCTCCCGGAACGCAAGCCGTGACGCTGGGGTTTCGCCCTGAAGATGCCGACGTCACCTTCAATGCGGAGGCGCTGCCCGGTGCGCTCGTCCTGCCGGCGGCAGTCGAAGCGGTCGAGCCGGTCGGGGCCGAAAGCTTTCTTCACTGCGCCGCAGCCGGCAGCCGTATCATCGTGCGCGTCTCGGGGCGCGCCACCGCAAAGCCCGGCGACCAGTTGCGTGTCGTGGCCAAAGCCGAAAAGCTGCATTGGTTCGATCAGGCTGGAAAGCGGGTCGATTGAAGCCGGCCTGTCGGCCTGACTGGCGAACTGCGCGAGACGCAAGACCGTTCAGGCAAACACATGCGCCTTGCCCGACACCGTCAGCCGGACGATCTCGCCAACCGTCGGTGTGTCCATGCCTGGCTTGCGCAGGATCAGTGGCGTGTTGCCGATCGCGGCTGCGTCCGGCGGATCGGGACTGTTCAGGAGCCGCACCGCGATGGTGCACATCGAGCCGGCGAATTCGGATTCCGTCACTTCGCCGAACAGCATGTCCGGCGTGCCCGACATGCCTTCGCGCGATGTTCGTTTCAACAGCACCTGTTCCGGCCGCAGCATGATGCGGGCGAGATCGCGCCGCTCGGTGCTGTCGACGGCGATGCGGCCGAGCGGCGAGCTGGCGAAGCCGTCCGCGATCTTGGCCGGCAGGATGATGGCATCGCCGAGGAATTCGGCGACCATCCGGTCCTTCGGCTTGAGATAAAGCTCGCGCGGCGTGCCGACCTGCGAGAATTTGCCGTCGCGCATCACCGCGACCTGGCTGGCAAAGGACAGCGCCTCGGCCTGGTCGTGCGTGACCAGGATCGTGGTGATGCCGGCGGTCTCCAGAAGCTCGGCCACCGCCTTGCGCATCGAGGCGCGCAGGCCGGTGTCGAGCGCCGAGAACGGCTCGTCGAGCAGCATCAGCCGCGGCTTCATGGCCATGGCGCGGGCCAACGCCACACGCTGCTGCTGGCCGCCTGAGAGCTCGTGCGGCCGCCGTTTCAGGATCGCCTTGTCGAGCCCGACGATATAGGCGAGCTCGGCGATACGCTCGCTGCGCTTGTCCTCGTGATGCCGCATGCCGAAACCGATATTGGCGGCGATGCTCAGATGCGGGAACAGGGCGCCGTCCTGCGCCACCACGCCGATGCCGCGCCGATATGCCGGCACCGCGGCGTCGCCATTGGCCAGCACCTCGCCGTCGAGCACGATGCGACCCTGGTCCGGCGCTTCGAAGCCGGCGATCAACCGCAGCAGGGTCGTCTTGCCGCAGCCTGACGGTCCGACGATCGCCGTGCGGCTGCCGCTGGCCACGCTGAGGTCGACGCCGGCCAGTGCGGCCACCGGGCCGTAGTGCTTGTGCACATCGGTGAGTTCGAGGAAGCTCATCGTCCGGCCATCCGCTTCGACTGGGTGTAGAGCAGCCAGGTCAGCGGCAGCGACATCGCCACCATGATGAGCGCGTAAGGTGCGGCGGACGCATAGTCGATCTCGCCGCTGTGGGCCCAGAACGCCATCGCCAGCGTGCGTGTGCCGTTGGGCGCCAGCATCTGCGTGGCGGTCAATTCGTTCATGATGCCGAGCGCCACCAGCGCCATGCCCGCCGCGGCACCCGGCGCCGACAGGCGGATCGTCGTCGACCACAGCGCCCTGAGCGGTGGCCGGCCGAGACTGGCGGCGGCGCGTTCGAGCTCGACCGGCGCCTGCGCGATCGACGCCCGCAGGCTGATCAGGGCGCGCGGCAGGAACATCAGCGCATAGGCAACGAGGATCGTGAACAGGGTCTGATAGAGCGGCAGCGCGATGCGCACCGTGATGGTGACCAGCGCCAGCGCCACGACGACGCCGGGCAGCGAGCCGACGATGTAGTTGCAGCCCTCCAGAAGCCGCTGCAGCGGTCCGGGCGCGCGGATCGAGATCCACGCCATCGGCATGGCGGCAACCGTGGCGAGCAGGGCGCCGGCGAGCGCCAGGAACAGGGTCTGGCCGAGCGCCAGGCCGATCTCATCGAGGCGCCAGACATCGGCGCCGCCGGCCACAAGCCAGCGGCCGATGGTGACGAACGGCACGCCAAGCGCCAGCAGCGCGGTGACGACGGGCAGAGCCAAGCACGGGATGGTGGCGCGGCCGAGCCCTGTGCGTTGCTGCTGCCGCGCGGCGCCCGAGCCGACGCGGGCATAGCGCTCCTCGCCGCGCACCAGCACTTCGATCCCGAGCAGCACGAAACAGCATGTCACCAGCACCGCAGCCAGCATGTTGGCGGCGGGGCCGTTGAAGGTCGACTGGAACTGGTCGACGATCGCCGTGGTAAAGGTATCGAAGCGGATGAACACGTAGAGGCCGTATTCGGCCAGGAGATGCAGACCGACCAGCAGCGAGCCGCCGCAAATGGCGAGCCTGAGCTGCGGCAGCACGACCCGCCGGAACACGCGCCATGGCCCCAGGCCGACGGCTGCCGCGGCATCTTCGAGAGCAGGATCGAGCCGGCGCAAGGCTGCCGCCACCGGCAGATAGAGGAACGGGAAATAGGCGACGACGGAAACCAGTACGCCGGCCCACAGCCCGTGCAGTCCCGGCACCAGGGTAATCCAGGCGTAGCTGTGGACGAAGGCGGGGATGGCGAGCGGCGCCACCGACAGCCAGGCCCACAGCCGGGCACCGGGAAGGCTGCTGCGTTCGGTCAGCCAGGCCAGCGCCACCGAGAGCACAATGCAGATCGGCACCGCCAGCACCACCAAAAGCAGGGTGTTGACCAGGAGCTCGCCGACACGTGGCCGGAAGACCAATGCCGATACGGTTTCCCAGCCGGTCTGCACGGCAATCCAGATGATGAAGGCGAGCGGCAGGAGCGAGAACAGTGAGACCAGGATGGCGGCGAGCGAAATCCAGGATATCGGCCGCCGGCGCCTCCATTGCCCAGCCGCCACGCCGGTCGGCAAGCCTGAACGTGCAAGGTCGGCCGCAGGCAGCATCAGCTCAGACGCCGAGCCGTTGCCGCCCGGTGGCGGAAACGATCGCAGAGCCGCAAACACGGCCAAAAATGCAGCTTGTCGTCATGGACGAATGCCACCTCGAAAAACAGAGCGCTCCTGCGGAAGCGAATTCCCGCAGGAGCGCAGTCGGCTGCCGTTTTAGGACGAACGCGAACTAAAGCAAGCCGGCTGCCGTCATCAGGTCGGTCACCTTCCTAGAGTTCAGCGTCGTCGCGTCGACCTTCGGCGCCTGCAGATCAGCCAGCGGCACCAGCGCCGGATTGGACTGCGCGCCCTTGCCAACCGCGTATTCAAAGGAATTGCCGGTCTTCAGCACGTCCTGACCACCCTTGCCGGTCACCCATTTCAGGAGGGCCTGAGCTTCCTTCGGGTGCTTGCTGGAGGCCAGCACGCCCCCTCCGGAAACCGAGACGAAGGCGCCCGGGTCCTGGTTCTTGAAATAGTGCAGCCCGACATTGCTGCTGTTCTCGCCGGTCTTGGCCTGGTCGCCGTAGTAATAATAGTGATAGATCACGCCGCCATCGACCTCGCCGGCATTGACCGCCTTCATCACCGTGCTGTTGCCTTTGTAGGCGGTGAAGTTCGCCTTCATCGCCTTCAGCCAGTCGGTCGTTGCGGCCTCACCCCTAAGCTGCAAAAGCGCGCTGACGATCGCCTGGAAATCCGCGCCGGACGGGGAAGCGGCCCAGCGTCCCTTCCAGCTCGGATCGGCGAGTTCAAGCAGCGACTTGGGCAACTGCTCGGCAGTCAGCCTGGTCTTGTTGTAAGCAAAGACGGTGCTGCGCGCGGCGATGCCCACCCACTTGCCGCTGGCCGGCTGGTACTCGTTGGGAATCTGCGCCAGCGTGTCGGCGTCGACCGGCGCGAACAGGCCTGATGACTCGACCAGCACCATGGCAGGTGAGTTTTCCGTCAGGAGCACGTCGGCCGGCGAGGCGGCGCCTTCGGCGACGATCTGGTTGGAAAAATCGCTGTCGCCGCCGTGGCGAACGGTAACCTTGATGCCGGTTTCCTTGGTGAAACCTTCCACCCAGTCATTGGTCAGGCTCTCATGCTGGGCATTGTAGACGACGATGCCGTCGTCCTGGGCCATAACCGGGCTGGCGATCAGGCTGATTGCAAGTGCTGTGGCTCCGGCAAGGACGGAAAGAGCATGTTTCATGGACGTCATCCCGCTCGATCTCGATGGTCTTTGATTTAGCATGGCTGCACTATCAATTCCTGATCGGTGTAGTCAACATTGGTGAGCTGCGTAATCGAGCGCCGGAGGTGAAACCTTCGTGATATTCATTACTTTGGCTTGGACATTATTTCGCCGGCCACGTAACAAATCAGCGCCGAGGCGCGAATTATCGGGGAGTGAACTCTTGTGACCGGCAAGGACGAGGCCGAGCTTTCCCGGCTGATGCGGGCCGCGATCGCGGGAGATGAAAGGGCTTACGCCGACTTTCTGCGCCGGACGGCTGCTCTGGTTCGCGGCTTCATCAGGCGCAAGATCGTTCAGGGCGGGGTCGATCCCGAGGATGTCGTGCAGGAAACCTTGCTGGCCATTCATGTGAAGCGGCATACCTGGCGCCAGGATTTACCTGTGCTGCCCTGGGTCTACGCCATCGCGCGCTTCAAGCTGATCGATGCCTTTCGACGGCGCGGCCGGCGCATCGAGATCGAGATCGACGAGATCGCCGAGACCTTCGCCGAACCGGAGGCTGAAACGGTCAGCGGGCGCGACATCACACGGGCCCTGGATGGCCTGCCGCCGGCGCAGCGTTCAGTGGTTTCGTCGGTGTCGGTCGAAGGCCGTTCCATCGGCGAGACGGCAGTGAGGTTCGGCATCAGCGAGACTGCGGTGCGCGTGTCGCTGCATCGCGGGCTTGCGGCCATTGCCAAACGGTTCGGGGCCAAACAATTCGGGCGGGCCAAATAATTGGGCGGGCAATGACATGAGGACCGACGATCTCATCAAGGCGCTCGACGCCGATGCCCGCAGCACGGCGATGCCGCTCGGCTCGGCCTGGTGGATAGGCTCCGGTGCGGCTACGCTGATCGCGGCGGTGGTGTTCTGGCTGGCGATCGGCCCACGCACCGACATCGCCACCGCCATGTATACGACGCGTTTCGTTGCCAAGTTTGTGTTCACGATGGCTCTGGCGGTCAGCGCCTTCACCTTGATCCGCGCCCTGTCGACACCCGGTGCAGCGACGGGCAGGGCGGCGACCTGGATGATTGCCGCACCGCTGCTGGTGGCCGTAGCGGTGGGGCTGGAACTCCTTTCGGTGCCTGCGGCCGACTGGGGCAGGCGGCTGGTCGGCAGCAACATGCTTATCTGCCTGACCTTCATTCCCCTGATCGGCATCGGTCCGCTTGCCGTCTGCCTGGCGGTGCTGCGCTATGGCGCGCCGACGCGGCCTGTGCTTGCCGGAGCCGTGGCCGGTCTGCTCGCCGGCGGGCTGGCGGCAACCTTCTATGCCGCGCACTGCTTCGACGATTCGCCGCTTTTCGTCGCCACCTGGTATACGATCGCGATTGCCATCCTCGCCGCGCTCGGCGCTCTCGGCGGGCGGCTTTTCGTGCGCTGGTAGCGACTGCCTGGCCCCGAAAACGGGTTCGACTTCCGCAAAGCAGCGCGAGGCTGGATATCGGTATGGGGTCGCTGTCGCCTGCAATGGCATGCCTTAGCGCGTCGGAACGGGATGCTCGCCGCGATAGTCGTAGAAGCCGCGCCCGGTCTTGCGGCCGAGCCAGCCGGCCTCGACATATTTCACCAGCAGCGGGCAGGGCCGGTATTTCGAATCCGACAGGCCGTCATGCAACACCTGCATGATCGACAGGCAGGTGTCGAGGCCGATGAAATCGGCAAGCTGCAGCGGTCCCATCGGATGGTTGGCGCCGAGCCGCATGGCGGTGTCGATCGCGTCGACCGAGCCGACCCCTTCATAGAGCGTGTAGATCGCCTCGTTGATCATCGGCAGCAGGATGCGGTTGACGATGAAGGCCGGAAAATCCTCGGAAACGGTGATCGTCTTCTCGAGATGGTTCACATAGGCCTTTGCCGCTTCGAAGGTCTGGTCCTCGGTGGCAATACCGCGCACCAGTTCGACCAGCTTCATCACTGGAACCGGATTCATGAAATGGATGCCGATGAAGCGTTCCGGCCTGTCGGTCTGCGCGGCGAGACGCGTGATCGAGATCGACGAGGTGTTCGTCGCCAGGATGGCTTCCGGATTGAGCTGCGGACAGAGCTGGGCGTAGATCTTGCGCTTGACCGTCTCGTCCTCGGTCGCTGCCTCGATCACCAGATCGGCACCGGCAAGGTCGGCCATGGTCGGTGCTGACGAAATGCGCGCCATCGCCTCGTTGCGCAGCTTTTCCTCGAGCTTGCCGGAGCCGACCTGGCGGGCCATGTTGCCGCTGATCGTGGCGATGCCCTTTTCGATGCGCTCGGGCGAGATGTCGTAAACCAGCACCTTGTAGCCCGCCAGCGCGGACACATGGGCGATGCCGCCGCCCATCTGGCCCGCCCCGATGATGCCGATCGTCTCGATCTTGTTCATTACACCGATCCCGTCAAATGGCCTTTGCGGCCTGCTTTTTGTGCGGTGCAAACTAAAAGGGCGGGGCGACTTCGTCTACCCCGCCCTTCACAATTTAATACGCTTTGGCAGAAGGCGTCAAAGCGCCTTTTGCAGTTCCGGCAGAATGACGAAAAGGTCGCCGACGAGGCCGTAGTCGGCGACCTGGAAGATCGGAGCCTCCTCGTCCTTGTTGATGGCGACGATGACCTTCGAATCCTTCATGCCGGCAAGATGCTGGATGGCGCCGGAGATGCCGACGGCGATGTAGAGATCAGGTGCGACCACCTTGCCGGTCTGGCCGACCTGCCAGTCGTTCGGCGCATAGCCGGCATCGACTGCGGCACGAGACGCGCCGACGGCGGCGCCGAGCTTGTCGGCGATCGGCAGGATGACTTCCTGGAACTTCTCCGAGGAGCCCAGCGCGCGGCCGCCCGAGATGATGATCCTGGCAGAAGTCAGCTCCGGACGGTCGGTCTCGGAAAGCTTGTTCTCGACGAAGCTCGACAGGCCGGGATTGACTGCTGCCTGAACCGTCTCGACCGGGGCTGAACCGCCCTCGGGTGCAGCCTGGAAGGAGGCGGTGCGCACGGTGATCACCTTCTTGGCGTCGCTCGACTGCACCGTCTGGATGGCGTTGCCGGCATAGATCGGCCGCTTGAAGGTGTCGGGCGAGACAATCTCGATGATTTCCGACACCTGCGCGACATCGAGCAGGGCTGCCACGCGCGGCGCAACATTCTTGCCCGAGGAGGTCGCCGGCGCGACGATCGTGTCATAGGCATCGGCCATGCCGACGACGAGCGCCGCCAGCGGTTCGGCGAGACGCTCGGTGAGCTCGTCGGCTTCGGCAAGCAGCACTTTGCTCACGCCCTTGAGCTTGGCGGCGGCGTCCGCTGCCGGTTTGGCGCCGTTGCCGGCGACCAGCACATGCACGTCGGAGCCGATCTGCAGTGCCGCCGAAAGCGCCTTGGCGGTCTGGTCGGAAAGCGTCGCATTGTCGTGTTCGGCAATCAGAAGAATTGTCATCTTTTTGTCCCTTCCCAGCCCTACAGCACGCCGGCTTCGTTCTTAAGCTTGTCGACCAGTTCGGCGACGCTCTTGACCTTGACGCCCGCCTTGCGGCCGCCCGGCTCCTCGGTCTTGATTACCTTCAGCCGCGGCTTGACGTCGGCGCCGTAATCGGCGGGAGATTTCTCGTCGAGCGGCTTCTTCTTGGCCTTCATGATGTTGGGCAGAGAGGCATAGCGCGGCTGGTTGAGGCGAAGATCCGCGGTGACAATCGCCGGCATCTTCAGCTCCACCGTCTGCAGGCCGCCATCGACCTCGCGCGTCACCTTGGCCTTGTCGCCATCGATAACGACCTTGGAGGCAAAAGTGCCTTGCGCCCAGCCCAGAAGTGCGGCCAGCATCTGGCCGGTCTGGTTCGAATCGTCGTCGATCGCCTGCTTGCCGAGAATGACGAGACCGGGCTTTTCCGCCTCGACCACGCCCTTCAGCACCTTGGCGACACCCAGCGGCTCGGTCTGCTCGTCGGTCTTGACCAGGATGGCGCGGTCGGCGCCCATGGCGAGCGCGGTGCGCAAGGTCTCCTGCGCCTGCTGCGGCCCGATCGAGACAACGATGATCTCCTCCGCCTTGCCGGCCTCCTTCAGCCGGATCGCCTCTTCGACCGCGATCTCGTCGAACGGGTTCATCGCCATCTTGACGTTGGCGAGTTCCACCGCCGAACCGTCAGCCTTCACACGAACCTTGACATTCGCATCCACAACCCGCTTCACGGGCACAAGGATCTTCATTTGCCTGTCACCTCTTTCACGATAGCCACCTCTTTCAAGATAGTCGGGCGCGCTATAGCAGTGTGCGCCTCTTCAGAGTTGTCGAAAGCCGACATTCCGGACGGAATTCTGGTCTCCGACCGTCTAAAGCGCGTCGCATTTGGCCGACCTCACGCGACGCGCTTCAGGTTGTGTGTTCCATGCATGCCGTTATCGCAAAACCGCTGCACAGTTTGCGCGACATGCATTGGTGTGGGAACGCTTCCGTAGTTGCGGCGATCCCGCACGTCAATATCCGGGACGCGCCCAAATCATCCGCGCCGCACTCAAATCGGTTCAGTCGGGACTGGAGGCGGTTCCCCGTCCCCAGCGCGACGCCGGCAGCGGTTCGCCTGGCGCCGGCTCTGCGGCAACAGGCATTTGGCCGGCGACCACCGCTGCCTCTTCGTCCGCACCGGCAAGCAGCGGTACGGCGCGGTTGCGCAAGACGAGCACCAGCACGGCCCCGGCGATGATGCCGCCGACATGGCAGGCCCAGGAAATCTGATCCTCGCCACCGGCGGCGAACATCACGATCTGGAACAGGATCCACAGGATGAGCGGGATGAAGGCCGGGATGCGCAGCGGAATGCGGGCGAAGGCCAGCACCCATACCTTTACCTTGGGATAGAGGATCAGATAGGCGGCGACCACGCCGGCAATGGCGCCTGAGGCGCCGATCAGCGGAACCTGCGAGTCCCACGCGATCAGGCCCTGGAAGAAGGCGCCGGCGATGGCGCAGAGCAGATAGAAGGCGAGAAAGCGGATATGACCGAGCGCGTCCTCGACATTGTCGCCGAACACCCACAGGAACAGCATGTTGCCGCCGAGATGGAAAATATCGGCATGCAGGAAGGAATAGGTGACGTAGCTCAGGCTCTCCGGGATCACGACAAACTGCGGAGCCAGTTCGGCGCTGTCATGGACGACCGAGGGGATGAAGCCGAGCCCCAGCACAGCCGCGTTGGTGAACTGCTCGCCGCCAAGCGCGGTGGCGAAGTAGATGAGCGTATTGAACGCGATCAGGCCGATCGTGACATATTGCTGCTTGATGTGGCGCAGCCGGTTGGTGTCATAGAGCGGGATGAACATCGGACCCCTCCGCCTCGGCAGATTCAGCGGTTTTTGCCGGGAACCCATAGCACGTCGGCGTTTCCATTGTCATTGACCGCGCGTGCGGCGACGAACAGAAAGTCCGATACGCGGTTGATGTATCTTATCGCCTCGCGGCTGACGTGCTCGCCTGGGGTTTGCGTCAAAGCCACCATGATGCGCTCGGCCCGCCGCGCCACCGTGCGGGCGAGGTGAAGGGCCGCCGCCGCCGGCGTGCCGCCGTTGAGCACGAAGGATTTGAGCGGCTGCAAACCCTTGTTGAGCAGGTCGATGTCCTTTTCGACGCGGTCGGTCTGCACAGCGGTGATGCGCAGCGGCTCATAACCGAGCGGCTTGCCGTCGTCCGGCACCGCCAGATCGGCGCCGAGGTCGAAAAGGTCGTTCTGGATGCGGCCGAGCATCGCGTCGATCGCCGGGTGTGTTGCCGCGGTGTGGATGCGGGCCATGCCGATGCAGGCATTGGCTTCGTCGATCGTGCCATAGGCGTCGATGCGCAGATCGGATTTCAGCCGCCGTTCACCGGTGCCGAGGCCGGTGGTGCCGTCGTCGCCGGTACGGGTGTAAATCTTGTTGAGCTTGACCACGCTCTGCCTCCCGAAATCGCCACCCTCGTCACTTGCGGGTGAAATACACCGCCAGCATGATCAGCACCAATGCCACGAACTGCAGCAGCACGCGCGTCTGCATCAGCTTGTTGGAGGTCATGCCGGAGCCGCCGCGCATCATGTTGACGAGGCCGCGGATCAGCACGATGACCACGGCGACCATGACGAGAACAGCGAGGATGTTGAAGACGGTTGCCATAGTGTGTTTTCCAGTCGATTGCGTTCAGGCGCGTTTGGCAAGCAGGCGGTAGAGCATTGATGCCGGCAGGATGCGTTTGAGGACGACGCCGATCCTGGCCGGCACCGTTACCACATAATGCGGACGCGGGCGCCGCGACAGAAGCGCATGGCGCAAGGCCGCATGAACCACCGCCGGCCCGGGCTTCAGCCGTGACGTGCTGCCGCCGGCCTGCAGCCGTTGCAGCTGCGCCTCGTAAGCGAGGCGGTGCACGGAATTCTCACGGTCGATATTCCTGAGAAACCACACAAGGCCGTTGCTGGCGATCTTCGATGTCACCGGCCCCGGCTCGATCAGCGAGACATGGATGCCGCTGCCCTGGAGTTCCTGATGCATGCACAGCATCAGCCCTTCGATCGCGTGCTTCGACGCCGAATAGGCGCCGCGAAAGGGCAGTGGCGCCAGGCCGAGGATCGAGGAGCAGTGGACAAGACGGCCATGGCCCTGGCGCCGCATCACCGGCACGACACGGCGGGTGAGGTCATGCCAGCCGAAGACATTCGCCTCGAACTGCTCTCTGAGCGCTGCGACCGGCAGGTCCTCGACGGCGCCGGGCTGGGCGTAGGCGCCGTTGTTGAACAGGGCATCGAGCCGTCCGCCGGTCCGCTCCAGCACCGACGCCACCAGCGTCTCGATGGATCCCGGTTCGCAATAGTCCAGATAGAAAGCCTCGAGGCCGTCGGCCTCGAGGGCGGCGATGTCCTCCGGCTTGCGTGCAGTCGCGAACACCCGCCAGCCTTCCGCCTTCAGCGCCCGGGTGCAATAGGCGCCTATCCCGGAAGAAGCTCCGGTGACGATGATGGTGCGCAACTCTTCTCCAGGAGGAAGCGTGCTTTGACCTAGGCTTGCCATTTGCCGCAATCCCTTCCCATATTCGCGGCGTCGAGACAATCGAAGGGAACGCGGTTCTTGTTGCGGAAGATCGTAGCCCTCAAGCGCGTGCTCTATGACGCGTTCGGCCATTTCGATGCAGACGATGGCTGGGCGATGGCCAGTCATCTGGCGATCACGGCGCTGATGGCGCTGTTCCCTTTTCTGATTTTCGCCACGACGCTGGCCAGCTTCCTCGGCGCACAGGCTTTCGCCGACACCGCCGTGCATATCGTCTTCGACACCTGGCCCGAGCAGATCGCCCAGCCGATCGCGCGCGAGGTGCTCAACGTGCTCACCGTGCAGCGCACCGACCTGTTGACCTATGGCGTGCTGCTTGCCGCCTTCTTCGCCTCGAACGGCATCGAGGCGCTGCGCACCTCGCTCAACCGCGCCTACCGCGTTTCCGAAACGCGCGGCATCATCTACCGCCGGGTACAGAGCATCGCCTTCGTGCTGATCGCCACGGCAGGTTTTCTGGCGATCAGCGTGCTTCTGGTGTTTGCGCCGTTGCTGGCGCGGCTGGCCGAGGCCAATTTCGAATGGGTAAAACCCTATATGGGAACGATCACGCTGTGGCGTTACATCATCGCCTCGGTCGTCATCGTCGGCGGGCTGTTCGCGGTGCATTACTGGCTGCCTGCGGGCAAGCGCCGCTTCGTCTCGATCATACCGGGCATCATCTTCACGCTGATTGCCTGGCTTATCGGGTCGACCATCTTCGCCGCCTATCTCGACCGTTTCTCGTCCTATGTGACGACCTATGCCGGCCTTGCCTCGATCATGGTCGCGGTCGTCTTCCTCTATATGGTCTCGGCGATCTTCATTCTCGGCGGTGAACTCAATGCCGCGATCAGCCGCTATCTGGAGGCACGCGCGCGCGTTGGCTGATTCTTGTTTTGAGCATGATCTTTTCCGAAAATCGGTTCCCACTTTTTGGGATCATGCTTTGGTCGGCTGAGCGGTTGCCAGCCCGACGCCGAGCGTCGCGATCGCCATGCCGACGATCTGGACCAGGTTCAACTGTTCGCCGAACAACAGCCAGGCGATGACCGCGGTGACGGCCGGGACCAGATAGAACAGCGAAGCGACTTTCGACATCTCGCCGTCGCGGATCATTACCATCAACAGGAAGATGGCGCCGATCGACAGCACCAGCACCAGCCATGCCATGGCGAAGATCAACTCGCCATTGACGATGACGGTTCGGGTCTCGAAAGCGAGCGAGGCCAAAACCATCACCGATGCACCGCCGACATATTGCCAAGTGGTGGCCGCCACGAGATCGCCGCCGGAGGCGAAGCGCTTCTGCCAGATCGTGCCGGCGCTCATGCCAAGCACCGAGACAAGCGAGGCGGCCAGCGTTTCGGCCGTCACGCCGCCGCCGAGCGTTCCGAGCTTCGGCCAAAGCACGATGACCACGCCGGCAAGTCCGACAGTGAGGCCGGCCCAATGGCGCGGCAGGATCGCCTCTCCGAGAAACCGGCCGGCCATCACCGCGGTGATCAGCGGCTGCAGCCCGACGATCAAGGCGGATAATCCGGCCGGCATGCCCCTGTGGATGGCCCAGAACACGCCGCCGAGATAGACGCCATGCATCAGGATGCCGGCGCCGGTCGCGTGAAACGCCTCCTTGCGCGTCGCTCGCCTGGAGCCGAGTGCTGCCATCAAGGCGGCCAACAGCACGGCGGCCAGCACGAAACGAGCGGCGAGGAAGGTGAAAGGCTCGGCCCACGGCATGGCATAACGCGCGCCGATGAAGCCGGTCGCCCACAGGACGACGAAAGAGGCGGGGATGAACCGCTTGATGCTGTGCATTTTGAAAGGCTGCCGCGTGCTCGGTGAGGGGTTTGTACGGGACCGCTGTAATGCGGTTCAACCCGGCTAGCAAAACCAAACGGTTGATCCATAGGCTCATCCGAGCTGAAGGATGCGCTCTGGGTCAGGGAGGATCAAAACATGATCCAGTTCCACTCGGATAAATGCTCATCTGTCGTGATCCTTCGCGCCCCCCTCTGTCCTGCCGGACATCTCCCCCACAAGGGGGGAGATCGCCGTCACCACTGCCTTCGCGAACCGCCA